>NZ_CP126279.1:1547640-1857168 GCF_003234815.2 Curtobacterium sp. MCBD17_035 | reverse complement strand
GACCACGCGGTCCTCGCCGACCTGTCCGGCGAACTCGGGGAGCGCGCCTCGGAGCTCGCACAGCAGGCGTTCGCGGAGATCGGGCACGAGGTCAACCTCGGGTCGCCGAAGCAGCTCCAAGAGGTCCTGTTCACCGAGCTCGCGATGCCGAAGACCCGCAAGACCAAGACGGGCTTCTCGACCGACGCCGCGTCGCTCGCGGACCTCCAGGAGCAGCACCCGCACCCGTTCCTCGGCCTGCTGCTGCAGCACCGCGACGCGACCAAGCTGCGGCAGATCGTCGACACCCTCGACGCCGCCGTGGTCGACGGTCGCGTGCACACGACCTACGAACAGACCGGGACGAGCACCGGACGCATCTCGTCGACCGACCCGAACCTCCAGAACATCCCCGTCAAGACCGCGGTCGGCCGTCGGATCCGGTCCGCGTTCACGGTGGCCGCTCCGTACACGACCCTGCTCACCGCCGACTACTCCCAGATCGAGATGCGCATCATGGCGCACCTGTCGGGGGACCCGGGCCTCATCCAGGCGTTCAAGGAGGGCGAGGACCTGCACCGGTTCGTCGGTGCCCGCGTGTTCGGGGTCGAGCCCGCCGACGTCTCCCCGGAGATGCGCACGAAGGTCAAGGCGATGTCGTACGGACTCGCCTACGGACTGAGCGCGTTCGGCCTGTCGAAGCAGCTCCGGATCGACCAGAAAGAGGCACGCGGCCTCATGGCCGAGTACTTCGCGCGCTTCGGAGCGGTGCGCGACTACCTCCGCAACGTCGTGGAACAGGCGCGCGAGGACGGCTACACCGAGACCATCTTCGGTCGCCGGCGTCCGTTCGGCGACCTCAAGAGCCCGAACCGTGTGCTCCGGGAGAACGCCGAGCGGGCCGCGCTCAATGCGCCGATCCAGGGTTCGGCCGCGGACATCATGAAGATCGCGATGCTCGGCGTCGCGGCGGACCTCGACGCGGGTGGCCACGACTCGCACCTGTTGCTGCAGGTGCACGACGAACTCATCCTCGAGGTCGCTCCGGGCGAACAGGACGCGGTCGAGGAGATCGTGCGTCGGCGCATGGGCGGTGCCGCGGACCTGAGCGTGCCCCTCGACGTCCAGGTCGGCACGGGGCCGAACTGGGAGGCAGCGGCGCACTGAGCGACCAGGCGCGATCGCCCGGTCGGACGATCCGCCGGGGTCGCTCCGGGCCTCCCGGATCGCGGAGTCGGTATGGTCGCACCATGAGCTCCGAGCGTCCTGTCCGCAAGCCGTCCGCCGTCGACCGTGTCGCGGAGGACTGGGTGACGACACTCGTCGACCTCGACCCGACGATCGGGACCTACATCGGTGTGGGCGGTCGGCAGGGTGAGTACGGTGACACGTCGCCCGCGGGAGCGGACGCCCTCGCGGACGCCGCACGCGCGGCCCGCCGGAGCCTCGACGCCGCGGAGCCCGTCGACGCGATCGACCGCGTGACGAAGACGGACCTCGGCGCGGAACTCGACCTGGTCGTCGAGTCGTACGACCGGCGACTCCACCTCCGGGACCTCAACGTCATCGCGAGCCCGGCGCAGCACCTGCGGGACGTCCTCGACCTCATGCCGACGGCGACGGCGAACGACTGGTCGGACATCGCGAACCGGCTGTCCGCGCTGCCCGACGCGCTCGAGGGGTACCGCGAGACCCTGCTGCAGGGGACGCGCGAGGGCGTGACCCCCGCGAAGCGACAGGTCGCCGCCGTGGCGCAGCAGGCCCTCCGGAACGCCCGCGACGGCGGGTTCTTCGACGAGCTGGCCGCCGGCGCCGCCCTCGACGACGGTGGTGCGCTGCCGGAGTCGGTCCGTGCCGATCTCAGCCGTGGCGCCGCCGTCGCGGCTGCCGCGTACCGATCGCTCGGTCGGTTCCTCGAGCACGAGCTGATGCCGCTCGCCACCCCGGTGGACGCAGTCGGACGCGAGGACTACGAGCTGCACTCCCGTCGGTTCCTCGGCGCGGTCGTCGACCTGGACGAGACCTACGCGTGGGGGCTCGAGGAGCTCGCGCGGATGCGGTCCGAGCAGGAGCGCATCGCCGACCGCATCGAGTCCGGGGCCAGCGTCGCCCGGGCGATCGCGGTGCTCGACGAGGACCCGGCCCGGAAGCTCCACGGCACCGACGCACTCCGCGCCTGGATGCAGGAGACCTCGGACGCCTCGGTCGAGGCCCTGGCGGGGACGTACTTCGACATCCCGGACCCCATCCGTCGCCTCGAGTGCCGGATCGCCCCCACCCACGACGGCGGGATCTACTACTCGGGCCCGAGCGACGACTTCAGCCGGCCGGGCCGCATGTGGTGGTCCGTGCCCGACGGCGTGACCGAGTTCGCGACCTGGCGCGAGAAGACGACGGTGTTCCACGAAGGCGTCCCGGGCCACCACCTGCAGATCAGCCAGGCGGTCTACAACCGCGGCGAGCTCAACACGTGGCGGCGTCAGCTCGCCGGCCCCTCGGGGCACGTCGAGGGTTGGGCGCTCTACGCGGAACGGCTCATGGAGCAGCTCGGCCACCTCGACGACGACGGCGACCGCCTCGGCATGCTCGACGGCCAGCGGATGCGGGCGGCCCGCGTCGTCCTCGACATCGGGGTGCACCTGCAGAAGACGAACCCCGACGGCGGTGGTTGGACGCACGAGTACGCGCTCGACTTCATGCGACAGAACGTGAACATGGACGACGCGTTCGTCCGGTTCGAGGTCGACCGCTACTTCGGCTGGCCGGGACAGGCCCCGTCGTACAAGGTGGGTCAGCGTGTGTGGGAGTCCATCCGCGACGAGGCCGCGGCGCGTGCCGGTGCCGACTTCGACCTGCGGGCCTTCCACCGCGACGCCCTGGCCCTCGGCGGGGTCGGACTCGACACGCTCCGGTCGGCGCTGCTCCCCGAGCGGGAATGACCCCCGCCCCGGGGCGGTTTCACCCCCTGTCGGGGGTCCCGGGACGGAGCCGTCGCGGGTCCCGCTCGCGGTTGTGACCGTGGGGGAGGCCCGGCTAGACTGGTGCGGCGCAATCCGCGTCAAGCATCCACTTCGCCATGCCGAAGCGTGCACGGACCTCCCGTGCTCGCCAGGGGGACCCCGATCGTCATGGCCCGATCAATGCCCGTTCGGAGCAATCTCTACATGACAACCACCACGACCAAGGCTCCTAAGCAGGTCGCCATCAACGACATCGGTTCGGCTGATGACTTCCTGGCCGAGGTCGAGAAGACCCTGAAGTTCTTCAACGACGGCGACCTGATCTCCGGGACCGTCGTGAAGATCGACCGCGACGAGGTCCTCCTCGACGTCGGTTACAAGACGGAGGGTGTGATCCCCTCCCGCGAGCTCTCGATCAAGCACGACGTCGACCCCAACGAGGTCGTCGAGGTCGGCGACGACGTCGAGGCCCTCGTCCTCCAGAAGGAGGACAAGGAAGGCCGTCTCATCCTGTCGAAGAAGCGCGCGCAGTACGAGCGTGCGTGGGGCGACGTCGAGAAGATCAAGGAGTCCGACGGCGTGGTGACCGGCACGGTCATCGAGGTCGTCAAGGGCGGTCTCATCGTCGACATCGGCCTCCGTGGCTTCCTCCCGGCCTCGCTCATCGAGCTCCGTCGCGTCCGTGACCTCACGCCGTACCTCGGCCAGGAGATCGAAGCGAAGATCCTCGAACTCGACAAGAACCGCAACAACGTGGTCCTGTCGCGCCGCGCCCTGCTCGAGCAGACGCAGTCCGAGTCGCGCACGACGTTCCTCAACAACCTCCACAAGGGCCAGGTCCGCAAGGGCATCGTCTCGTCGATCGTCAACTTCGGTGCGTTCGTCGACCTCGGCGGCGTCGACGGTCTCGTCCACGTGTCCGAGCTCTCCTGGAAGCACATCGAGCACGCCAGCGAGGTCGTCGAGGTGGGCCAGGAGGTCACCGTCGAGATCCTCGAGGTCGACCTCGACCGCGAGCGCGTGTCGCTCTCGCTCAAGGCGACGCAGGAGGACCCGTGGCAGGTCTTCGCCCGCACCCACGCGATCGGTCAGGTCGCGCCGGGCAAGGTCACGAAGCTCGTGCCGTTCGGTGCGTTCGTCCGTGTGGCCGACGGCATCGAGGGCCTCGTGCACATCTCGGAGCTGTCGAACAAGCACGTCGAGCTCGCGGAGCAGGTCGTGTCCGTCGGTGACGAGGTCTTCGTCAAGATCATCGACATCGACCTCGACCGTCGCCGCATCTCGCTCAGCCTCAAGCAGGCGAACGAGGGCGTCGACCCCGAGGGCGACGAGTTCGACCCGGCGCTCTACGGCATGCCGACCGAGTACGACGAGCAGGGCAACTACAAGTACCCCGAGGGCTTCGACCCGGAGACCAACGAGTGGCGCGAGGGCTTCGAGACCCAGCGCGACGCGTGGGAGAAGGAGTACGCGGCTGCCCAGGCTCGCTGGGAAGCGCACAAGAAGCAGGTCGCCGCGTCGATCGCCGAGGAGTCCACGCCCTTCGACGCGCCCGCCGCGTCCGCTGGGTCGTCGTTCTCGAGCGAGACGGCTGGTCAGGGCACCCTGGCCGACGACGCCTCGCTCGCGGCGCTGCGCGAGCGGCTCAGCTCGAACAGCTGACCGCCCGACGCGTCCCGAGAGCCCGGTACCCACGAGGGTGCCGGGCTCTCGCCCGTTAAGGTGGTGGACGTGCGGATCATCGGACTGACGGGTGGCATCGCGGCGGGCAAGTCGACGGTGTCCGCGCGCTGGGCGGAGCGCGGTGCGGTGGTCGTGGACGCCGACCTCCTGGCGCGCGAGGCGGTCGCGCCCGGGAGCCCGGGGCTCGCGGCGATCCGTGAGCGGTTCGGCCCGTCGGTGATCGCGCCGGACGGGTCCCTCGATCGCCCAGCCCTCGGCGCGGTCGTCTTCCGCGACGCGGAGGCGCGCGCCGCCCTCAACGCGATCACCCACCCCGAGGTGTGGCGCATCGCGAAGGAGCGCTTCGCCGAGGCCGAGCGGGCCGATCCCGACGCCGTGGTGGTCTACGACGTGCCGCTGCTGGCCGAGGCCCAGGAGGGACGGCCGCTCCGCTTCGACACCGTGGTCGTCGTGCACGCGCCCGCTCCGGACCGGATCGAGCGCCTGGTGCGCCACCGTGGCATGGAGCGCGGGGACGCGGAACGTCGGGTCGCGGCACAGGCGAGCGACGAGGAGCGGCTCGCGCTCGCGGACCTGGTCGTCGACGCGACCGGTTCGCCAGCCGACACGATCCGCTCTGCGGACGAGGTGTGGGACCGCATCGTCGCGTTTCAACCTGAGTAGTTCTTCTGACCCGTCAGGGAGCAAGCAGCCTGCGCGCGGCGACGTCCGGTAACGTCCCCGCACGTGTCCTCGGCCGCGCGTCACGCCCTCCATGCCCTGCTCGTGGTCGTACTCGCCGTCACCGTCGTGGTCGCGGTCGTGGTCGTGGTCGACACGGCCTCCGAGCACCAGCAGGCCACCGCCGAGGCTCCCCGGGGCCCGTCGGGGTCGCTCGGCCACGTCGGCCCGCCCGCGGAGACGCAAGACTTCCGTCGGTTCCGGATCGGTGCCGTCGACGGGCAGCGCCTCACGCCGAACGCGACGGACTTCGCGTCCCGATCGGTCGGCGACGGCCCCCTGCTGCTGTTCCTGCCCGCCACGCGGGCGCGCCCCGCGGACTACCGGACGTTCCTGTCGGTCGCGTCCCAGGCCGGGTACAACGTGCTCGGCCTCGACTACTGGAACCTCGGGACGACGCTGTCCGGGACGTGCGAGAACAACCCCCGCTGCTACACGCAGGTCCAGCGGAACCGGTTCGACGGCACCGATGCCTCCCAGTTCAGCGACGTCGGACCTGCCGGGTCGATCACCGCTCGCCTCCGGGACGCCGTGGCGCACCTGTCGAGCGCGGACCCCGCGGGCGGATGGAACCGCTTCGTGGACGGTTCGGGTCACATCGCCTGGGACCACATCGTGGTGGCCGGCCACTCCCAGGGCGGCGGCGAGGCGGCCTTCATCGCGCACATCCGACCGGTGCTCGGTGCGCTCATGTTCTCGTCGCCCGTCGAGTCCGACGGGGCGGCGCACGCGGCGTGGATGGACCGCCCGGGTGTCACGCCGATCACCCGCGAGTACGCGATCGACGACGTGCGTGACGTGTTCGGGCCGCGCATCCGCGGCTCGTGGCGCGTGCTCGGTCTCGACGGTCCGCACGGCCCGTCGGTCACGACGACGCGGCCTCCATCCGGCGACCCGCACGCGATCCTCACCCGGTTGGACGTCGGTGACCCCGACCAGGCGCACTCGCTCATCATCGACGACGCCACTCCGCTCCAGGCGAACGGGACCCCGCGCATGCTCCCGCTGTGGCACTGGATGCTGACGCGGGTCCCGCTCCCGCAGACCCACGAGCCGAACCCCACGCGCTCCGCGGCACCGACGCCGTCCCAGGGGTGAGGATCCAGCGCCTCTGCACGTTCATAGGGAGCCGCAATACCATGGGGGAGTGCAACGTGGAGTGGACGACGTCAGCGGAGACCGGCATCCGGAAGGCTCCGGGGGCAGGTCAGCGGACACCCTCGCCGCCCTGATCCGACGTCGGGGAACCGACGACCCGGACCACCACTACCTGGAGGACGCCCGGTCCGACCGGGTGCTGACGTACCGGGCCTTCGCCGAAGCGGTCCAGGCCTGGACATCGGTGTTCGACGACCTCGGGATCGCCCCCTCCGGCGCGGTCCTCGTGGATCTCGGGGACCCGCTGTCGTTCGCGGTCGTGCACCTCGCAGCGCTGTCCTCCGGCCGTCGTGCGGTCCCGGTGGACACCGGGCAGCCGACCTCCGAGCCCCTGCGCCTCGCGGACCTGCTCCATGGCGCCTCCCTCGTCGTCTCCGACCGTGCAGACGACGCCACGATCGCCGGGACCGCGGCGGCGCACATCGACCCCGCCACCGGTCACCCGACCGACGTCGTGGCCGGCACCGTCCCGTCGAGCGCTCCCGACGCGCTCGACACCGGGTCCGTCGTGCTGTTCACGTCCGGTTCGACGGGCACGCCGAAGGGCGTCGAACTGCCCGAACCCCAGCTCGTGTTCGTGGCACGAGCGGTCGCCGACCACAACGAGCTCACTCGGGAGGACCGGGGCTTCAACTCGCTCCCGCTGTTCCACGTCAACGCCGAGGTCGTCGGGCTGCTCGCCACCATGGTGGCCGGTTCGACGCTCGTGCTCGACAAGCGGTTCCGACGCACCGGCTTCTGGGAGCTCCTGGCCGAGCGTCGCATCACCTGGCTCAACGCCGTGCCGGCGGTCCTCGCCGTCCTCGCGAAGACGGGGCCGCTCGACCTCCCCGCGGGTCTCCGGTTCGTCCGGAGCGCCTCCGCCCCACTTCCCGACCCGGTCCGAGCGGCCCTCGGTGCGACGCCGCTCGTCGTCAGCTGGGGGATGACCGAGGGTGCCAGCCAGATCACCGCGACCCCCCTCGGTTCAGCGCCCCGACCCGGTTCCGTCGGCGTCCCCGTCGGCTCCGAGGTCCAGGTCCGTGGAGAGGACGGCGCGCTCCTCCCGGCCGGCGAGGTCGGTGCGCTGTGGATCCGCGGACCCGGGGTCGTGAGCCGGTACCTGTTCGGCCGGGCCCCCGAGCGGTTCGACGCCGAGGGCTGGTTGTCCACCGGCGACCTCGGCTCGATCTCCGCAGACGGGTGGGTGTCGCTCGCCGGTCGATCGGACGACGTCATCAACCGCGGAGGCGAGAAGGTCTACCCGTCCGAGGTCGAGGACGTCCTGCTCGGCGACGCGCGCGTGCTCGAGGCCGTGGTCGTCGGGCGCCCCGACCCGATCCTCGGGCACGTTCCGGTCGCCTACGTCATCCCGCAACCGAGCGAGGACACGGCGGCCGCGTCGCTCGTCGCCGACCTGACCGCCCGCTGCGCGGCGCAGCTGACCCGGTTCCGCCGGCCGGTCGAGATCATCGTCGTCCCGGACCTGCCCCGGGCGCCGACCGGCAAGGTGCAGCGCGCGCGCGTGCGGGCGATGGCCTCGGTGGAGTAGTCACCGCCTGCGGGACCTTCATCGGATCACGCCGTAGCCTTGAGCGGTGCAACCCGCCCCCGCCGCCACCGACACGAACGTCACCACACCGACACGGCAGAACGGCCGCCCGCGTCACCTGTACGAGGTCGACGTCCTGCGGATCCTGACCTTCGCGTGTGTGATCGGCGTCCACACGACGAGCCACACGACCGCGTCGGACAACCACTTCTACTACGCCCTGCTCGCGCTGTTGCACTTCACCCGCCTCGTGTTCTTCTCGCTGACGGCGTTCGTCCTCGTCTACAGCTACACACTGCGACCGAAGCCGATGTCGCAGTTCTGGCCGAAGCGGTTCCTGCTCGTCGGTGTGCCGTACCTGGCGTGGTCCCTCGTGTACGTCGGGTCGGCGTGGCTCCTCAGCGCGACCGAGCGCGGGGACGTCCCGCTCCTGGTGACGGACCTCGCGCACGGGATCGTGACCGGCACGGCGATGTACCACCTGTACTTCCTGCTCGTGACCATGCAGGTGTACCTGCTGCTCCCGGCGATCATGTGGCTGGTCCGACGCACGCGCCGTCACCACGTGCTGCTGACGGTCGTCGCGCTCGTGGTCAACCTGGTCGTCTACGGCGCGTACAAGTACTGGCCGCACTCGTTCGACTGGATGCACGGGTACAGCAAGCAGTTCTTCTTCATGTACGTCTTCTTCATCGTCTCGGGTGCCGTCGCCGCGGACCACGCGGAGGCGTTCCTCACCTGGATCCGGGTGCGTCGGCGACTCATCGGCTGGGGGGTCACCGGGGTCGGCGTGCTCACCCTCGCCGTGTGGGCGGGGCAGGTGCTCCTCGGCCAGTCCCTGTACGCGGCCGGCACCCCGCTGCAGCCGATCGAGGTCGTCTGGAGCGCCGCGATCGGGATGGGTTTCCTCGCGCTCGGCGCGGCGTGGGCCGACCGACGCGACCCCTCGACCCTCCTGGCGCGCGTCATCGACTACGGGTCCGACCGGTCGTTCGGCATCTTCCTGAGCCACCCGTTCGTGATCTTCCTGCTGCTCTACGGCGACAGCTGGCTGGAGCGGCATGTCGCGCAGCCGTGGCTCACGCCGGTCACGTACGTGCTCGTCATCGTGCTCGCCGTCGCGATCACCGAACTGTTCCGCTGGACGCCGCTCAGCATCCCGCTCACCGGGCGTCCGTCGCTCGGGTCCCGGGGTGCCCGGGAGGCCCGGCGCCGCGGCCGGGAGCGGCTCGCGTCCGCTGGCGGTACGACCACGACGACGGCTCGTGCCGTCCGCGACGCGGGACGCGAGCCCTCGAGCGAGGCAGTCGAACCGGATGACGCGCTCGTCGGCGAGACGGACGACGTCGGCGGGTCGCACGCCGAGCGGTGACCCGCGAACGGGCCGTCCCACCCAGGTGGGACGGCCCGTCCGTCGTGGTCTCAGGCGCTGCGTTCCGCCGCCGGGACGCCGATCTCGAGCACGCCGTCGGTGACCGTCAGGCGCCTCGGGTTCATGAACCAGGCGACGATCGCGGCGCCGAGGAGGAGTGCGACGGACAGGGCGAACGGCCACTGCCACCCGGACACCCCGACGAGCCACCCGAACACGATGGGGGAGAACACGCCGGCGAAGCCGTAGCCGGTGTTCATCATGCCGCTCGCGGTGCCCGACCACTGGGGGGCGACGTCCATCGGGATCGCCCACAGGTTCGCGTTCGTCAGCTCGAGGAAGAAGAACGAGAGCATGAGCGAGGCGGACGCGAGCCAGAGGTGGTGCGAGAACAGCAGCGGGAGCAGGCACACCGCGGAACCCACGAGCCCGATCAGGAGGACCGTGCGACGGGCCTTGCGCGCGTCGCCGGCACGACGGATGAGTCGGTCCGAGACGATGCCACCGACGGTGTCGCCGATGACACCGGCGAGGAGGATCACCGACGTGTAGCCGGCGTACGTCGTGAGCGGGAGGTGGTAGGAGTCCGCGAGGAACGACGGGATCCAGGTGAGGAACACCCAGAGCGTCCAGCCGTAGCCGAAGTCGACGAACGAGACCGGCAGGATCTGCTTGATGAGCTGGCGCCACGGGACCGGCGGACGCGTGGCGCGGACCTGGGCGGGCGGGAGTTCGTCCAGCTCCCGCTGCGAGATGCCGGGTGCGGTCTCCGGACGATCGCGGAAGAGGAACCACCAGAATCCCGCCCAGATGGCGCTGAGCAGGCCGACGTAGATGAAGGACTCGCGCCAGCCGGCGGCGGCGATGATCGCCGCGACGAGGAGCGGGGCGAGGGCGTTGCCGAGCCGTGAGGCGGAGTGCACGATCCCCTGGGCGAACCCGTTGCGGTCCCGGGGGATCCACCGGCTCATCGCCTGCGTCGCGGTGGGGAACGCGGATCCCTCGGTGAGGCCGAGGAGTGCGCGAGCGAGGAAGAGACTGAGGACGCCGCCCGCGAGGCCCGTCCAGATCGTCGCGACGCCCCAGAGGACACCGATGGCGAGGAGCGAGCGGCGCGGACCGATCTTCTCGCCGAGCCAGCCGCCGCCCATCTGGACGAAGGCGTAGGGGAGCGCGAACGCGGACACGATCGCACCCTGCGCCGTCGTCGACAGGTCCAGGTCCTTCGCCATCTCGGGGAGGGCGGTCGAGATGTTCGTCCGGTCGACGTACGAGATCGCGTACATGACGCAGAGCAGGAGCAGGACCCGTCCGCGGAGGCGTCCGCGGAAGGGGCTCGCCTTGACGGGTACGGGGGCCGCGGCCGGTTTCGCTGCGGTGGTCATCGCGGGTCCTGTTCTTCGGAGTGAGCGGGGGAGCGGTGGAGCCGACGACCTGAGCGCCTCCCCACGGTCGATCACGGTATCGCCGGTCCCTATCAGCCATCTTGGAGCGTGATCACACCAGGATACGCGCGAGCGATCAGCCTGCCGCGAACCAGTCGGGCCGCTGTCGGTCGTCGCGCTTAGCATCGACGGCATGACCACGATGATCGAACCCACCCGAGCCCTCCGTCGGTTCGAGGTCATCTCCGAGTACGAGCCCAGCGGTGACCAGCCGGCCGCCATCGCGGGACTCGCGGGGCGGATCAACGCGGGCGAGACGGACGTGGTCCTGCTCGGCGCCACGGGGACGGGCAAGTCGGCGACCACCGCGTGGCTCATCGAGCAGGTGCAACGGCCGACCCTGGTGCTCGCCCACAACAAGACGCTCGCCGCGCAGCTCGCCAACGAGTTCCGCGGTCTGCTCCCGAACAACGCGGTCGAGTACTTCGTCTCGTACTACGACTACTACCAGCCCGAGGCGTACGTCCCGCAGACCGACACCTTCATCGAGAAGGACTCGTCGATCAACGCCGAGGTCGAGCGGCTCCGGCACTCGACGACGAACTCCCTGCTGAGCCGCAGGGACACCGTGGTCGTCTCGACGGTGTCCTGCATCTACGGCCTCGGTACGCCGGAGCAGTACATGAACGCGTCCCTCGCGCTGCAGGTGGGACAGCAGATCTCGCGGGACACGCTCGTGCGCCGCTTCGTGGCGATGCAGTACCAGCGCAACGACGTCGACTTCGCCCGGGGCACGTTCCGCGTGCGTGGCGACACGATCGAGATCATCCCCGTGTACGAGGAACTCGCGATCCGCATCGAGATGTTCGGCGACGAGATCGAGGCCCTGACGGCGCTGCACCCGCTCACGGGCAATGTCGTGAAGGAGCTGCCCGCGGTGACCGTGTTCCCCGGCTCGCACTACGTCGCCGCCACCGACGTGATGCACCGCGCGATCGGCACCATCAAGGAGGAACTGGCAGAGCGCCTGGCCGAACTCGAGCAGCAGGGCAAGCTGCTCGAGGCCCAGCGGCTGCGCATGCGCACGACGTTCGACATCGAGATGATGGAGCAGATCGGGTTCTGCAGCGGCATCGAGAACTACTCGCGTCACATCGACGGCCGCGCCCCCGGCGAGGCGCCCCACTGCCTGATCGACTACTTCCCGGACGACTTCCTCGTCGTCATCGACGAGTCGCACGTCACCGTGCCGCAGATCGGCGCCATGTACGAAGGCGACGCGTCACGCAAGCGCACGCTCGTGGAGCACGGATTCCGGCTGCCGAGCGCGATGGACAACCGCCCGCTGACGTGGGAGGAGTTCCTCGACCGCGTCGGTCAGAAGGTCTACCTGTCGGCGACGCCCGGCCGCTACGAGCTGGGTGTGACCGACAGCGTGGTGGAGCAGATCATCCGGCCGACGGGGCTCGTCGACCCGCAGATCGTGATCAAGCCGAGTGAGGGGCAGATCGACGACCTGCTCGAGGAGATCCGCATCCGTGTGGACCGGGACGAACGCGTCCTCGTGACCACCCTGACCAAGCGCATGGCCGAGGAGCTCACGGACTTCCTCGGGAACGCGGGCGTGCGTGTCCGCTACCTGCACTCGGACGTCGACACGCTGAAGCGTGTCGAGCTGCTGACCGAACTGCGGCAGGGCGTGTACGACGTGCTCGTCGGCATCAACCTGCTGCGCGAGGGGCTCGACCTGCCCGAGGTGTCGCTCGTCGCGATCCTCGACGCCGACAAAGAGGGCTTCCTCCGGTCGTCCACCTCACTCATCCAGACGATCGGTCGTGCCGCCCGCAACGTCAGCGGTGAGGTCCACATGTACGCCGACAAGATCACGGACTCGATGCGGCAGGCGCTCGACGAGACCGAGCGGCGCCGCGAGAAGCAGATCGCCTACAACACCGAGCGTGGGATCGACCCGCAGCCGCTCCGCAAGAAGATCGCGGACATCACCGAGGTCCTCGCGCGCGAGGGCGCCGACACGCGCGAGCTCCTGGAGCGCCGCGGGGCCGGCGACGCCCGTCGCTCGCCCACGCCGAACCTCCGCCGCGAAGGCCTCGCGGCCGAGGGTGCGAGCCAACTCGAGTCGACGATCGCGGACCTCAACGAGCAGATGCTGCAGGCGGCCGGCGAGCTGAAGTTCGAGCTGGCCGCGCGGCTCCGTGACGAGGTCCAGGACCTGAAGAAGGCCCTGCGACAGATGGAGGCCGCCGGACATGTCCGGTGATCCGGCGGTCCGGCGCACCGTCGTCGTGACGGGGGCGAGTGCGGGCCTCGGGTACTTCACGGCCGAGCAGCTCGCCGTGGCGGGGCACCGCGTCGTGCTCGCGTGCCGCGACCGGGAGCGCGCTGCGCGAGCCGAGCAGGCGATCCGTCGCGCGGCACCGGACGCATCGATCGCGCAGGTCCTCGTCGACCTGGCCGACCTCAGGAGCGTCACGGAGGCGGCCGACGCCATCGCCGGTCTCGGACCGGTCGACGCCCTCGTGAACAACGCGGGGGTCGTGGGGTCGCGCCGGGAACGTCGCACCGCCCAGGGGATCGAGCTGCAGATCGGGACGAACCACCTCGGGCACTTCGCCTTGACGGCGCAGGTGCTGCCGCTGCTCGAGCGGACGGCGGGTCGCGTGGTGCACGTCGGGAGCATCAGCCACCGCTGGGTCCGGCTCGACGGGCGGGACCCCTTCCGGGCGGATCCCTACGTGAACTACCTCCAGTACGCGCGGAGCAAGCTCGCCGTGATGCTGTTCGGGTTCGAGCTCGCCCAGCGTCTCGCGGACAGCGGCTCCTCCGTGCGGAGCGTCGTGGCGCACCCGGGTCTCGCGCTCGACTCGCTGTCGCCGTCGCGTCCGGGGGTCGTGCCGTCCGGACCCGGAGCACCGTGGCTCCGCGTCGGGGGCCGTCTGGTCGCGCAGGGCAAGGACGCCGGGGCCGTCCCGCTCGTGCACGCCGCGGTGGGCGATGACGTCCGATCCGGCGCGTACTGGGGCCCGGACGGATGGTTCCAGTTGCGCGGAGGGGCGACCGTCGTCCCCGCGGAACCCCATGCCCACGATCGCACCGCGGCGGCGCGCCTCTGGGAGGCCTCGGCGGCGGTCGTGGGTCGCGAGCCCGCCGTCACGTCGGTCTGACCCCGGACGTGTGCCGGGCCGGCCGCCGCTGTCCGCGAGGGGCGAACCCCGTGGGACGCGCGGGGCGGGCCGGATGTCAGACGGGCTTCGTAGAATCGAGGTGATGACCATCACCTCCGACCGCGGTACTCCTTCCTCCGATCTGGCGGCCTTCGGGCAGCCCGGCGAGCCGCACGTCCCCGGCGCCAGCATCTCCGGGACCTCGACCTCGACGCTCAGCGTCCGGGGTGCGCGCGTGCACAACCTGCGGGACGTTGACCTCGAGATCCCGCGGGACTCCCTCGTCGTGTTCACGGGTCTGTCCGGCTCGGGCAAGTCCTCGCTCGCGTTCGACACGATCTTCGCCGAGGGGCAGCGTCGGTACGTCGAGTCGCTGTCGGCGTACGCGCGCCAGTTCCTCGGGCAGGTGGATCGTCCCGACGTGGATTTCATCGAGGGACTCAGCCCCGCCGTGTCGATCGACCAGAAGTCGACGAACCGCAACCCACGCTCGACGGTCGGGACGATCACCGAGGTGTACGACTACATGCGGCTGCTGTGGGCGCGCATCGGCGTTCCGCACTGCCCGGTGTGTGGCGAGGTGATCAGCAAGCAGTCGGTGCAGCAGATCGCCGACCAATTGATGACGCTCGAAACCGGTACGCGGTTCCAGGTGCTGGCACCCATCGTGTCGAAGAAGAAGGGCGAGTTCGTCGATCTCTTCCAGGAACTCGCGGCCTCCGGGTACGCGCGGGCCATCGTCGACGGCGAGCGCGTGCAACTGAGCACACCGCCCACGTTGAAGAAGCAGGTCAAGCACGACATCGCGGTCATCGTCGACCGCCTCGTCGCGTCGGACGACGTCCTCGGGCGCCTGACCGACTCCCTCGAGACCGCACTCCGGCTCACCGGCGGCACCGTCTCGATCGACCTCGTCGACCACGAGGGCCCCGGTGCGGTTCGGACCTACTCCGAGAACCTCTCGTGCCCGAACAACCACCCGCTCGCGCTCACCGAGATCGAGCCCCGGACGTTCTCGTTCAACGCGCCGTTCGGAGCATGCCCCGAGTGCTCCGGCCTCGGTACACGGATGTCGGTCGATCCGGACCTCGTGCTCGGCGACCCCGAGGCGAGCCTCGCCGACGGCGTCGTCCTGCCGTGGACGGGGACGGGCGGCCTCTACAGCTACTTCGAGAAGCTCCTGCAGGGACTCGGCAAGGAGCTCGGGTTCCGGCTCGACACCCCGTGGAACCAGCTCGACCCCACCGTCCAGGCAGCCATCCTGACGGGCAAGGACTTCGAGGTGTCGGTGTCCTGGCGCAACCGGTTCGGCCGTGAGATGCGTTACACCAGTGGTTTCGAGGGCGTGATGCCCTACATCGAGCGCAAGTACGGCGAGGCCGAGACCGACGCGCAGCGCCAGCGGTTCCAGGGGTACCTCCGCGAGGTCCCGTGTCCCGTCTGCGACGGCACGCGCCTCAAGCCCGAGGTGCTCGCCGTGACGGTCGCGGACCGGAGCATCGCCGACGTCTGCGACCTCAGCCTGGAGGACTCCCACGCCTTCATGGAGTCGCTCGCCCTCACCCCTCGGGAGGCCCACATCGCGGCCGCCGTGCTGCGCGAGATCCGCGCGCGCCTCGAGTTCCTGCTCGAGGTGGGGCTGTCGTACCTGACCCTGTCTCGTGGTGCAGGGTCGCTCTCCGGCGGGGAGGCCCAGCGGATCCGCTTGGCGACGCAGATCGGCTCGGGCCTGACCGGCGTGCTGTACGTGCTCGACGAGCCGAGCATCGGCCTGCACCAGCGGGACAACCGGCGTCTCATCGACACCCTGGTCAAGCTGCGCGACCTCGGGAACACGCTGATCGTCGTGGAGCACGACGAGGACACGATCCGGACGGCCGACTGGATCGTCGACGTCGGCCCGGGTGCGGGCGTGAACGGCGGTCGGATCGTGCACTCGGGGCCCTACCAGGAGCTGCTCGACAACCGCGGTTCGACGACCGGGGACTACCTCGCGGGGCGTCGTGCCATCGAGCTCCCTGCAGAGCGTCGTCGCGTCGACCGGAAGCGCGTCATCACCGTCCAGGGGGCACGGGCGAACAACCTGAAGGACGTCGAGGTGCAGTTCCCCCTCGGGGTGTTCACGGCCGTCACCGGGGTCAGTGGTTCCGGCAAGTCGACGCTCGTCAACGACATCCTCTACAAGGTGCTCGCCAACCAGCTCAATGGTGCTCGACACATCCCGGGCAAGCACACCCGCGTGAAGGGCCTCGACCAGCTCGACAAGGTCGTGCACGTCGACCAGGCGCCCATCGGCCGGACCCCGCGGTCGAACCCCGCGACGTACACCGGTGTGTTCGACCGGATCCGGAACCTGTTCGCCGAGACGCAAGAGGCCAAGACCCGCGGCTACGGGCCCGGTCGCTTCAGCTTCAACGTCAAGGGCGGGCGCTGCGAGAACTGCGCGGGCGACGGCACGATCAAGATCGAGATGAACTTCCTGCCGGACGTCTACGTGACGTGCGAGGTCTGTGGCGGTGCGCGCTACAACCGCGAGACCCTGCAGGTCCACTACAAGGGCAAGAACATCTCCGAGGTGCTCGAGATGCCGATCAGCGAGGCGGCCGAGTTCTTCGAGCCGATCTCGGCGATCCACCGCTACATGAAGACCCTCGTCGACGTCGGACTCGGGTACGTGCGTCTCGGTCAGAGTGCCACGACGCTCTCCGGTGGTGAGGCCCAGCGCGTCAAGCTCGCGACCGAACTGCAGCGTCGCTCGAACGGGCGGACCGTGTACGTGCTCGACGAGCCGACGACCGGACTCCACTTCGAGGACGTCCGCAAGCTCCTGCTCGTGCTGCAGGGGCTCGTCGACAAGGGCAACACGGTCATCACGATCGAGCACAACCTCGACGTCATCAAGTCGGCGGACTGGATCGTCGACATGGGCCCCGAGGGCGGGTCGGGTGGTGGCACGGTGCTCGCCACGGGGACGCCGGAACACGTCGCGGACGTGCCGGAGAGTCACACGGGCGTGTTCCTCCGCGAGATCTTCGATGCCCAGGACGCCCGAGTGGGCGCGCAGCGTGCGGTCGACCGTCGGTCGGCGGACCACGTGGCCGGACGCAGTCGGGTCGCGGCGGAGGTCCGGTAGGTGGCGGACACCGTCCCGTGGCGACCGAGAGCGAGCGAGATCCCGACCGACCCGGGCGTGTACCGGTGGCGTGACGCCGACGGGCGCGTGTTGTACGTCGGCAAGGCGAAGAACCTCCGTGCTCGCCTCAGCAACTACTTCGCACCGCTGCCGACCCTGCACGAGCGGACCCGGCGGATGGTCCTCACGGCGGCGAGCGTCGAGTGGACCGTGGTGGGGAGCGAGATCGAGGCCCTCCAGCTCGAGTACACGTGGATCAAGGAGTTCGATCCGCCCTTCAACGTCAAGTTCCGGGACGACAAGTCGTACCCGTACATGGCGATCACCCTCGGGGACGAAGCCCCTCGGGTCATGGTCACGCGGAACCGGAAGATCCGGGGCGCCAAGTACTTCGGGCCGTACCCGAAGATCTGGGCGGTGCACGACACGATCGACCTGATGATCAAGGTGTTCCCGATCCGCACCTGTTCGGACTCGAGCTACAAGCGCGCGATGCAGACCGGGCGGCCCTGTTTCCCGGGGCAGATCGGCAAGTGCGGCGGTCCGTGCTCCGGTCGGGTGTCGATCGAGGAGCACCGGGCGATCGTCGAGGAGTTCGTCCGCTTCATGGGCAGCTACGACCGGCGGGTCATCAGCGAACGTCGTGCACGGATGGCAGCCGCCGCCGACGCCATGCACTACGAGGAAGCGGCCCGCTACCGCGACCAGGTCGAGGCGCTCGAGGCGGTGCTCGAGAAGAGCGCGGTCGTGCTCCGCGACTCGGTCGACCTCGACCTGTTCGGTGTCGCCGAGGACGAACTCGCGGCCGCGGTCCAGCAGTTCACGGTGCGGGGTGGCCGGATCCGAGGCGTGCGGGGCTGGGTGGTCGACAAGGAGCTCGACATCAGCACCGGCGAGCTCGTCGAGCAGATCGTGCAGAGCGTGTACGCGGGAGCCGAGGAGCCGCCGCGCGAGGTCGTCGTCCCGGCGCTGCCCGAGGACGCCGACGCCCTCGAGACCTGGCTGTCCGAACAGCGTGGTGGCCGCGCGGTACGACTCAGCACAGCCCAGCGTGGTGACCGTGCCGGCCTGGCGAAGACCGCGACGGTCAACGCGGCCCAGGCCCTGAGGCTGTACAAGACCAAGCGGTCGGCCGACTACACGACCCGCTCCGCCGCGCTCGCCGACATCCAGGACGCCCTCGGGATGACCGACGCGCCGCTGCGGATGGAGTGCTACGACATCTCCCACCTGCAGGGCACGAACATCGTCGCGTCGATGGTCGTCTTCGAGGACGGCCTGCCACGGAAGGACCAGTACCGGCGCTACACGATCGCCGAGTCCCGTGACGACACGGACAGCATGTACCAGGTGCTGTCACGACGCCTCGCGCGGCTCGACGAGGACGCCGACCTCCCGACCGTGGCGGACCCGACCAGCGACGAGGTCGTCGAGCAGGGCGCACGCACCAAGCGGTTCGCGTACCGACCGCAGCTGCTCATCGTCGACGGCGGTCAGCCGCAGGTCGAGGCCGCTGCCCGGGCGATGGCCGACGCCGGCGTCACGGACATCGCGCTGTGCGGGATCGCCAAGCGCCTGGAGGAAATCTGGTTACCGGGCGATGACTTCCCGGTGATCCTGCCGCGGAACTCCGAGGCGTTGTTCCTGATCCAGCGGATCCGTGACGAGGCGCACCGGTTCGCGATCACCCACCAGCGGACACGGCGCAAGCGCGATGTCCGGAGTCGGCTCGCCGAGATCCCCGGCCTCGGTCCGACGCGCGTCAACGGTCTCCTCAAGCACTTCGGGTCCGTGGCTCGGCTGCGCGATGCGACACCGGAGGAGATCGCCGAGGTCCCCGGCATCGGTCCGGCGACGGCCGCTGCCGTCCGGAGACAGCTCGACGCGTCGGCACCGACGTCAGCGCCCGAACCCGGGTCAGCGCCCGAAGCGCCCGAACCCGGGTCAGCGCCCGAAGCGCCGGATCTGCCCGCGCTCCATTCGGTGAGCCGCTAGCCTGGGCGGACCAGTCCGATGACGACCACACCGCACGGTGACCACGGAGCGCGCTCACGAATGACCGACCTCAGTAGTCCCTCGCACGACGTGCTCATCGTGACCGGCATGTCCGGCGCGGGGCGGTCCACCGTCGGGAAGGCGCTGGAGGACCTCGGCTGGTACGTCGTCGACAACCTGCCGACGCAGATGCTCGGTCCGTTGACCGACCTGGCCGAGCGGGCGGGGGAGTCGCTGCCGAAGATCGCGACCGTCGTGGACGTCCGCGGTGGGAGGTTCTTCACCGACCCCGAGGGGGCCGTCCGACGACTCCGGGACAGCACCACCGCACGGGTCCGGGTGCTCTTCCTCGAGGCGACCGACGCCGTCCTCGTCCGGCGGTTCGAGCAGGTGCGGCGGCCCCACCCCTTGCAGGGCGAGGACACGCTCCTCGACGGCATCGGTCGAGAGCGGTCGCGTCTGCTCGGACTCCGTGAAGCCTCGGACGTCGTGATCGACACGTCGGACCTCAACATCCACCAGCTCGCCGCCCGGGTCGCGGAGCAGTTCGCCGAGGACCGGTTCGTGGGCGTGCAGGTGACCCTGATGAGTTTCGGGTTCAAGTACGGACTGCCCGCCGATGCGGACATGGTGGCGGACGTCCGCTTCCTCCCGAACCCCTACTGGGTGCCGGAACTCCGCGAGCACACGGGCCTCGACGCCGACGTCGCGGACTACGTCCTGGGCCAGGACGGAGCACGTCCGTTCATCGACCGCTACGCGGCGGCGGTCGAGCCGGTGCTGGCCGGGTACCAGCGAGAGAACAAGAGACACGCTACGATCGCCATTGGCTGCACGGGCGGCAAGCACCGGTCCGTCGCCATCGTCGCCGAGCTGGCGAGTCTCATCCGCGGGATGCCGAACGTGGCCGTGCGCGTCAAGAACCGCGACCTCGGTAGGGAGTGACCGACCCTCCCTTCCCGCGTGCCCCCGAACGTAAGGAATGATGCATTGCCGTTGACTGCCGAGGTCAAGGACGAACTGGCCCGCGTGGCCGTGAACCGCAACACGGTCCGCGCCGCGGAACTCGCGACGGTGCTGCGGTTCGCGGGTGGCCTGCACGTCATCTCGGGCAGGATCGCGGTCGAGGTCGAACTCGACACCCGGATCATCGTGCACCGCGTGCGGAAGGACCTCGCTGAGTTGTACGGCGTGCGGAGCGAGGCGAGCGTCGGCTCGTCCGCATCCGCGCGGCGCGGGACCCGCTACCTGGTCCGCGTGCTCGAGGCGGGCGAGACCCTGGCGCGCCAGACCGGTCTCATGGACGCCCGTCGTCGCCCGGTTCGGGGCCTCCCGAACCGACTGACGACCGGCAACCGTGACGACCTCGCCGCCATCTGGCGTGGCGCCTTCCTCGCCACCGGCACGCTGACCGACCCGGGGCGCGCTGCCGCGCTCGAGGTCACCTGCCCCGGGAACGAGGCTGCGATGGCGCTCGTCGGAGCGGCGTCCCGCCTCGGTGTCGCCGCGAAGGGCCGGGAGGTCCGGGGCGTCCACCGCGTCGTGATCCGTGACGGTGAGGCGATCGGCCAGATGCTCACCGTCATGGGCGCAGCGCGGTGCAGCGCGGAGTGGGAGGAGCTCCGTCAGCGTCGCGAGGTCCGCGCGACCGCGAACCGGCTCGTGAACTTCGACGACGCGAACCTCCGTCGCTCGGCGCAGGCGGCGGTCGCCGCGTGCGCCCGGGTCGAGCGAGCGCTCGAGATCCTGGGCGACGACGTCCCGGACCACCTGAAGTACGCAGGGGCACTGCGGCTCACCCACCGCGATGCGAGCCTCGACGAGCTCGGGCAGCACGCTGAGCCTCCCATGACGAAGGACGCCATCGCCGGACGCATCCGGCGCCTGCTCGCGATGGCCGACAAGAAGGCGCTCGACCTGGGTGTCCCGGGCACCGAGGCGAACCTGCCGGACGACCTCGACGAGGCCTGAGCGCTCGGCCACGGACCCGCGGACGCGTCTCCCGAGCCCGTCCATGACGTCGCTCGACGGCGTGCGTCGAGGGGTCTGTGCCGACTGCTACTGTCGTCCCGACGACGTCTCGGGCGTATCGTCAGCCTCAGGCGCAGGCCCCGACCTGCACTCCGAACACCAGCGTCGAAAGCACGCTCGACAGACACAGGAGTTCCATTGACCGTCAAGATCGGCATCAACGGCTTCGGCCGGATCGGCCGCAACTTCTTCCGGGCCGCCCTGGCCAAGGGCAGCGAGCTCGAGGTCGTCGCGGTGAACGACCTCACCGACAACAAGGCGCTCGCTCAGCTCCTGAAGTACGACTCGATCACGGGCAAGCTCCCGGCTGAGGTCGGGCTCGAGGGCGACAGCATCGTCGTCGACGGCAAGCCGATCAAGGTCCTGGCCGAGCGCGACCCCGCCAAGCTGCCGTGGGGCGAGCTCGGTGTCGACATCGTCATCGAGTCGACCGGGTTCTTCACGAAGGCCGAGGACGCGCGGAAGCACATCGAGGCGGGCGCCAAGAAGGTCATCATCTCGGCGCCGGCCACGGGCGACGACGTCACGATCGTGCTCGGCGTGAACGAGGGCACCTACGACCCGGCGTCGCACCACATCATCTCGAACGCGTCCTGCACGACGAACAGCCTCGCGCCGCTCGCCAAGGTGTTCAACGACGCGTTCGGCATCGAGCGCGGTCTCATGACGACGGTGCACGCCTACACCGCGGACCAGAACCTCCAGGACGGCCCGCACAAGGACCTCCGCCGCGCCCGCGCCGCCGCGCTCAACATCGTGCCGACCTCGACCGGCGCCGCCAAGGCCATCGGTCTCGTGCTCCCGGAGCTCGCGGGCAAGCTGGACGGATTCGCGCTCCGCGTGCCGGTGCCGACCGGGTCGATCACCGACCTCACGCTCGAGACCTCCTCCGACGTGACGATCGACGACATCAACGCGGCGTACAAGGCCGCCGCGGAGGGGCCGCTCAAGGGCATCCTCGAGTACAGCGACGAGCCGCTCGTGTCGAGCGACATCACGACGAACCCGCACTCGTCGATCTACGACTCGGGCCTGACGAAGGTCATGGGCAACCTGGTCAAGATCACCTCGTGGTACGACAACGAGTGGGGCTACTCAAACCGCCTGGTCGACCTGACGGAGTACGTCGGGGAGCGCCTGTAACCCATGGCACTCCGTACCCTCGAGGACCTCGGCGACCTGGCGGGCAAGCGCGTCGTCGTCCGGTGTGACCTGAACGTCCCGCTGGCCGACGGCACCATCACGGACGACGGCCGCGTGCGCGCGTCGCTCGGCACCCTGAATCGACTCATCGGAGTCGGCGCACGGGTCATCGTGATCTCGCACCTCGGGCGGCCCGACGGCGAACGCAAGGCCGAGTTCAGCCTCGCACCCGTCGCGCAGCGGCTCTCCGAACTGCTCGGCAAGCCGGTCGCCTTCTGCGACGAGACCGTCGGTGACGCCGCCACCGCAGCCGCCGGGGCCCTCGAGGACGGCGACGTCCTGGTACTGGAGAACCTCCGGTTCAACAGCGAGGAGACCGCGAAGGACGCCGGCGTGCGCGGCGACTTCGCGGACCGCATCGCCGCCATGGGCGAGGCGTTCGTCTCCGACGGATTCGGCGTCGTGCACCGCAAGCAAGCGAGCGTCTACGAGTTGGCGGGAGCGTTGCCGAGCGCGGCCGGACTCCTGATCGAACAGGAGCTCGGTGTCCTCGAACGCCTGACCAGCGAACCGGAGCGCCCCTACACCGTGGTGCTCGGCGGCTCGAAGGTCAGTGACAAGCTCGGCGTGATCGCGCACCTGCTCCCGCGAGTGGACACCCTGTGCATCGGGGGCGGCATGCTGTTCACGTTCCTCGCGGCGCAGGGCCACGGTGTCGGGTCGTCGCTCCTCGAACGCGACCAGCTCGACACCGTGCGGGGCTACCTCGACGAGGCAGCGCAGCGCGGCGTCACCATCGACCTGCCCACCGACGTCGTGGTGGCGTCCGGATTCGCGGCCGACGCCGAGCACGAGGTCGTCGCGGCGGACGCGATCGAGTCCGCCCGCTTCGGCCCGGACGGCATCGGTCTCGACATCGGGCCGGAGACCGCGGCGCGGTTCGCGGACGCGGTGCGCGGCTCGCGGACGGTGTTCTGGAACGGCCCGATGGGTGTGTTCGAGTTCCCGGCGTTCGCCGCTGGGACCAAGACGGTCGCCCAGGCGCTCACCGAGGTCGAGGGCCTCGGGGTCGTCGGTGGCGGTGACTCCGCGGCCGCGGTCCGCTCACTCGGCTTCGACGACGACCAGTTCGGTCACATCTCGACCGGTGGCGGGGCGAGCCTCGAGTTCCTCGAGGGGAAGAGCCTGCCCGGCCTCGAAGCCCTCGGGTGGAGCGCATGACCCGCTCGCCGCTCATCGCGGGCAACTGGAAGATGAACCTGGACCACCTCCAGGCCATCGCCACGGTGCAGAAGCTCGCCTGGACGCTCAAGGACGCCCGACACGACCACGACGACGTCGAGGTCGCGGTGTTCCCGCCGTTCACGGACCTGCGGAGCGTGCAGACGCTCGTCTCGGCGGACAAGCTGCGCATCCGCTTCGGCGGACAGGACCTTTCACGGCACTCGTCCGGCGCGCACACGGGCGAGGTCAGCGGGGCGTTCCTCGCCGCCCTCGACGCGACGTACGTGATCGTGGGGCATTCGGAGCGGCGGACCGAACACGGGGAGACCGACGAGATCGTCGCGGAGAAGACGGCCGCGGCGCTCCGGCACGGCCTGGTTCCGGTCGTGTGCGTGGGTGAGACCGCCGAGGACCGGGAGTCCCACGGTGCCGGCAAGGTACCGGTCGAGCAGCTCGAGGTGGTGCTCCGCGCCGTGCCCGCCGCCGAGATCGTGGTGGCGTACGAGCCCGTGTGGGCCATCGGGTCCGGTCAGGCCGCGACGCCCGAGCAGGCGCAGGACGACTGCGCCGCGCTCCGTCGTGCGATCGCGACCGCATGGGGCGACGACATCGCCGCGAGCACTCGGGTGCTCTACGGCGGTTCCGTGAAGTCCGGCAACATCGCGGGGTTCATGCGGGAGCCCGACATCGACGGCGCCCTCGTCGGCGGCGCGAGCCTCGACGTCGCCGAGTTCGCGGCCATCTGCCGCTTCCGGCAGCACGTCGGCCTCTGACCACCGTCGGTGCGGGCCGCACGTCTCGGGCCGCACGTCTCGCCTCGGGCCACACCTCGGTGCCGGACGCGTTCCTCCGCATGCCGTGGCAGCCGGCCCGGCACCGCCCGGGAGGCTCGACTCCGGCCGGTACCGTGCCTCACGTTCCCGGTCCGGCGCGCTGTTCGGCGTGGCCGTGCCGTTATACTCGTACAGCTGACTGACACGAAAGGGTCCGCGTGGTCATCCTCCAGGTCGTCCTCCAGGTGCTGCTCGCCATCACGAGCCTCCTGCTGACGCTGCTCATCCTCCTGCACCGCGGTCGCGGCGGCGGTCTCTCCGACATGTTCGGCGGTGGCGTGACGAGCAATCTCGGAGCGTCCGGCGTCGCAGAGCGGAACCTCAACAGGATCACGGTGATCCTCGGGCTGGTGTGGATCGTCTGCATCATCGTGCTCGGTCTCATCAGCAAGTTCACGGCGGGGAGCTGAATACATGGCATCCGGAGGCAGTGCAATCCGAGGGTCACGCGTCGGCGCGGGCCCGATGGGGGAGCAGGACCGCGGCATCCAGGCGGACCGAGTGGCGATCTCGTACTGGGACGCGCTCGGCAACGAGACCGTGCGGTACTTCGCCGCCGGTCTGCCGGACGAGGAGATCCCCGAGGTCATCGACTCACCGTCGTCGGGTCTCCCGGCCGGGCGTGACAAGGACAACCCACCCCTCGTGACCAAGACCGAGCCGTACAAGACGCACCTCGCGTACGTCAAGGAGCGTCGTACCGAAGAGGAAGCTGCGCAGCTCCTGGAGGAAGCGCTCCAGCAGCTCCGAGCTCGTCGCGGGACGCTCAAGTCGGAATAGCCCGCGGCGTCGCCCGTCGACGAAGCCCCGGCTCCCATCGCGGGAGGCCGGGGCTTCGTCGTCCCGGCGATCGCCGGGTCCGTCTCGCCCATGGGCGACCATCCGGCGGCCTCGGGCGGAGCTTGGCGCTCGGGGAACGAGGACGGCCCCGGTGCTCCTCGAGGGAGCACCGGGGCCGTCGGACGACGCTGTGCGGACGTCAGTACGTCGACGCGATGAGGTTCTCTGGCACGTCGCGCGCGGCGTCCTGATCGATGAAGAACACGGTCCGCTTCCGACCCTGCACACCGCCGACGGGGACGTCCTCGACCGAGGCGCCGGCCAGGGCGAGACCCAGCACCGAAGCCTTCTCGGCGCCGGACAAGACCACCCAGACGCGCTGCGACGCGTTGATCACCGGGTAGGTGAGGGTGAGCCGCTGCGGCGGCGGCTTGGGGGAGTCGTCGACGGGAACGACGCTGCGGTCGGTGATGGCCAGCTGCGGGAACTCCGGGAACAGCGACGCCGTGTGGCCGTCGGGCCCGACACCGAGGAGGGTGATGTCGAAGCTCGGCGCCATCGCGTCGGACGATGCCGAACCGGCCAGCTCCTCGGCGTACTTGGCTGCGGCCTCGTCGATCGTCAGGCCCTCATCGCTCGACGGCATCCGGTGGATGTTGTCGTCCGGGATGGACACGTGGGCGAAGAAGTCCGACTCCGTGCCGGTGTCGTTCCGGTCGGCGTCGCCCTTCGGGACCCATCGCTCGTCGACCCACCAGACGTGGACCTTCGCCCAGTCCACGCTCTCGCGGGCGGGAGACTGCCCGATCGCTGCGAGGACCAGCGTCGACACCGAACCACCCGAGATGGCGATGGACGCCTGCCCCTGGTCGTCGATGACGTCGATGATCTTCGTGATGAAGCGAGCGGCGACCGACGCGCCGAGGGCCTGCTTGTCCGGGTGCACCAGCACCCGTCGTTCGTTGGTCACGTGACTCCGTTTCGATTGCGACTGACGCGGTCGATCAGCCGGCGACGGTGTCGCCGAGCTGGCGGACTCCGTGCTTGACGACGTCTCCGAAGAGCACGTCGGGATCGAGTCTACGGAGTTCCTCCGCGAGACAGTCCCGGAGACTCCGGCGCGGCAGCGACAGGTCGTGGACCGGCTGTCCCGGCTGCGACAGCGTCGCGACATCGACGAGTGACCGCTCGAGGACGATGTCCCCCGACTCGCGCGTCAACGTCACACCGTGGATCCCGCTCGAGCCCGTGGCCCGCGGCGAGGTCACCTGGGTGACGGGGACCTGGAGCTGCAGCTGCAGCCATCCGGCGAGCAGGTGGGTGGAGGGTGAGTCGCTGGCACCCGAGACCTCCACGGCGGTCACCGGCTCGTAGGGTGGCTGGTCGAGCACGGCAGCCAGCTGGTTCCGCCAGAGGGTCAAGCGTGTCCACGCGAAGTCGGTGTCACCGGGCGTGTACGAGGCCCCGAGCGCCTCGATCGCGACCCGCGGGTCCGGCTGGTTGGCGGCGTCGGTGATCCGGCGCTGGGCGATCCGGCCGAGTGCGGAGTCCGCGGGGGTCTCCGGAGCGCGCTCCGGCCACCAGGCGACGACCGGCGCGTCGGGCAGCAGGAGCCCCGTGACGAGGCCTTCCTCGTCCGACGCCGTCTCGCCGTAGGCCCGGAGGACGATGACCTCGCTCGCACCGGCGTCGCTTCCGACTCGGATCTGCGCGTCGAGGCGCCCCGGGGACTTCCGGTCACCCTCGTTCCGGGACACGATCACGACTCGCATCGGGTGCTCGCGAGAGGCCTCGTTGGCCGCCTCGATCGCTTCTTCCTCGTGACCGAGCGAGGTCGCGACGATGAGCGTGAGCACCCGTCCGAGTGCGACCGCGCCGCCCTCCTCACGGATGCGGATGAGGGACTTCTGGATCTTCGAGACCGTGGTGTTCGGCAGATCGATCTTCATGGACGCCTCCAACTCCGGCCGTCGCGGGCGAGCAGGGCATCGGCGGACGCCGGACCCCACGTGCCGGGACGGTACTGCTCGGGCTGACCCTGGGTCGCCCAGAACTCCTCGATCGGGTCGAGGATCTTCCAGGAGAGCTCGACCTCCTGGTGACGGGGGAACAGCGGCGGGTCGCCGAGGAGCACGTCGAGGATGAGCCGCTCGTACGCCTCGGGGCTCGCCTCGGTGAACGCGTGCCCGTAGCCGAAGTCCATGGTCACGTCGCGCACGTGCGTACCGACGCCCGGGACCTTCGAACCGAACCGCAGCGTCACACCCTCGTCGGGCTGCACACGGATGACCAGTGCGTTCTGGCCGAGGGGCGAGCGCTCACCGATGCCGAAGATCTCCTCCGGCACCCGCTTGAACACGATCGCGATCTCGGTCACGCGTCGGCCGAGGCGCTTGCCGGCCCGCAGGTAGAACGGGACTCCGGCCCACCGGCGCGTCGCGATGCCGAGCTTGATCGCCGCGAAGGTCTCAGTGGTGGATTCCGGGTTCATCCCGGCCTCCTCGAGGAACCCGAGCACCTTCTCGCCACCCTGCCACCCGCCGGCGTACTGGCCGCGCGAGGTCGCCGTCGCGAGGTCGGCCGGCAGCCGCACCGCGGACAGGACCTTCTCCTTCTCGGCGCGGAGATCCCCCGCCTTGAACGAGACCGGCTCCTCCATCGCCGTGAGCGCGAGGAGCTGCAGCAGGTGGTTCTGGATGACGTCGCGCGCCGCACCGATGCCGTCGTAGTACGCAGCCCGACCCGCCACGCCGATGTCCTCGGCCATGGTGATCTGGACGTGGTCCACGTAGTTCGCGTTCCACAGCGGCTCGTACATCTGGTTGGCGAAGCGGAGCGTCAGGATGTTCTGGACGGTCTCCTTGCCGAGGTAGTGGTCGATCCGGAAGACGTCGTCCGGCGCGAACACGGTCTCGACGATCGCGTTGAGTTCCCGCGCCGTCGTGAGGTCCGAGCCGAACGGCTTCTCGATGACCACCCGGCTCCAGGCCTCGTCGGGCTTCTCGGTGAGGCCGGAGCGCTTGAGCTGCTCCGTGACCACCGGGAACGCCTTGGGCGGGATCGATAGGTAGAACGCGTGGTTGCCCATGGTCCCGCGCTCGGCGTCGAGTTCGTCGACGGTCTCCTTGAGCTGTCGGAACGCCTCCGGGTCGTCGAACGACCCCTGGACGAACCGGATGCCCTGCGCGAGCTGGTGCCAGACGGCCTCGTCGAACGGCGTCCGCGAGTAGTCCCGCACGGCGTCGTGGACCACCTGCGAGAAGTCCTGGTCCTCCCAGTCGCGCCGGGCGAACCCGACCAACGCGAAGCCGGGCGGGAGCAGCCCGCGGTTCGCGAGGTCGTAGACCGCGGGCATCAGCTTCTTGCGGGAGAGGTCCCCCGTGACTCCGAAGATGATGAGGGCGCTGGGGCCCGCGATCCGGTTCAGGCGTCGGTCGGACGGCAGTCGGAGCGGATTGTGCTCCGGAGTGATGGCCACCGGTGACATGTGTCGGTGAGCTCCTTCGATGTTCTGGGGACGCAGGGCCGCGGCGATGATGGGTGCCGCGACCTCGACGTCGGAGACGGTCAGCGTCAGGACCGGGCGACCCCGTGCCGCGAGCACGCTCGCGTCACGGGCTGCCTGGGCCTGGACGAGCTGACCGAAGGTGGACGGACGGTCCGGGATCGCGACGCCCAGTTCCACGAAGTCCGGGGCTTCCGGCTCCGGGTGCCGTCCGGGACGATCTCGGTCGCGTCCCGGAGGGGATCGGTGCCTGCGAGCACGGCACTCGAGTACTGCCCGCCCACCTCGTACTGCCCGCCCACCTCGGGGTCGGCGGTGGAGACGCGGTCGACAGCCCCTCGTGGGGTCCGCTCGAGCCACGATCCGTGCTCGAGCGCCGCGCCGACGGCCGATCGCCCCGGCGCGGGATCGCCGGCGTCGAGGACGACGAGCTCGATGTCGTTCGTCCGTTCGATGATCTCGGGCGCGAGCGACGAACCGCTCATGCCCTCGAGGACGACGTGGTCGACGCCCTCGTCCTGCAGTTCCGACCTCAGTGCCGCGACCTGCTCCACGAGCAGGCGCGACGCCGAGACCGCCTCGACCCAGCCGCGGCGCCGTGACGCCTCGGACTCGGCCTCCGGGCCACACAGCGGTCCGACCTCGACCGTGATGCCCGAGGCCACCTGATCGGTGACGACTCGGGACACCACGGTCTCGATCGCAGTCGCTGCGTCGCCCGAAGCGGCGATGGAAACCGTCACTTCGCCCCTTCGAGGGCGGTCTTCACGGTGTCGACGAGCTCACCCCAGGAGACGTCGAACTTGTCCACGCCCTCCTTCTCGAGGAGCGCCACGACGTCGTCGTAGTCGATGCCGACCGCCGCGAGCTGGTCCATGACCTGGTTGGCCGCGTCGTAGGAGCCCGTGATGGTGTCACCGCGGACCTCGGCGTGGTCGAACGTGGCCTCGAGGGTCTTGCCCGGCATCGTGTTGACGGTCTGGGGTGCGACGAGCTCGACGACGTAGAGCGTGTCGGGGAGCGACGGGTCCTTGACACCGGTCGAGGCCCAGAGCGGACGCTGCGGGTTCGCACCGGCCTCGAGCAGGCCCTTGGCGCGCTCGGAAGCGAACGCCTGCTCGAACACCTGGTACGCGAGCTGCGCGTTGGCGATGCCGGCCTTGCTCTTGAGCGCCTTCGCCTCATCGGAGCCGATCGCGTCGAGGCGCTTGTCGATCTCGGTGTCGACGCGCGACACGAAGAAGGACGCCACCGAGTGGATCTTCGAGAGGTCGTGGCCGGCGGCCTTCGCCTTCTCGAGCCCACCGAGGTAGGCGTCGATGACGGCGCGGTAGCGCTCGAGGCTGAAGATGAGGGTCACGTTGACGCTGATGCCGGCACCGATGACCTCGGTGATGGCCTCGAGGCCCTCGATCGTCGCCGGGATCTTGATGAGGACGTTCTCCTTGCCGACCTTCTCGTGCAGGAACTTCGCCTCCTTGATGGTCTCGGCCGCGTCGTGCGCGTAACCGGGCTCGACCTCGATCGACACGCGGCCGTCGAAGCCGTTCGACGACTCGTAGATCGACCGGAACTTGTCGCTGGCGTCGGCGACGTCGCGCGTCGTGATCTCGAAGATCGCGTCGACGACCGAGGTGCCCGCCGCGGCGAGCTCCTTGACCTGGTCGTCGTACCGCTCGCCCTTGGCGAGGGCCGACGCGAAGATCGTCGGGTTCGTCGTCACACCGACGACGTTCCGGTCGGCGATGAGCTTGTCGAGTCGTCCGGTCTGGAGCAGCTCGCGCGACAGGTCGTCGAGCCAGATGCTCACGCCCGCAGCGGAGAGCGCGGCGGTGGGGGTGGTGTCAGTCATTTCTCGCTTCATCTCTTTCGTCATCGACCCGTTCCCTGGCGAGCTGCCGGGGCGGGTCCGGTCTGGTGGTGTCGTCGTCCGACGAGGAAGGGGCCGGGTCCGGTGAACCGGACCCGGCCCTCCTGGCTCAGGACGCCGCGATGGTCTCCTTCGCGGCGGCGACCACGGCCTCTGCCGTGAGACCGAACTCCTTGTAGAGCGTCTGGTAGTCCGCCGAGGCGCCGAAGTGCTCGATCGACACGCTGCGGCCCTTGTCGCCGACGATGTCGCGCCAGCTCATCGCGATGCCCGCCTCGACCGAGACGCGCGCGGTGATCGCCGACGGGAGCACGCTCTCGCGGTACTCCTCCGGCTGGGCCATGAACCACTCGAGGCTCGGGGCGGACACGACGCGCGCGTTCACGCCCTCGGCCTTGAGCTGCTCCCGAGCCGCGACCGCGATCTGGACCTCGGAGCCGGTCGCGATGAGGATCACGTCCGGCGTCCCGTTCGGCGCCTCGGCGAGCACGTACGCGCCCTTGGCGACGTTCTTCGCCGAGGCGAAGGTGTCGCCGGTGGCGTCGCCGTCACCGCGCTCGAAGACCGGGAGGTTCTGTCGGCTCAGCGCGATGCCGGCCGGGCCCTCGCGACGCGACAGCATCGCGAGCCAGGCGTACGCGACCTCGTTGGCGTCGGCCGGTCGCACGACGTCGAGCCCCGGGATCGCGCGGAGTGCGGTGAGCTGCTCGATCGGCTGGTGGGTCGGGCCGTCCTCACCGAGGGCCACCGAGTCGTGCGTCCACACGTAGATGGCCGGCGCCTTCATGAGGGATGCGAGGCGGACCGCCGGGCGCATGTAGTCGCTGAAGATGAGGAAGGTGCCGCCGAAGGGGCGGGTGTTCCCGTGCAGCACGATGCCGGAGAGGATCGAGCCCATGGCGTGCTCGCGGATGCCGAAGTGCAGGACGCGACCGTACGGGTCGCCCTTCCACATCTTGGTCGAGAACTTCGTCGGGACGAACGACTTGGCTTCCTCGATCGTGGTGTTGTTCGATTCGGCGAGGTCGGCCGAGCCACCCCAGAACTCGGGCATGAGCGCGGCGATCGCGTTGATCACCTTGCCGGAGGCCGCACGCGTCGAGACGTCCTTGCCCGGCTCGAACACCGGGAGCGCCTGCTCGAGGCCCTCGGGCAGCTCCTGCGCCTGGACCCGGTCGAACAGTGCCTTCTTCTCGGCGTTCGCCGCGGCCCAGGCGTCGAACGCCTGCTGCCACTCGGCGTGCTCGGCCTGGCCACGCTCGACCGCGCCGCGGGTGTGCTCGAGCACCTCGGGAGCGACCTCGAACGTCTTCTCCGGATCGAATCCGAGGACCTCCTTGAGGCCCGCGAGCTCGTCCGCGCCGAGAGCCGACCCGTGGATCTTGCCCGTGTTCTGCTTCTTCGGCGAGGGCCATCCGATGATCGTCTTGAGGACGATGAGCGACGGCTTGACGGTCTCGGCCTTGGCGGCCTCGACGGCGGCGTACAGCGCCTCGACGTCCTCGGAGTACTCGCCGGTCTTCTTCCAGTCGACGTGCTGCACGTGCCAACCGAGCGCCTCGTACCGTGCCGCGACGTCCTCCGTGAAGGCGATGTCGGTGTCGTCCTCGATCGAGATCTGGTTGGAGTCGTAGAAGACGATGAGGTTGCCGAGCTCCTGGTGGCCGGCGAGCGAGGCGGCCTCGTTCGTCACGCCCTCCTGGTTGTCGCCGTCACCGCTGACGACGTAGGTGAAGTGGTCGAACGGGCTCTGACCGGGCGCGGTGTCGGGGTCGAACAGGCCCCGCTCGAAGCGCTGCGCGTAGGCGAAGCCGACCGCCGAGGCGAGACCCTGGCCGAGGGGACCGGTGGTGATCTCGACGCCGTCGGTGTGGCCGTACTCCGGGTGACCCGGGGTCTTCGAGCCCCACTTGCGGAGGTGCTCGAGGTCCTCGAGCTCGAGGCCGTACCCACCGAGGTAGAACTGCACGTACTGGAGGATCGAGGCGTGTCCGGCCGACAGGATGAAGCGGTCGCGGCCGATCCAGGTGCTGTCACTCGGGTCGCGCCGCATCACCTTCTGGAAGAGCAGGTAGGCGAGCGGGGCGAGGCTCATCGCGGTGCCGGGGTGGCCGTTGCCCGCCTTCTCGACGGCGTCGGCGGCGAGCACGCGGGCCGTGTCGACGGCCTTCTTGTCGATGGAATCCCATGTGAATTCAGCCACTGGTGGATTGACCCTTCTTGATGCGACATGTGCGAGGGCTCGTGCTCCCGCACGGACATGACGCCCACCCGGGTCCCGTGGTCGTCGGGTGGTCCGGCGGCCCTGAGTGCGCTGGTGCGCACGACGTCGGGCACACTGCGGGCAGGCGTCTCCCAGCATAGTGAAGACGCACTCAGTCGGCGTTCAGCCGTCGGCGGAGCCGATGCAACGCGAGCGTGCCCGCGGGGACCATCGCGAGCGTGCCCGCGGGGACCATCACGTAAAGTGGGAGGCGGCCCGGTCTCCGACGCGGGTGCCCACTCCCCGAGACAGAGGTTCCATGCCGACAGCCGTCGTGACCCGGCCCGAGATCGTCCAACCGACACTCGTCCGCAAACTGCGCGCCTACGTCGCCCTGACCAAGCCGCGCGTGATGGAGCTGTTGCTCGTCACCACCGCGCCGACGATGTTCCTGGCGGCTCGCGGTGTGCCGGACCTCTGGCTGGTCCTGTGGACGCTCATCGGGGGCGCGATGTCCGCCGGCGGCGCCTCGGCGTTCAACTGCTACATCGACCGCGACATCGACAGGGTCATGAAGCGCACGAGCGACCGTCCGCTCGTCACCGGTGCGGTCTCGGACCGCGAGGCCCTCGTCTTCTCGTGGGCGCTCTCGATCGCGTCGACGCTCGAGCTCGGGCTCCTGGTGAACTGGCTCGCGGCGGCGCTCAGCGTCGGGGCGATCCTGCTGTACGTCGTGTTCTACACGCTCTGGCTCAAGCGTCGGACGCCGCAGAACATCGTCTGGGGCGGCGTCGCGGGCTGCATGCCGGTGCTCATCGGCTGGGCAGCGGTGACGGACTCGCTCAGCTGGGCACCGGTCATCCTGTTCGGCGTCATCTTCCTCTGGACGCCGCCGCACTACTGGCCGCTCTCGATGAAGTACCGCGACGACTACGCCGCGGCGCGCGTGCCGATGCTCGCGGTCGTCCGCGGGCGCACGGTCGTCGGGCTGCAGGTCGTGCTCTACGCCTGGGCGACCGTCGTCTGCTCGGTGATGCTCGTGCCCGTGGCGCACATGGGCGTCCTGTACACGGTCGTCGCCCTCGCGGCCGGCGCGTGGTTCGTCGTCGAGTCCCACCAGCTGTACGGCCGGGCGATCCAGCACGTCGAGCAGGTGCACCCGATGCGCGTGTTCCGGAGTTCGATCATCTACCTGACGCTCCTGTTCCTGGCGGTGGGCATCGATCCGCTCCTGCAGAACGCCCTGACGCGGTAGCGGTCCGGATGCAGAACGCCCTGACGCGGTAGCGGTCCGAGCGACGCGGGGCGCGGTCGCCCGACGCCGCCGGTACATCCGGGAGGACCGCCACCGGCTGGCAGCCCCCGTCCCGCCGCGCGTGGCGCAGCCGACGGGAGGCGCGGGACCGGCTGGCAGTGCGCCTCCAGTCCGGCGTGGCGGCCGGGAGGCGGGTCGTCCGCTCGCACCGCTCAGCTGCCAGCGGGCCTCCGGGCCGGGGCGCAGCGCAGCCGGTGCCGGCGCTCAGGACCGGACGGCGTCCCGGCCAGCGCTCGGGTGCGAGGACAGCGACACCGCGGTCGTGGCACCCACGAGCAACCCGGCCAGGACCATGTGGGTCCCGACGAGACCGACGGGGAGCGCGCTGCGGGCCTGCGTGATGCCGACGGCGATCTGCACGAACTCGACGACGAGCAGGAGCAGCACCCAGCGGCTCGAGATGCGGAGTCGCACCGCGGCGACGAGCAGGACCAGCGTCAACGCGAAGACCGCGAAGGCGGGGACCGCGTGGAGGTCCTCGATGACCGCCGGGTCGAAGCCCGTCCGGACGAGCTTGCCGCCCTGCACCGACTCGCCCGCGCCGGCGTGCGGCCCCGATCCCGTCGTGAGGATCCCGAGCAGGACCGTCACCGCGACGGCGCCCATGAGGGCCTCCACGACCGTCCGGTACCAGCGGGGGACGAGTGTGCCGGGGCGCCCCGGACCGTTGAGGGAGCGGTAGACGAGGCGGGCCGTGATGGACACGAGCGCGGTCGAGATGACGAAGTGCAGACCGACGACGTACGGGTTGAGGTTCGTCAGCACGCTGATGCCGCCGACCACGGCCTGGAGGGGGATGCTCGCGCCCTGGGCGAACGCGAGCCAGAAGAGCTCGGGCCGCGTGCGTCGGAGTCGCACGACGGCGAGGAACATGGCGATCGCGATCACGACGAGCACGAACGTCAGGAGCCGGTTGCCGAACTCGATGACCCCGTGGAGGCCCATCTCGGGTGTCGTGACGAAGGAGCCGCTCGTGCATTCGGGCCACGTCGGGCAGCCGAGTCCGGACGCGGTGAGGCGGACGAGCCCGCCTGTGCCGATGAGCACGACCTCGATCACGAACGACGCCCAGGCCAGGACGACGACCCGTGCGTCGACCGTGCGGGGGAGCCCCCACCACCGGGTCGGCGTGGATCGGTCGATCGGGGTCCCGACGCGTGTCACGGAGTGGGTGCCTTCCTGTTGTTCCGGGGGTCGAACCTGTAGACTCAGCGGGTTCGGCACGACGGCCCCGCGGGTCGGCCCGCAGGGGCCGGCGGACGGGGACGGAGCAGTCAAGTGTATTCAGCGGAGCGCTGGAAGTTGACTCCGGGCTTCGAAACCGCCGCACATCGTCGCTGATGGCCGGAGCCGGTGCGACCATCGTCAGACGGCCGGTACCGCGGACGGCGTCCGAGGAATGGTGCCGGAGACCCCGGCGTTGTCGTCCAACGGACCGAACGGCCCGAAGAGAGATAGAGGGAGACCATGTCCGACGTGCTCATCGACCGTCCCGAGCTCGAAGGGCTCGGCCAGTACGAGTTCGGCTGGGCCGACCCCGACGCCGCTGGCGCCTCCGCCCGCCGTGGTCTCTCCGAAGAGGTGGTCACCGACATCTCCCGGCTCAAGTCCGAGCCCGAGTGGATGCTCAAGAACCGGCTCAAGGGCCTGCAGCTCTTCGGCCGCAAGCCGATGCCGACGTGGGGCGCGGACCTCACCGGGATCGACTTCGACAACATCAAGTACTTCGTGCGCTCGACCGAGAAGCAGGCGCAGTCGTGGGAGGACCTCCCCGAGGACATCCGCAACACGTACGAGCGCCTGGGCATCCCCGAGGCCGAGCGGCAGCGTCTCGTGGCGGGCGTCGCGGCTCAGTACGAGTCCGAGGTCGTCTACCACCAGATCCGCGAGGACCTCGAGGCCCAGGGCGTGATCTTCATGGACACGGACACGGCGCTCCGCGAACACCCCGAGTTCTTCGAGGAGTACTTCGGCACCGTGATCCCGGCCGGCGACAACAAGTTCGCGGCGCTGAACACGGCCGTCTGGTCGGGCGGTTCGTTCGTCTACGTCCCGAAGGGCGTCCACGTCGAGATCCCGCTGCAGGCGTACTTCCGGATCAACACCGAGAACATGGGCCAGTTCGAGCGGACCCTGATCATCGCGGACGAGGACTCGTACGTGCACTACATCGAGGGCTGCACGGCCCCGATCTACAAGTCGGACTCGCTGCACTCGGCGGTCGTCGAGATCATCGTCAAGAAGAACGCGCGCGTGCGCTACACGACGATCCAGAACTGGTCGAGCAACGTCTACAACCTCGTCACGAAGCGTGCGATCGCCCACGAGGGCGCGACGATGGAGTGGATCGACGGGAACATCGGCTCGAAGGTCACGATGAAGTACCCGTCGATCTACCTGGCCGGTGAACACGCCAAGGGCGAGACCCTCTCGGTCGCGTTCGCGGGTCCGGGTCAGCACCAGGACGCCGGCGCGAAGATGATCCACATGGCGCCGTACACCACGTCGTCGATCGTCTCGAAGTCGATCGCCCGCGGTGGGGGCCGCGCGGGCTACCGCGGTGAGGTCCGGGTCGATCCGGACGCCCATCATGCCGCCAACACGGTCCGCTGCGACGCGCTGCTCGTGGACACGGTGTCGCGGTCGGATACGTACCCGGCGATCGACATCCGGGTGGACGACGTCCAGCTCGGTCACGAGGCCACGGTGTCGCGCGTCAGCGAGGAGCAGCTGTTCTACCTCATGTCGCGGGGCCTGCCCGAGGACGAGGCGATGGCGATGATCGTCCGTGGCTTCATCGAACCGATCGCCCGGGAGCTCCCGATGGAGTACGCGCTCGAACTCAACAAGCTCATCGAGATGAGCATGGAAGGATCCGTCGGCTAGATGTCCGCCACCAGCCCCCAGCCCCAGACCGACGTGCAGCCGCGTATCGACCAGCCGGTCGAGCCTGCGGGCGGGACCGAACAACACGGAGCGCGAGCCCACTCCGACGGCGGGTGGGACACGCGCGTCCCGGTGCAGACGCGGTCCGAGCGGTTCGCGTCGGCAGACGTCGACGCGTTCCCGGCGGTCACCGGTCGCGAGGTCAACTGGAAGTTCGCACCCCTCGCGAAGATCCGGCCGCTCCTCGACGGTGATCTCGACGGTGCGGCGTACCCCTTCCTCGCCCGCGAGTCGGGCGGGACACACATCGACTGGGTCCGGAGCGACGACGAGCGGGTCGGCAGCGCGGGTCTCCCGGAGGACCGGGCGTCCGCGGCGGCGTGGAGTGCACGCGACGCGGTGCTCGCGATCACGGTGCGTGGCGACGAGCCGGGGCACGTCACGATCACGCGGTCGGCGATGGGCTCGGAGCCCCGCGCGGCCCACACGGTGATCACCGCCGAGGCGAACAGCACGGGCATCGTCATCGTGAACAGCACGGGCTCGGCGCTCCTCAGCGAGAACGTCGAGATCGTGGTCGAGGACGGCGCGCGGCTCACCGTCGTCGCCGTGCAGGACTGGGACGACGACGCCGTCCACGTCGGGACCCACTTCGCCCAGGTCGGGCGCGACGCCTTCCTCAAGCACGTGGTCGTCTCGCTCGGCGGGGACGTGGTCCGGATCAACCCGTCGACGCGCCTCGGTGCGCAGGGCGGCGACACCGAGATGTACGGCGTCTACTTCGCCGACGCCGGGCAGTACATCGAGCAGCAGGTGTACGTGAACCACGACGCCCCGAACACCCGGAGCCGCGTCAACTACAAGGGCGCGTTGCAGGGCGAGGGCGCGCACACCGTCTGGATCGGCGACGTGCTCATCGGGCGTCCCGCCGCGGGCACCGACAGCTACGAGCAGAACCGCAACCTCGTGCTCTCCGAGGGCACGCGGGCCGACAGCATCCCGAACCTCGAGATCGAGACCGGCGACATCCAGGGCGCCGGGCACGCGAGCGCCACGGGACGCTTCGACGACGAGCACCTGTTCTACCTGCAGTCCCGCGGGATCACCGAGGACGAGGCCCGCCGCCTCGTCGTGCTCGGGTTCCTCGTCGACGTCGTGCAGAAGATCGGGGACCCCGACCTCGAGGAACGCCTCGTCCGCGCCATCGAACAGGAGCTCGCCGGCGGCCGCACGGAGCACGGGGACCTCGCCTGATGGCCACGAAGGTCTGCTCCGAGTCGGAGATCGCGGTCGACAGCCCGATGCGGGTCGTCGTCGACGGCGCTCCCGTCGCCGTCGTCAAGGACTCGGCGGGCACCGTGCACGCCATCGGTGACACCTGCACGCACGGCGACATCTCGCTGTCCGAGGGCTTCGTCGAGGACGGCGCGCTCGAGTGCTGGGCCCATGGCTCGAAGTTCGAGCTCACCAGCGGCAAGCCCCTCAACTTCCCGGCGTACGAACCGGTGCCCGTCTACCGGGTCTCGATCATCGACGGCGACGTGTACGTCGACACGTCCGACGTCCGCGCCGACAACTGACCACCGAAGGAACACGCATGTCCACTCTCGAAATCCGCGGTCTCCAGGTCTCGATCGACACCGATCAGGGCAAGAAGGAGATCCTCAAGGGCGTCGACCTCACCATCAACGAGGGCGAGATCCACGCGATCATGGGTCCGAACGGATCCGGCAAGTCGACGCTCGCCTACACGATCGCCGGCCACCCCCGCTACAACGTCGACGGAGGCTCGATCCTCCTCGACGGGCAGGAGGTCCTCGAGATGAGCGTGGACGAGCGTGCTCGCGCCGGTCTGTTCCTCGCCATGCAGTACCCCGTCGAGATCCCCGGTGTCACGGTGTCGAACTTCCTGCGCACCGCGAAGACGGCGATCGACGGTGAGGCTCCGGCGCTCCGCGGCTGGGTGTCCGACCTCCGTCGCTCCATGGCGGACCTCAAGATGGACAGCGCCTTCGCCGAGCGCAACGTGAACGAGGGCTTCTCGGGCGGCGAGAAGAAGCGCCACGAGATCATGCAGCTCGAGCTCCTCAAGCCGAAGTTCGCCGTGCTCGACGAGACCGACTCCGGCCTCGACGTCGACGCGCTGAAGATCGTCTCGGAGGGCGTCAACCGCGCGAAGGCCGCGACCGACATGGGCGTCCTGCTCATCACGCACTACACGCGCATCCTCCGGTACATCAAGCCCGACTTCGTGCACGTGTTCGTCGCGGGCAGGGTGGCGGAACAGGGCGGGCCAGAGCTCGCTGAGCGCCTCGAGAACGAGGGCTACGACCGCTACGTCGCCGCCGCCGCGAGGGCCTGATGATCACCACACTGTCACCGCAGAAGTTCGACGAGGTCGCCGAGGCGCTCAAGGAGGTCTCGGACCCGGAGCTCGGCGTCAACGTCGTCGACCTCGGTCTGGTCTACGACCTCGCGTGGGACGACGACGCGAACGCCCTCATCATCAGCATGACGCTCACGAGCGCCGGGTGCCCGCTCACCGACGTCATCGAGAACGACACCGCGAACGCGCTCGACGGCATCGTCGACGCCTTCCGCATCAACTGGGTCTGGATGCCGCCGTGGGGGCCGGAGCGCATCACCGACGACGGTCGCGAGATGATGCGGGCGCTCGGCTTCGCCATCTGACGTCAGCCGACATACGAACGGACGGGAGGCCCGGTACCAGCTGGTACCGGGCCTCCCGTCCGTCCGTGTCGGGCCGATCAGCGGGAGCGGCGGCCGATGGCGCGCCACGCCAGGGGGAGGACGCCGGCGGCGATGACCGCCTTGGCGATGCCACCGACGACGAACGGGGCGAGTCCGAGGCGGAACACGGTAGCGAGGTCGTGCGGCGCACCCAGCTGGCCGAGGACCACCGCCAGGTACGGCAGACCGGTCACGAAGGGGATGGCGCTCGCGAGCGTGAAGGCGATCACGCCGCGGACGAAGCGACGGTCCCAGTTCCGGCGCGCAAGCCACCCGATCGCGGCAGCGCTGGGGACGAAGCCGATGACGTACCCGAAGCTCGGCACCGCGAGCGCGTGCAGGCCACCGGTCATGTCGGCGAAGAACGGCGCTCCGGCGAGCCCGGCCACCATGTAGAGCAGCATCGAGATCGCACCGCGGCGGGCGCCGAGGGTCGCACCGACGAGCACCACGGCGAGCGTCTGCCCGGTGATGGGCACCGGCCACATCGGGACCTCGACCTGCGCCATGGCCGCGGTGAACAGCGCGCCGCCCGCGACGAGTGCCGCGTCGGTCGCGAGGCCGCGGGAGCGGATACGGTCCGCGAGCACGGGTCGGCTGGCGCCCGCGTGGACGCGGCCGGGAACGGCGTTCGTCATGGAGTCTCCTAGAATGGGTCGGTGGTCGCGGGCGCCGCTCGGAATCCGCCATGGCCTGCGGGCGTTCTCGTCCTTGGTCCGCTCCTGTGTGCGGGAGCGCGGCGCCGGAGCCGGGTTCCCCTCGATCCTACGGGCCACCCCCGCCTGCACACCGTTGTGACCACCCCACCAACCGATTGGACGTCCGCTGTGCTTGCCGTGCACGATCTCGAGATCCGCGTCGGAGCGCGCCTCCTGATGGAGGGCGTGACCTTCCGCGTCGACAAGGGCGACAAGATCGGGTTGGTCGGGCGGAACGGTGCCGGCAAGACCACGATGACGAAGGCGCTGGCGGGCGAGACCATGCCGACCGGCGGCGAGATCACCCGCTCGGGCGAGATCGGGTACCTGCCGCAGGACCCGCGGTCCGGCAACCCCGAGGACACGGCGCGCAAGCGGATCCTCGACGCCCGTGGACTCGGCGAGATCGTCGAGGGACTGCGCGCCGCCTCGCTCGACATGGGGAGCAGCGACCCGGCCGTCGCCGAGAAGGCGATGGCCAAGTACGCGCGACTCGACGACCGCTTCACCGCGCTCGGTGGGTACGCGGCCGAAGCGGAGGCGGCGTCGATCGCGTCGAACCTGGCGCTGCCGGACCGGATCCTCGACCAGCAGCTGAAGACGCTGTCCGGCGGGCAGCGGCGGCGCATCGAACTGGCGCGGATCCTGTTCTCCGAGGCCGACACGATGATCCTCGACGAGCCGACGAACCACCTCGACGCGGACTCGGTCGTCTGGCTGCGGGAGTACCTCAAGACGTACGCGGGCGGTGTGATCGTCATCTCGCACGACGTCGAACTGGTGGACGAGGTCGTGAACCGCGTCTTCTACCTCGACGCGAACCGCCAGGTCATCGACATCTACAACATGGGCTGGAAGCACTACCAGCGCCAGCGCGTCGCGGACGAGGAACGGCGCCGCAAGGAACGCGCCAACGCCGAGAAGAAAGCGGGGGAGCTGCAGAAGCAGGCCGCCCGGTTCGGCGCCAAGGCGACGAAGGCGGCGGCCGCCCATCAGATGGTGGCGCGCGCCGAGAAGCTCCTGGCCGGGCTCGAGGACGTCCGCGAGCAGGACCGCGTGGCGAAGCTGCGGTTCCCGACGCCGGTCGCCTGCGGGCGCACGCCGCTGATGGCCGAAGGCCTCTCGAAGTCGTACGGGTCGCTCGAGATCTTCGCCGGGGTCGACCTCGCGATCGACCGGGGATCGCGGGTCGTCATCCTCGGCCTCAACGGTGCCGGCAAGACCACCCTGCTCCGCATCCTCGCGGGCGCCGACCGCCCGGACACGGGCGAGGTCCAGCCAGGCCACGGCCTCCGCATCGGCTACTACGCGCAGGAGCACGAGAACATCGACGTCAACCGGACCGTGATCGAGAACATGGTCTCGGCGTCCCCGGCGCTCACCGAGACCGAGGCCCGACGCGTGCTCGGTTCGTTCCTGTTCACCGGGGACGACGGCTACAAGCCGGCGGGCGTGCTCTCGGGCGGCGAGAAGACCCGTCTGTCGCTGGCGATGATCGTCGTGTCCGGGGCGAACGTGCTCCTGCTCGACGAGCCGACGAACAACCTGGACCCGGCATCGCGCGAGGAGATCCTCGGCGCACTGGCGGGGTACGAGGGCGCCGTCGTGCTCGTGAGCCACGACGCGGGTGCGGTCGAGGCCCTCAGTCCGGAGCGGGTGCTGTTGCTGCCCGACGGGGTCGAGGACCACTGGAACAAGGACTACGCGGAGCTCATCGAACTCGCCTGACCGGGGCCGCCGACGCTCGTCGTCCGGCCGCTCTCCGGCTCAGCCGACCCGGACGTCGTCGAGGAGGCCGTCCTCGATCTCCGCGTCGGTCTTCGGACGGGCTTCACGCCGCCGCTTGCGTTCGAGCGCGCGCTCGCGTTCCTCCGGGTCGTCCTGGTTGAGGTTCCGGTACTCCTGGACCATCAGGTAGGCGAGGAAGCCGAAGCCGCCGGCGGCGAACATGAACCACTGGATGAAGTACGACAAGTGGAGGCCGGTGTCGGCCGACGGGCGATCCCAACCAAGGGGCCGGGCCTGTGCGGGCGCCGGGTCCTCGCTCTTGAGCTGGCCGTACGCGCCGGTCCAGATCGGCTGGGCGACGCGGCCCGCGACGTCCGACAGGGTGACCGACTGGATCTCGTCGGTGTGGGCCGGGTCGGTCCGACCGGGGATGTGCGGCTCGGTCTGCTGGAGGCGCACCACGACGTCGACGGTGCCCCTCGGCGGTGCGGGCACGGAGTCGGGGTAGTCGTGGTCGTTGCCCGTCGGGACCCATCCGCGGTCGACGATGAACGCGCGCCCCGACGACGTCACCAGCGGCGTCAGGACCTCGAACCCGGGCTGACCGTTGTGGACGCGGTTGCGCACGAGGAGCTGCTCCGCCACGTCGTAGTGCCCGGTCACGCGGACCTGGAGCCACGTCTGGTCGTCGTCGAACGCGGACCGTGTCGGGAGTGCGCGGTCGACGGGCACGGGGGTGTGGTCGTAGTTCTCGGCGATCTGGTCGTTCTCGCGGACCGCCTCGTTGCGGCGGTCCCACTGCCACATGCCGAAGAACGCGCAGAGGATCGCGAAGCCGACCGCGATCGCGAAGTACCCGACCCAACGGCGGCCGATCACGAAGCCCCAACCGACGAAGGGTTCGTCCGGGTCCCGGTCGGTCTCGTGCTCGTCGGCGGTGCCGAGCCGGGCCGCGTGGGCCTCGCGTTCGGCGCGGCGGAGGCGCTCCGCGCCCCGGCGCCCGTAGCGGGCCGTCGGGTCGAAGTCGCGGAGGCCGGCCGTCGGCTCGTCGTCGGTGCGGTCGTGGTCCGTCCGGGGGTCGTGCAGCGTCATCCGAGGGAGCCGCCCTCGGCACCTCCGGAGGTCAGGGAGTCCGCGACGTCCTCGAGCCGCTCGACGTCCTCGTCGATGCCGGTCACGGTCACCGGGAAGGCCCGGGACCGCAGGTAGTCCGCGAGGAAGGCACAGTGGTCGTCACACGCCGCCCAGATCTTGACGCGGTCGACCGCATGGATCCTCGGGTTGCGCCAGTTGACCCGCCAGGACGCCCTGTTCGAGCATCCGGCCCGCGAGCACACCGGCGCTCCTGGATCGGTGTGGAGGTCGAAGGTCGCCATCAGCGCCGACTCCGTCCGCCGCTCGCCGCGGCGCGTTCGCGCTCCGCACGCTCCTGCTCGGCGTGTGCCCACGCGGCTCGGGCGCGCTGGTCTTCGCGGTAGCGTTCCTCGCGCTCCTGCTCGATGCGTTCGCGGTCGTCGTCGGGCAGCACGCGGACGAGTTCGCCGCCCGGTCGGACGAGGTCGTCGGCGCGGCGGTTCCCCGCGTTGGCGACGACCACGGCCACCCACGGGATGACGCCGGCGAGCACGAGCGGGAGGATGCTCCAGACGTCGTGGAGGCAGACCGCCACGACGAAGCACACCACGCGCACGGACATCGTGAACACGTACCGCCTGAGGCGGCCGCGCCGGTCATCGGCGGGCGATGCCGGCAGCGAGGTGATGCTGTTCGTCTTCATGCGATGGTCTCTCCGCTTCCCCGGCTCAAGCCTAAGCCTCACCACCGACGGTAGGCTCGCATGGTCCGTTCGGCGCACCGCGGTGATCCGACGGGCGCCCCGTACCGCCCCCGTTCAGCACCAGGAGCACTCATGACCACGCCCCGTACCGTCCTCGTCACCGGAGGGAACCGCGGGATCGGCCACGCCATCGCCCAGGAGTTCGTCGCCGCCGGGCACCGGGTCGCGGTGACGTCGCGCAGCGGCGACGGCGGCCCCGAAGGCGCACTCACCGTCGCCGCGGACGTCACGGACGCCGCGAGCGTCGACGCCGCGTTCACCGCCGTCGAGGCAGCGCTCGGACCGGTCGAGGTGCTCGTGTCGAACGCCGGCATCACGCACGACACCCTGCTGCTCCGGATGAGCGAAGAGGACTTCACCTCGGTCGTGGACACCAACCTGACCGGAGCGTTCCGCGTCGTGAAGCGCGCCTCCAAGAACATGCTGCGTGCCCGGTTCGGCCGGGTGATCCTGATCTCCAGCGTCGTCGGGACGCTCGGTTCCGCCGGACAGGTCAACTACGCGTCGTCGAAGTCCGGGCTCATCGGGTTCGCGCGGTCGCTCACGCGTGAGCTCGGGGGCCGCGGCCTCACGGCGAACGTCATCGCGCCCGGGTTCATCGAGACCGAGATGACCGCGGCGCTGCCCGAGGACGTCCAGGCGCAGTACAAGAAGCAGATCCCCGCCGGTCGGTACGGGAGCGTGCAGGACATCGCCGCGACCACCCTGTTCCTCGCCGGCGACGACGCGGGGTACATCTCCGGGGCGGTCATCCCGGTGGACGGCGGCGTCGGGATGGGCGACTGAGCCCATCCCGGACGCGGCTCCTGCCGGTACCGGTCGGTCAGGAGGCCCGGACGGGCACCCCGAGGCACGCCAGGACGGGTGTGAGGTCCCGCCGGTCGACGACGACGTCCGCGGCGTCGCGGACGCCCGGCCGCGCGACGAAGGCGACGGCGAGCGCGGCCTCGCGCATCATGGAGAGGTCGTTGGCGCCGTCGCCGACCGCCACGGTGTGCCGCCGCGCGTCCACACCGTCCGCGGCCGCCCAGGCCCGGAGCGCGTCGGCCTTCGCGGCCGCGTCGACCACGTCCCCGAGCACCCGGCCGGTGAGCACGCCGCCGGACGCCTCGAGTCGGTTGGCGCGACAGTGGTCGAGCCCGAGTGCCGCCGCGATCGGGCCCAGCACCTCGTGGAAGCCGCCGGACACGACGCCGACGCTGCCGCCGGCGGCGTGGACGCCCTCGACCAGTTCGACGGCGCCGGTCGTGACCCGGACGGCGCGACGGACGTCCTCCAGAACGCTCACGGGCAACCCCGCGAGTGTCGCGACGCGGTCGCGGAGGCTGTCGGCGAAGTCGATCTCACCGCGCATCGCCCGCTCGGTGACGGCGGCGACGCGATCACGCGCTCCTGCGGCGTCGGCGAGCAGCTCGATCACCTCGTCCTCGAGCAGTGTGGAATCGGCATCGAGGACGACGAGGAAACGCGGCACGCGCCAAGGCTAGTGGCGGTCGCGGGCGCGAGACGGCGGATGACGCGGACCGGGCCTCGCGGCCTCAGGCCTCGACCCGCACCCCCTTGCCGACCACGGTGATGCCGGAGTCCGTGACCGTGAACCCGCGGGCGAGATCCGCGCCGCGATCCACCCCGACCTGAGCGCCGGCCTCGATCACGACGTCCTTGTCGAGGATCGCGCGGCGCACGACCGCGTCCGGGCCGACCATCGCCCGGTCGAACACCACGGAGTCGACGACCTGGGCGCCCGACTCGATGGTGCACCACGGCCCGATCACGCTGCGCTCCACCTGTGCCCCGGACAGCAGACACCCGAGCGAGACGATCGAGTCGACCGCGGTACCGCTGACGCCCTTGGCGTCACGGACGAACTTGGCGGGCGGCGAGTTGATCTGCTGGTTGAAGATCGGCCAGTCGACGTTGTAGAGGTTGAAGACCGGCAGCGCTGCGATGAGGTCCTGGTGCGCCTCGAAGAACGAGTCGATCGTCCCCACGTCGCGCCAGTAGTACTTGTCGCGCTCGGTGGCACCCGGGACGTCGTTGCGGTTGAGGTCGTAGACGCCAGCGTCGCCCCGGGTCACGAAGTCCGGCACGATGTCACCGCCCATGTCGTGGTTCGAGGACTCGATCTGACCGTCGCGCAGGACCGCGTCGATGAGCGCGTCCGCGTCGAAGACGTAGTTGCCCATCGACGCGAGGACCTCACCGGGGGAGTCGGGGAGTCCCACCGCGTCCTTCGGCTTCTCCAGGAACGCGCCGATCCTCGTCGGGTCCTCGTCGTCGACCTGGATGACGCCGAACTGGTCGGCGAGCGCGATGGGCTGTCGGATCGCGGCGACGGTCGCGCTGCGGCCCGACGCGATGTGCGCCTCGACCATCTGGGAGAAGTCCATCCGGTACACGTGGTCCGCACCGACCACGACGACGATGTCGGGCCGTTCGTCCCGGAGGAGGTTGAGGCTCTGGAGGATCGCGTCGGCGGACCCGGCGAACCACCGTTTGCCGAGTCGCTGCTGCGCCGGGACCGACGCCACGTACGAGCCCAGCAGCCCCTCCATGCGCCACGTCTGGGACACGTGGCGGTCGAGGCTGTGGGACTTGTACTGGGTCAGGACCACGATGCGCTGCAGTCCGGAGTTCACCAGGTTGCTCAACGCGAAGTCGATCAGACGGAAGTTGCCGCCGAACGGGACGGCGGGCTTGGCTCGGTCGGCGGTCAACGGCATGAGCCGCTTCCCTTCGCCCCCTGCGAGGACGATGCCGAAGATCTTCTTCGATGGCATGCCCCAAGAGTAGGCGTGCGACCGGGCCATTCGTTACGTTGGGGGACGTGCGAGTCGATCTGCTGACGAAGGAATTCCCCCCGGAGATCTACGGAGGTGCGGGCGTCCACGTCGCGGAACTGACGGCGGCGCTCCGATCCGGGACGGACACCGACGTGCGCGTCCGCGCGTTCGGAGCCGATCGGGACGCCGACGGCGTGACCTCCTACCGCGCCCCCGCGGGGTTCGAGCACGCGAACGGCGCCGTGACCACGCTCGCCACCGACCTGCAGATGGTCCCCGACATCGAGGGCTCGGACCTCGTGCACTCCCACACCTGGTACGCGAACGCCGCAGGACGTGTCGCGCAGCTCACCTACGGCCTGCCGCACGTCGTGACGGCACACAGCCTCGAGCCGCTCCGCCCCTGGAAGGCCGAGCAGCTGGGCGGCGGGTACCGGCTGTCGAGCTGGATCGAGCGCGAGGCGTACACGAACGCCGACGCGGTCATCGCGGTGTCGAAGGGCATGCGCGCCGACATCGCCCGCTCCTACCCGTCGATCCCCGAGGACCGGTTGCACGTCGTGTACAACGGCATCGACATCGACGCCTGGCAGCGCGTGGTCGACCCGGAAGCGGTCCGCGCGCTCGGGATCGACCCCGATCGGCCCACCGTCGTCTTCGTGGGTCGCATCACCCGCCAGAAGGGTCTGCCGTACCTCCTCCGTGCGCTCGACGGGCTGCCGGCGGACGTCCAGGTGGTCCTCTGCGCCGGAGCGCCGGACACCCCGGAGATCCTCGCCGAGGTGACGGGCCTGGTCGAGGACCTCCGGACCCGCCGCTCGGGCGTGGTGTGGGTCGACCGGATGCTCTCCCACGACGAGATCGTCCGGGTGCTGTCGGCGGCGAGCGTGTTCGTGTGTCCGTCGGTGTACGAGCCGCTCGGGATCGTCAACCTCGAGGCCATGGCGTGCGGGCTGCCGGTCGTCGGCACGGCCACGGGCGGCATCCCCGAGGTCGTCGCCGACGGACTGACCGGGCGCATCGTGCCGATCGAGCAGGTGCAGGACGGGTCCGGGACGCCGGTCGACCCGGACCGCTTCGTGGCGGACCTCGGCGCGACCTTGCGCGAGGTGCTCGCCGACCCCGGGCTCGCCGCCCTCATGGGTCGGGCCGGGCGTCTGCGTGTCGAGGGCGAGTTCACCTGGTCCGCCATCGCGACCCAGACCCGTCGGGTCTACGACGCCGTCCTCGCCGGTCGCTGAGGACGCCGGCGGCGGCCGTCCACAGGACGTGTGCCGCGCCTCCTCGCCGACGGCCGACCGCGTAGGCTGAGGGCATGCCCTCGGTTGTGCGCTTGCAAGACGTGTCCGTCGTCCGGAACGGGGTCAGCATCCTCGACCAGGTGTCGTGGCAGGTCGACGAGGCGGACCGTTGGGTCGTCCTCGGCGCGAACGGCGCGGGGAAGACGACCCTGCTGCAGGTCGCCGGGGCGCAGTCGTTCCCGACCTCGGGCACGGTCGAGGTCCTCGGCACGGAGGTCGGTGGCGCCGACCTGTTCGAACTCCGTCCGCGCATCGGGTTCGCGTCGACCGCGCTCGCCCGGCGGATCCCGGTCACCGAGCAGGTGCTCGACGTCGTGCTCACGGCCGCCTACTCGGTCACCGGTCGGTGGAACGAGCAGTACGACGACATCGACGTCCGACGTGCCCATCGGGTCCTCGACGAGTGGGGCCTCGGCGGCTTCGCCGACCGGACCTTCGGTGAACTGAGCGACGGCGAGCAGAAGCGCGTCCAGATCGCCCGGTCCGTCATGACCGATCCCGAGGTCCTGTTCCTCGACGAGCCGGCGGCATCGCTCGACCTCGGGGCACGCGAGAGTCTGGTCCGGACGCTCGGGGGGTATGCCGAGAGCGCCGAGGCTCCTGCCATCGTGGTCGTCACCCACCATGTGGAGGAGATCCCGAAGGGCTTCACGCACGCGCTCGTGCTCGCCGAGGGGCGCGTGCACACCGCCGGACCGATCGCTGACGTCGTGACGAGCGAGGTGCTCTCGGACGCGTTCGGGATCGGCCTCGTCGTGACGGCGGACGCGGGTCGCTACACCGCCCGCGCCAGCTGAGGTGACGACCGAGCCGCCGATGCCGGAGACGAGCGGTGCCTCCCGTCCGCGCTGACGGTCTGCTAAACTCGGTCGCTGGCGTACGCCACAGTTTTGCGCGCGCTCGCGCACTCCGAACCACCACATCCACGACGAGGAACACCATGAAGACCGACACGCACCCCGAGTACAACGCCATCGTCTTCCGCGACCTGGCCTCCGGTGAGACGTTCCTGACGCGCTCCACCGCGACCAGCGACAAGACCATCGAGCTCGACGGTGTCACCTACCCGGTGATCGACGTCGAGATCTCGAGCGCCTCGCACCCGTTCTACACGGGCAAGCAGCGCATCCTCGACTCGGCCGGTCGCGTCGAGAAGTTCAACCAGCGCTTCAAGGGCTTCGGCAAGTAAGTCCGAGCCCTCGGTCGCGGCGGCAACGCTGACGCGACCTCGTCGGGAACGGCGAGCGAGCAACGGGCGGTCCACCTCCGGGTGGCCGCCCGTTGCTGCGTCTCCGGGGCAGCCGTTGCCGAGGACCGCCTGGTTCAGGTGTGTGCCCGTGCCTATGCCTGTGCCTGTGCCTGTGCCATGCCCCGTGCGCGCGTGCCGACACCGGGGCCGGGGACGATCAGGCGGGGTTGCGGTGCGGCCAGCGGCCGTCCGCGACGAACTGCGGATTGCGCTCACGCCGCATGTAGTCCTGGAACGACGCCGCCTGGTCGGAGCACCAGGCCACCTGCAGTCGGTGGAGCTCCTCGGCGCTGATGCCGAGCTGGTCCGGGTAGCGGCTCGCGATCGCCTGCGCGACGCGTCCGGCGGCGATCGCGTCGGCACCGGCGTCGTGCGCGTCCGCGAGGGTCACGCCGTACAGCGCGGAGCAGACCTCGAGCGTGCGCTTGCCCTTGCGGTAGGTGTCGACGGCCTTGTCGATGACGAGCGGATCGACGACGTTCCCGATCACGGGTGCCGCCAGGCCGTGGCGCTTGGCCTCGCGGTCGAGGACGGTGAGGTCGTACGGCGCGTTGTAGACCACGAGCGGGATCCCGCGGGCGAACACGGCCTCGACCGCGGCGATGATCTCGGCGACGACGACGTCGGCGGCACGCCCCTCGGCACGGGCGCGCTCGGTCGTGATGCCGTGCACCGCAGCGGCCTGCTCCGGGATGGGGACGCCCGGGTCGGCCAGCCACGAGCCGGCGGCGATGCTCGCGCCGGTCATGTCGATGAGCCCGACATGGGCGCTGACGATCCGTGCTGTCTCGACGTCGATCCCCGTGGTCTCGAGGTCGAACACGCCGAGCGCGTGCCACCAGGGGCGTTCCGCAGGGGAGCGGGGTGCCGCCGAGGGGGCTCCGAGGGTGGCGTCGATCGGCGCTGCGAGCGGAGAGCTGGTCACGCGGTCAGGCTAGCGGCGGCCGCCGACACCGCGGACGCGACACGGCCGGCCGGGCGACCCGAGGCGGCCGTCCCAGCGACCCGACGCGGCCGTCCGGGCGACGTGACGCGGCCGTCCGGGCGACCCGAGGCGGCCGGGCCGAGCGACGTGACGCGGTGCCGATCCCGAGACCCCTACGGACCGTCAGTCCCGCGGCCGTCCCACGTGCAGCCAGTAGAACGCCTGCGTCCCGAGGGTGATCGTCACCGTGCCGTCCTCGTCGAACGACGGGAACGACCCGCCGCCGAAGAGGTCGTACAGGGGCAGACCGGCGTGCTCGGGCGCCGTGATCGTGACCGCGGTGGGGTTGTGCGCGAACGAGAAGACGCAGAGGACGTCCTCGGCGGAGTCACCGAACTGGGTGCCCGTGCCCTCGTACGACCGCATAAACGTGAGCACCGAGTCGTTGTCGCTCTCGAGCACGGTGAGCGTGCCGAGCCCGAACACCGGGTGCGCCTTCCGCACGTGGATGACGTTGCGGATCCAGTGCAGCAGGGAGCGGGACTGCGCCAGCTGCGACTCGACGTTGACGAGGTTGTAGTTGTAGACGAGGGACTGCACGACCGGCAGGTACAGCTTGCCGGGGTCGGCCGTCGAGAACCCGGCGTTGCGGTCCGGCGTCCACTGCATGGGGGTGCGGGACGAGTCGCGGTCGGGCAGCCAGATGTTGTCGCCCATGCCGATCTCGTCGCCGTAGTACAGGAACGGCGAGCCGGGGAGCGAGAACAGCAGCGCGTGCACGAGCTCGAGCTCCGCCCGGGAGTTGTCGAGGAGCGGCGCGAGGCGTCGACGGATGCCGATGTTCGACCGCATCCGCGGGTCGTACGCGTACCAGCCGTACATCGCCTGGCGGTACTCCTCGCTCACCATCTCGAGCGTCAACTCGTCGTGGTTCCGCAGGAACACACCCCACGCCGCGCTCTCCGGGACCTCGGTGGTCTCCGAGAGGATCCGCTGGAGCTCCGTCGCGTGCTGCGCGCGGAGCGAGTAGTAGATGCGGGGCATCACCGGGAAGTCGAAGGCCATGTGGCACTCGGGCTCGTCGTCGGTGCCGAAGAACGCCGCCGTCTCGCGCGGCCACTGGTTCGCCTCGGCGATGAGCACGCGCCCGGGGTACTCCTCGTCGACCATCGCGCGGAGGCCCTTGACGAACTCGTGCGTCGCGGGCTCGCCCTCGCCGTTGCCCTCCTCGGACTCGAAGAGGTACGGGATCGCGTCGAGCCGCAGCCCGTCCACGCCCATGTCGAGCCAGTGCCGGACGACGTCGTAGACGGCCTCGACCACGGCGGGGTTCTCGAAGTTGAGGTCCGGCTGGTGCGAGAAGAACCGGTGGAAGAAGAACTGCCGTCGGATCGGGTCGAACGTCCAGTTCGACTCCTCGGTGTCGACGAAGATGATGCGGATGTTCTCGTACTTGTCCGGGCTGTCGCTCCAGACGTAGAAGTCGCCGTAGGGCCCGTCCGGGTCCTCGCGGGACTGCTGGAACCACTCGTGCGCGTCGGAGGTGTGGTTGATCACCATGTCGATGACGATGCGCATGTTCCGTTCGTGCGCCTTCGTCACGAGGTCGCGGAACTCGTCCAGGGTGCCGAACTCCGGCAGGATCGCCTTGTAGTCGGAGATGTCGTAGCCGCCGTCGCGCATCGGCGACTGGAAGAACGGCGGCAGCCACAGCGCGTCGACGCCGAGCCACTGCAGGTAGTCCAGGCGGCTGATGAGTCCGGACAGATCGCCGGTGCCGTCCCCGTTCGAGTCGACGAACGAGCGGATCATGCACTCGTAGAACACCGACCGCTTGTACCAGAGCGGGTCCAGGGTCAGTCCGGGCAGCTGGATGGGGGCAGTGAACGTCACCGTGCTCCTCGTGGATCCGTCGGGCGTCGGGGCCGACATGGCGCCCGTCGGCCCACTCTATGTCGCCCCGGGTATCCGTGTCCGGAGGGAACGGACGACCGCACGGCCCGCCGACCGGGAGGCGCGGCATCCGTCCGGCGCGACGGGTCCGGCCCGTAGACTCGGCGGGATGCGTGCCCCGATCGTCTCCCCGTACCAGCGGCTCATGGCCGGGCTGCCCGTGGTGCACCGGTCGGTCCTCGTCGACGGTCGCGCGACGCACTACTGGGTGTACGGCCCCGAGGACGCGGACACCACCATGCTCGCCGTGCACGGCTTCCGTGGCGACCACCACGGGCTCGAGTCGCTCGCCGCGCACCTGCCCGAGGTCCGCACGATCGTGCCGGACCTCCCGGGCTTCGGGGTGTCCGACGCGCTCCCGCGGTCCGACATGGACGGCTTCGTGCGGTGGCTCCGAGCGTTCCACCGCGCCCTCGGGCTCGACCGACGGGCCGTCGTGCTCGGGCATTCCTTCGGGAGCATCGTCACCGCAGCCGCGGTCGCCGACGGGCTCGACACCCGGCGTCTGGTCCTGGTCAACCCGATCGCCGCTCCCGCACTGCAGGGCCCGCGCGCCGTGGGTACCGCGATCGCGATCGCCTACTACCGGCTGGGTGCGGTCCTGCCCCGGGCGCTCGGGCTCGCCCTCCTCCGGAACCGGGGGATCGTCCGGGCGATGAGCGTCGCGATGCTCAAGTCCCGCGAACCGCGGTTGCGCCGATGGGTGCACGACCAGCACGACCGGTACTTCTCGGCGTTCGCCGACCGCCACGTCGTCCTCGACGCGTTCCGGACGTCGGTGACGCACGACGTCGCCGCGTACGCGGACCGCATCGACGTACCGGTGCTCCTCATCGCCGCCGAACGTGACGACATCACCGCGGTGCCGGAACAGGAAGCGCTGGCGGACCGGCTGCCCGACGCGACCCTCGTCGTGATCCCCGGCGTCGGCCACCTCGTGCACTACGAGACGCCGGCCGCCGCGGCGGACGCGATCCGTGCCTCCCTGGCGACGCCCGAACCGGACCGCGGCGGGATGCGCCGATGAGCCGTCTCCGCATCGGCATCGACTGCCGCTACGTCCGGGTGGGGCGCCATGACGGCATCAGCCGGTTCACGGCCGGTGTCGCGGCACATCTGCCGGACCGGCACGACTACGTGCTCCTGGTGAGCGAGGACGGACAGCGGGACTCGCTGCCGGACGGGATGCCCTGGGAGCGCATCAGTCCACCGACGAGCGCCGCGGAGCCCCTGGTCGCGCGGCAGGTGAACCGGCTGGGGCTCGACGCCGTGTTCTCGCCGATGCAGACCATGGGATCCCGCGGACGCCACTACGCGCTCGTGCTGACGCTGCACGACCTCATCTACTACCGCAACCGCACACCGCCCCGTGAGTTCTCGTGGCCGCTGCGGCTGGGGTGGCGTGCGTTCCACCTCGCGTGGTGGCCGCAGCGGATGCTGCTCGATGGCGCCGACGGCATCGTCACGGTGAGCGAGACGACCGCCGGACTCATCCGGGACCACCGGCTGACGCGTCGGCCCGTGACGGTCGCGTACAACGCCGCGGACCCGGTGGCGCCGCGCGCGGCGGACGGCCTGCGGACGCGGGACCTCGTCTACATGGGCACGTTCATGCCCTACAAGAACGTCGAGACCCTCGCCTCCGCGATCCCGCTGCTCCGCGGGCCCGGGGAGGCCGACTGGCGGCTGCACTGCATGTCGCGCGTGCGAGCTGCGGACCGGGAGCGGCTCGAGCGGCTCGCCCCCGCGGGTTCGCTCGTGTTCCACGACGGAGCGTCGGACGAGGAGTACCGCGCGGTGCTACGGACCGCGACGGCGCTCGTCAGCGCCTCGCACGACGAGGGCTTCGGGATCCCGCTCGTCGAGTCGATGGGCGTGGGCACGCCCGTCGCCGTGAGCGACATCCCGATCTTCCGCGAGATCGGCGGCGCGGCCGCCGAGTACTTCGACCCGACCTCGCCCGCCGCGGTCGCGGCCGCGGTGCGACGGGTCGAGGCGCGCTGGGACGACCTGCACCGGGCCTCCCTCGAGCGGGTCCGCCGCTTCGACTGGACCACGTCCGCCGAGCGCGTCGTCGCGTCCGTCGAGCGCGCCGTCGCCGACCGCCGCGCCTGACCGACGCCCGACGCCCCGTTCGGCGGACGTGGAGGACCGCCGGACCGAGGTGGGAGCGCCAGCCCGGCGGCCGTCAGTCGCCCTCGGCCTCGAGCGGGTTCTGGTACGCGAACTCGTACCGCCCGGGGGCCTCGGACTGGTCCTCGATCGGGTCGTCGAACCGGACGAGTTCCCCGCGGAAGCGCTCGGGGTCCCAACGGAACGAGTGGATCGACCCGTTGCGGATCGGCGTCGTGAAGGAGTCGGCGGTACCCGGGGCGAGCTCGTTCACCACGGCACGGATCACCGCTCCGTGCGTCGCGACGACGACCGCGCCGGCATCGAACCGGATCGCGATCTCGCCGAGCGACTCGAGCACGCGGGCGAGCAACGCCGAGCGCGACTCGCGGCCGGGCACCGATCCGTCCGGGAACCGTTCGCGGATCTCGACGTCCGTCAGGCCCTCGGCCTCGCCGTACGACCGCTCGACGAGACCGTCGTCCGTCGACGGAGTGGGCAGTCCGAGCCGGGAGGCGATGATCGCGCCCGTCTCGAACGCCCGGGACAGCGGGGACGCGAGCACGGCGTCGAACCGGCGACGCACGAGCAACGCACCGGCGGCGGCTGCCTGTCGGCGCCCGGTCTCGTTCAGTGGGATGTCGGTCGACCCCTGGATGCGGCGCTGCTTGTTCCAGTCGGTCTCGCCGTGCCGCACGAGGTACAGGAGGGTCGTCACCGTTCGTCCCTTCCGCGGCGATGCGCCGTCCGTGGTGGCGTCGGCGACGCGGTCAGTGCAGGAGTCGGTGGCGCAGCGCCGTCAATGTCTCGGTGGTGCCTGCGTCGAGCCTAGCCACCGCCCGACGGTCACTGCGCGTGGCACCCCGGTTCACGATGACGACGGGCTTGCGGCGACGAACAGCGTGGTCGACCAGCCGGACGCCCGAGTTGACGACGAGGGACGACCCGACCACGAGGAGCGCGTCCGCGCCGGCGACGATCGAGACGGCCTCGTGGAACTTCTCGACCGGCACGAACTCGCCGAAGAACACGACGTCGGGCTTGAGCACGCCGCCGCACACCGAGCACGCGGGGACACGGAACCGGTCGGCACCCGTGATGTCGACGTCGCCGTCCGGCGCGAGCGTCACCGTGCCGGGTTCGTCGATCCAGGCGTTCTCCCGGTCGAGCACCGCTGCGAGATCCGAGCGTGCGAACGCCTGCCCGCAGCGCAGGCACACCACGCGGTCCATGGACCCGTGGAGCTCGACCACGCGGCGCGACCCGGCCCGGAGATGGAGACCGTCGACGTTCTGCGTGACGATCCCGCTCACGACACCGGCCGCCTCGAGGTCGGCGAGCACCCGGTGCCCGTCGTTCGGCCGGGCGGACGAGAACGTGCGCCAACCGAGGTGGCTCCCGGCCCAGTACCGCCGGCGCCTCGCCGGGTCGGCGGAGAACTCCTGGAACGTCATCGGCGTGCGCGCCACGCGGCCCGCACCCCGGTAGTCGGGGATCCCGGAGTCCGTGCTGATCCCGGCCCCCGAGAGCACGGCGATGCGCTTGCCCCGCAGCGTCTCGACGACGCGGTCGAGGTCGTCACCCTGCTGGGGTGCGCCTCGCTCGAGGTCGCCCGCCTCCACCCGCTCCATCGGCTCCACGGTACCCTCAACAGCCCACGACCCCGATCGCTTCCCGGAGGACCATCCCGTGCAGACGGTGCGCATCGACGCCCTCGACGACCCGCGACTCGACGACTACGCCCGCCTGACCGACGTCGCGCTCCGACGCGTGCGGGAGCCGGAGGGTGGGCTGTACATCGCCGAGTCGAACACCGTGATCGAGCGTGCCCTCGCCGCTGGGCACGTGCCTCGGAGCGTGCTCGTGCAGGAGAAGTGGCTGCCCGAGGTCCTGCCGATGCTGGCTGAGCACGACGGTCCGGTGTTCGTCGGTCCCGACGCCCTGCTCGAGGAGCTCACCGGGTTCCGCATGCACCGCGGTGCGCTCGCGGCGATGCAGCGACCCGCCGAGCCCGCACTGGCGGACGTCGTCCGGGACGCGCGTCTCGTCGTCGTGCTCGAGGACATCGTCGACCACACGAACGTCGGTGCGGTCTTCCGGTCGGTGGCCGGACTCGGGGCGGACGCCGTCCTCGTCTCGCCGCGCTGTGCCGACCCCCTCTACCGCCGGAGCGTGCGCGTGAGCATGGGGACGGTCCTCCAGGTCCCGTGGACACGGATCGGCGAGTGGGCGGACGCCGGGCCCGCGCTCCGGGCCGCGGGGTTCCACCTGGCCGCGATGGCCCTGACGGACGACTCCGTCCCACTCGACGCGTTCGTCCAGGACGTGCCCGAGCGCGTCGCACTCGTCATGGGCACCGAGGGTGACGGCCTGAGCGCGCGTGCCGTGGCCACCGCCGACACCGTGGTGCGGATCCCGATGGCGCACGGGGTCGACTCGCTCAACGTGGCGGCGGCGAGCGCCGTGGGCCTGTGGGCGGTCGCACACGCCCAGCGCGCGGCGCGCAGCTGATCCATCGCCGCCCACCCCTAGGCTGCTGTGCCGTGTCACGTGTCGTCCACCGGCCCCGCTCCGCGGTCCGGCGTCCCGTCCTGATCACCGTGGTCGCCGTGGTGCTCGTCGCGGTCGCGTACCTGGTCGCGGCGGCCGTCGTGCCCTTCGCGCCGGCGACCGTCTCGCGCGCGACCTACGCCGCACCCACGGCGACGCTGCCGGCGCTGTCGTTCCCGGGCTACGGCGCGACCGCGGTCGAGGCCCCGGGCTTCGCCGGGAGCCTGCAGACGAGCGGCGACACCGGTCAACGCTCGATCGCGAGCATCAGCAAGGTGGTGACGGCCCTCGTGGTGCTGCAAGCGCACCCACTGACGACCTCGGACGACGGGCCGACGATCACGTTCACGGCCGCGCAGCACGCCCTGTACGACCAGTACCTCGCCCTGGACGGCGAGGTCGCGGCCATGCCGGTCGGTCTCCGGTTGAGCGAGCGGCAGGCGTTCGAGGTCATGCTCATGAAGTCCGCGAACAACTACGCCGGGGCGCTGGCCCTGTGGTCGTTCGGGTCGATGGACGCGTACCGCACGGCCGTCCACGCCTGGTTGTCGGCGCACGACCTGGACCACACGACCATCGAGGAGCCGACGGGACTCGACCCGCACAACACCGCGACCGCGTCGGACCTCGTGCACCTCGGCGAGCTGGCGATCGCGAACCCCGTGGTGAAGCAGATCGTCGGCACGCAGCGCACGACCATCCCCACGGTCGGTCCGATCGAGAACTCGAACAAGCTGCTCGGGATGGACGGTGTCGAGGGCATCAAGACCGGGACGCTCGACCAGGCCGGTGCGTGCCTGCTGTTCGCCGCGACGTACCAGCGCGGCGGACGCACCGTCACGGTCGTGGGAGCGATGCTCGGCGGGAGGGACCACGACTCGCTCGACGTCGACGTGCGGCGGCTGCTCGACTCGGTCGCGGACAACTTCCACGTCGTGACCCTGACGAACCGCGGGCAGACGTTCGGCCACTACGCCACCCCCTGGCGGCCGCGGACGGACGCGGTCGCCGCCTCGGCGCGGTCGGTGCTCGTCTGGGGGCGGACGACGGTGACGGCACGCACTCGCCTCGAGCAGGTGACCTTCGGCCGTCGCGGCGAGCGGGTGGGCACCGTGCGGTTCACGATCGACCACCACGCCCCCGTCACGGTGCCGCTCGAGCTCGACGCGTCGATCACGGAGCCCGACCTGTGGTGGCGCTGGACGAACCCGTTCCAGGGGGCCTGAGGCCGTCAGCGCGTCAGGGCGTGTCGGAGCGGTGCTCGAGCACCGTCTGGAGTTCGGGCCGCTTCGGCTCGACTCCGTCGCCCGAGGACGTGTGCCGGATCCGCCGGACGACCCACGGCACGAGGTACTCCCGCGCCCAGCCGAGGTCCTCGACCCGCGCCTCGCGCCACGGCCGAGCCGCCAAGGGCTCCGGCTGCCACGGCGCCAGCTCGTGTTCGACCCCGAGGGTGTCGAGCACGGCCGCGGCGACGGTGGCGTGCCCGACGGGGGAGTGGTGGAGGCGGTCGGGCGCCCACATGCGCGGGTCCCGGAGGACGCGGAGCGCCCACATGTCGGCCACGAGTGCGCCGTGCTTGAGCGCGATCGCGTGCAGGTGCTCGTTGTAGATCGCCGCCTTGCCGCGGACGAGTCCGAGCACCGGCGTGGTCCCGACGTCGGGCCCGGTGAACAGGACGACGGTCGCGCCGTCCCGCCGCAGGGTGGCGATGAGCCCGTCGAAGCGCTCGGCGACCTCGTCCGGGTCGCTGCCGGGACGGATGATGTCGTTGCCGCCCGCCGAGACCGTGATCAGGTCGGGCCGCAACGCCAACGCGTGTTCGGCCTGTTCGTCGATGATCTGTTGCAGGAGCCGCCCGCGGATCGCCGTGTTCGCGTACGCGAAGTCGACGGTCTGGTTCGCGAGCACCTCGGCGACGCGATCCGCCCACCCTCGATGGCCACCGGGGACGCTCGGGTCAGGATCCCCGATGCCCTCGGTGAACGAGTCACCGATGGCGACGTACCTGGACCACGGATGCCGATCTGTCACGACCACAAAATAGTCTCGTCCTCGTGACCGACACCACCGCGTCCAGTCCGGGCTGGGAGCTCGACGACGCCCTGCTCGCCCGCATCGCCGCCCGCGCTCCCGGGTACGACCGTGACGGCCGGTTCTGCACGGAGGACCTGGCCGAGCTCCGCGACGCGGGGTACCTGCGCGTGGGCGTGCCGGTCGGCTCGGGAGGCGGGGGGCTGGGTCTCCGGGACACCGCGCGGATCCAACGACGGCTCGCCGCGGCGGCACCGGCCACCGCGCTCGGGCTGGGCATGCACCAGGTGTGGGTGCAGGCCGCCCGCGCCGTGGGCGCCAGGGGCGAGTCGTTCCTCCAGATCGTGACGGACGCGGCGGCCGCCGACCGGCTGCTCGCCTTCGGCGTCAGCGAGGCGGGGAACGACGCGGTCCTGTTCGACTCGACGACGCGTGCCGAGTCCGACGGTGCCGGGGGATGGCGGTTCACCGGTCGGAAGTCGACGGTGTCCCTCGCGCCGGCGTGGGACCTGCTCAGCGTGTTCGGCCGGGACGACAGCGACCCGGGCGCCCCGGTGCTCGTGCACGGGTTCGTCGAGCGGGAGCAGCCCGGGCACCGCGCGCTCGGGGACTGGGACACGCTCGGCATGCGGGCCACGCGGAGCGACGCCACCGAGCTCGACGGCGTCCACGTGCCCGCCGACCGGATCGTCCGCGTGCTGCCCGTCGGGCCCTCCGCGGACCCGTTGGTCTTCGGGATCTTCGCGGCGTTCGAACTGCTCGTCGCCGCGGTCTACGCCGGCATCGCCGAGCGGGCGCTGGCCCTCGCCGTCGAGGGCGTCGGGCGACGGACCGCGCTCGACGGCTCGCCCCGGTCGTCCGATCCGGACGTCCGTCGGGCGTTGGCCGATGCGCAGGGCGCGGTGGACGCGGTGGTCCTGCAGATCGATGCGTTGACGCGGGACGTCGACGACCTCGTCGACCACGGACCCCGGTGGTTCCCGCTGCTCGTCGGCACGAAGGCGCGCTCCGTCGACACCGCGGCTCACGTCGTCGACGAGGCCATGCGCGTCGTCGGCGGGGGCGCGTACCGGGCCGGGGCGGAACTCGCGCGGCTGGCGCGGGACGTCCGCGCGGGGCAGTACCACCCGTCCTCCCGGGACTCCGCCGCCCGGACGATCGCGGCGGCCCTGCTCGGGCCGGTCCCGGCGCCGCACTGAAGGTCGTTCCGGTCCGGTACCATTGCCAGGGGACCACGACAGGAGGCGGCACCGGGTGACGAGCGCGACCGACCGATCCCGGGCCTCCCGGCTCGCACCCGAGCGGATCGCGCGTCCCGGTCGCCGACGGCGGGTCGTCGACCGCGTCCTCATGCTCGACGTCGGCCTCGTCCGGACCCAGAGCGCGCTGCGGACCCTGCTGTGCGTGCCCGCCGGGATGGCGGTCGGTCTCGCCCTCGCCTCCGCGGTCGGCCTGCCCGGCGTCCTCGGCGTGCTCATCGGGGCGATGCCCGCCTTCATCAGCTGCCTCATCATCAACGACGTCAGTGCCGGGCGCATCGCCGCGCGGACGGGTGCTGTGGTCGTGCCGTTCGTCGTCGCCTTGTTCGCGAGCGTCGCGCTCGATCGGTTCCACGTGCTCGAGCTCGCGCTGATCGTGGTGCTGTTGTTCGTGCAGTTCGCCGCGATGGGCTGGGGACCGTGGGCGACCGACGCCGCCGCGGTGGTGTTCTCCGGGTACCTGTGCGGGCTCCTGACCCCGTTGCCAGCGGCGAGCGTGGCCGGTCTGGCACTCATCGGTGCCGGTTCCCTCGCGGTGACCGTCGTGATCCGCGGTGTGTTCCTGCGGCCCATGCCGTTCCGGTCCCTGCTGTGGACCCGGCGTGCCCTGCTCGCCTGGGCGACCGCCGTCCTCCGTGCCGCCGTCGACCTGCTCGCGGTCGGACCCGACGCGTCCCGGGAGCGGGTCCGGGCCGCCCGTCGCCTGCGCCGACGGCTCGACCGGTTCCAGGAGGTCGCGCTCACCGCCGACGGCATGCTCGCCGCTCCGGGTGCGGGACCGACGGGCGCGACCGCCGAGACGCTGCACCGGCTGCTGTTCGACACCCACCTCGCCGTCGACGGACTCGGCCGGACCGCCGAGACGCTCGCCGGGAGCGGGGCGCCCGACGACGTCCGAGCCGCGGTCGCGGAGGCGATCCGTACGGTCGTCCGCGGCGGCGGCGCGCAGGGGGCGACGGCGGCTGAAGGGATGCTCGCCCGGTTCGGGGTCACGCCGTCCGCCCGGGCGGACGGGTCGGCGCTGGCGCACGTCGTGCACCGCGCCGCCCTGCAGCTCGCCGACCTCGCCGCCGCCGCCCGCGCTTGGGGGACACTCCGCGCCGCGCTGCCGCGTGAGGGTGACGCGGTCCCGTTCCGGACACCGGTCGTCCTGGTCGGCGGACGTCCGTCCGGCGCGGTCCCCGTCCTCGACGACGCACTCGCCGACGGCATGACCGGCCCCTGGCGACGGTGGCACGTCTCGGCGTCCCTCCGCACCGGTATCCAGGCGGCGGTCGCGGTCGCGGTCGTGGAGCCGCTCGCGCTCCTGCTCGACGGCAGCCGGTTCTACTGGGGTGTGATCGGCGTCATGATCGTCCTCGCCGGCACGAACTCGACGCACGAGCGGGTGCGGAAGGCACTCCACCGCGGGGTCGGGACGGTGCTCGGCGGTGCGCTCGGGATCGTCCTCGTGCACCTGCTCGGCACGCACCACCCGTGGTGGACCGCCGGCATCGCGGTGTTCGCCCTCGCGGTCGGCACCTACGGGTTCGGCGGCGTCTACGCGATCTGGGTCACAGCGCTCGTGGTCGTGCTCTGCCAGGTGTACGCGTACGGCGGCAGTTTCACGGACACGCTGATCCCGTTCCGGCTCGCCGAGAACCTGCTCGGCGCCGCGGTCGCCGTCCTCGTGAGCGTGGTCGTCCTCCCGGTGGCGTCGGGCAGGATGGTCCGGAGCGCCGTGCGACGCCAGCTCGCGGCCGTGCGCTCGTTCGTCCTGTCCGCGGGTCTCGTCGATGTCGGTGGGGACGGTCCGCGCGACGCCGACCCCTCGGATCCGGATGCCTTCGACCTGCGGCGCCGGTCACGCGCCGTCGACGCCGCGACCTACCAGCTCGACGCGGTCATGAAGCCCATGGTGCGGTTCCCGTCCGGCGGTGCGGCCCGCACCGACGCGCGCACACGGGCGGCGCTGCAGTCGGTCGCCGTGTTCGCGCGCGAACTCGCCGGGAGGCCCGCTCCGATCGCGCGACCACCCGTCCCGGTCGTCGAGGCCCTCGCGCACGCCGCGGGGGTGCTCGCCACCTCGATCGACGCGCTCTCCGGCGCCGTGGGCAGCGGTCGTCAGCGCGGGGAGATCCGACGCGGCGACGACGCGTGGGTGCGTGCGAGCGACGCGCTCGACGCCGCCGTCGCGGCGACGCCACCCGGACCCGCGCACGAGTGGGTGCACGACCGGGTCCTGGCGCTCGGTCGTGTCGACGACGCGCTCGCGGTCCTGGCCGAGCGGAACGGACTCCCGGTCGCCGGCGTCGCCTCCGGAGCCACGAGCACGAGCGCCCGAGCACGCCGGGCCGCGGCGCTCGTCGAACGACACCTGCTCGCCACCGACCGCTGAGCGCTGAGCGCTGGGCGCTGGGCGCTGGGCGCTGGGCGCTGAGCGCTGAGCGCTGAGCGCCCCGGAGTTTGTCGGCGGCGCATGCCACCATGGTCGCGCGTTCGGCCGATGTCGATCGCGGAAGGACGTGGCGTGAGCAAGCAGGACGGCAGCACCCGCCTCGTCACGGAGGCCCCGACCGACGACACGACCGCGTCGGTCCTGCACGTCGACATGGACGCCTTCTTCGCCTCGGTCGAGTTGCTGGACCGTCCCGACCTCGTCGGCAAGCCGGTCATCGTCGGGCACGACGCCGAGCGCTCGGTCGTCACGGCCGCCACGTACGAAGCGCGTCGGTTCGGGGTGAACTCCGCGATGCCGATGGCGATCGCCCGCCGCCGCTGCCCCCAGGCGATCGTCGTCGAGCCGCACTTCGAGAAGTACCGGACGAACTCGCGACGCGTCATGGAGATCCTCGATCGCTACACGCCGCGGGTCGAACGCCTCGGGATCGACGAGGCATTCCTCGACGTCCGGGGGGCGCTCCGCCTGCACGGCACCCCGTGGCAGGTCGGCACCGCCATCCGCGCCGAGGTCCACCGCGAGACCGGCCTGCGCTGCTCCGTCGGCGCCGCCGCCACCAAGTTCGTGGCGAAGCTCGCGTCGAGCCGCGCGAAACCGGACGGGATCCTCGTGGTCCCGGAGGCCGACACCGTCGCGTTCCTGCACCCGCAGCCGGTGTCCGCGCTCTGGGGTGTGGGCGGCAAGACAGCCGAGGTGCTCGAGCGGCGCGGCATCCGCACCGTCGGGGACCTCGCGACGACCCCGGTCGCGTCGCTCGTGTCCGCCGTCGGGCCCGCGATGGGCAACCGCCTGCACGAGCTCGCGTGGGGGCGCGACCCGCGGGTGGTCGAGAGCGGCTCTGTCGAGAAGTCCGTGGGCCACGAGGTCACCTTCCCGACCGACGTCACCGACCGCGACGAGCTCGCCCGGGAGCTCCTGCGCCTCGCCGACCGGGTGGCCGCTCGCCTGCGGGCGGCGGGCCTGCGCGCGCGGACGATCGCGCTCAAGGTGCGGTACACGGACTTCACGACGCTCTCACGGTCGCGCACCCTGCCCGAACCCACGGACGTCGCGCGCCGCATCCACCGCGAGGCCGTCGACCTCTACGACGCCCTGCACCGGCCCGGACACCGGATCCGGCTGATCGGTGTGCGGGGCGAGAACCTCGCGCCCGCGGGCGCGAGCAACGCGCTGTGGGACGACGACGCGCCGTGGCGCGAGACCGAGACGACCGTCGATGCGGTGGCCGCGCGGTTCGGCGCGGGGATGGTCCGGCCCGCCTCCCTCGTGCGTCCGCAAGCGGCGCCCCACGCTCCGCACGCCCGACAGGACGGCGAGGCGTGACGGCACGGCCGGTAGACTCCCGTGGAGTGAGTGCAGGGGAGTCGAGCCAGGAGGCCGCGGGCAACGCAGCGGCCGAGCACCTGTCGCCCGCGTTCCCGGACCGTGCCGCCTGGGGCACCGCGTCGAAGCTCCGCGCCTGGCAGGTCGAGGCGTTGACCAAGTACTTCGAGACCGAGCCGCGTGACTTCCTCGCCGCCGCGACACCGGGCGCCGGCAAGACGACCTTCGCCCTCCGACTCGCCACCGAGCTCCTGGCGCGGAACACCGTCGACCGGATCGTGGTCGTCGCCCCGACGGAGCACCTGAAGCGGCAGTGGGCGGACGCGGCCGACCGCGTGGGCATCCGGCTCGACCCGATGTTCAAGAACGGCGACGGCATGTTCGGTCGGCACTACCAGGGCATCGCGATCACCTACGCCCAGGTCGGCATGAACCCCGAGGTCCACCGCCGGATCACCGAGGGTGGGCGCACGCTCGTCGTCCTCGACGAGGTCCACCACGGCGGTGACGCCCTCACCTGGGGCGACGGCATCCGCGAGGCTTTCGGAGCCGCGACCCGACGACTGTCGCTGAGTGGCACGCCGTTCCGCTCGGACACCAACCCGATCCCGTTCGTGAGCTACGCACCGGACGACGAGGGCATCCGGACCTCCATCGCGGACTACAGCTACGGCTACGGCCGAGCGCTGCAGGACGGCGTCGTCCGCCCCGTGTTGTTCATGGCCTACGCGGGCCAGATGCGCTGGAAGACCCGCATGGGGGACGAGATGTCGGCCTCGCTCGGCGAGCAGGTCACGAAGGACATCACCGCGCAGGCCTGGCGCACGGCACTCGCTCCTGACGGCGAGTGGATGACCGCCGTGCTGTCGGCCGCCGACAAGCGGCTCACCGAGGTCCGGCGTGGGGTCCCCGACGCCGGCGGTCTCGTCATCGCCACCGACACGACGACCGCCCGGGCCTACGCCCGGATCCTCCAGCGGATCACCGGCGAGCGACCCACCGTGGTGCTCTCCGACGAGGCCGCGGCCTCCAGCCGCATCGGCGCGTTCGCGGCCGACGAGACCCGGTGGATGGTCGCGGTCCGGATGGTCTCCGAGGGTGTCGACGTCCCGCGTCTGTGTGTCGGCGTGTACGCCACGAGCGCGAGCACCCCGCTGTTCTTCGCTCAGGTGATCGGTCGTTTCGTGCGGGCACGTCGTCGTGGTGAGACGGCCTCGGTGTTCCTGCCGAGCGTGCCCGGGCTCATGGCCCTCGCGGCGAGCCTCGAACTCGAGCGTGACCACGCCCTCGACCGCCCCAAGGGCACGGACGACGGCATGTACAACCCCGAGGACGCCATGGTGGCCGAGGCGAACCAGGACTCCAAGGCCTCGGACAGCCTCCTCGACCTGCAGCCGTTCCAGGCCCTCGACTCGCAGGCGTCGTTCGACCGCGTCCTCTACGACGGCGGCGAGTTCGGGTCGGGCGGCGAGATCGGCAGCCTCGAGGAACTCGACTTCATCGGGATCCCCGGGCTCCTCGAGCCGGACCAGGTCCGCGAACTGCTCCGCCAGCGTCAGGCGACGCAGGCCAAGCGCGCGCGACGGGGGAAGGACGGCCAGCCGCGACCCCCGGAGCCCGAGCACCGACCGATGTACATGACGATCAAGGAGCAGCGGTCTGAGCTCCACCGGCTCGTGTCGATCTGGGCCCGGCACAGCAACGAGCCGCACGGCGCCGTGCACGCCGAGCTCCGTCGGATCAGCGGGGGACCGGCAGTGGCCCAGGCGAGCACCGAGCAGATCCAGAAACGCATCGACATCCTCCGGTCCCGGATCGGCAACCGCCGGTGATCGAGCCCGTCGACGAGCGCACCTGGTTCGTCAAGCGCGAGCCGGACGCCTCGCCCGAGGCCATCATCGACCGGTTCGGCGGCGGGTACCGACTCCGTCGCTTCTCGCTGACCGAGGCGCGACGGACCGCGCACGGCGTCTACACCGGCCTCGACATCGCCGAAGCGGCCTGGTGGCGACTCCGTCAGCGGCGCGGGTGACGCAGGTCGACCACGGCTCGGCGGCGACGCGCGCCGACGACGCGATCCGAGCCTCCCGGGACGTACGCCGGGCCGTCGGAAATGGTGACCGTCCGAGCCGATCTGGCGTAGACCGTATGCATGGCTGACTCGATCCCACACGTCCTCGTCCTCGGCGGCGGTTCCGGCGGTTACTCCACCGTCCTGCACCTGCAGAAGCAGGCCACCACGGTCCCGATGCGGATCACCCTCGTCGACCAGAACACGTACTACACGTACCTGCCGTTCCTGCCCGAGGTCGCCGGCGGGCACATCGCACCCCGCGACGTCACCGTGGAGCTCCGCCGTGCGCTGCGGCGCACCCGGGTCATCCAGGGCAAGGTGACCGGGATCGACAGCACGGCGAAGACCGTCTCGGTCGCCACGGCGGGCGGGGACGACCGCACGCTCGGCTACGACCACGTCGTCGTCGCCCTCGGTTCGGTCACCCGCGTGTTCCCGACCCCCGGTCTCGAGGAGCACGCCGTGGGGTTCAAGAGCGTCGAGGAGGCCGCGTTCGTGCGTGCCAAGCTCCTCGACAACATCGCCAAGGCCGCGGCCACGCGTGACGAGGAGGAGCGCCGCAAGCTCCTCACCAGCATCTTCATCGGCGGTGGCTACACCGGTGTCGAGGCGATCGGGGAGCTGTTCGACGTCTCGCAGGCCGCCATCGCGACCTACCCGTCGCTCGCCGGCGAGCAGCCCCGATGGGTGCTCATCGACGCGCTCGACCGCGTGGCGCCCGAGGTCGGCCCCGACCTGTCGAAGTGGACGCTCGAGTCGCTCCGCACCCGCGGGATCGACGTCCGCCTCAAGACCACGATGCCGAGCTGTGAGGGCGGGGTCGTCAAGCTCAGCGACGGCGACGAGTTCGCCGCCGGCCTCATCGTCTGGACGGCGGGCGTCAAGCCCAACCCGGTGCTCGACAACACCGATCTGCCGCGCGGGCCGAAGGGCCACCTGGCGTGCAACGCGAAGCTCCAGGTCGAGGACGAGCAGACCCACGAGGTGGTCGAGGGGGCCTGGGGCCTCGGCGACGCGGCACAGGTGCCCGACCTGACGGCGGAGAAGCAGCCGGCGTACTACCCGCCGAACGCGCAGAACGCGGTCCGGCAGGCGGTCGTCGTCGCGGACAACATCGTCGCGACGATCACCGGGCAGCCCATCCGCGAGTACCGCCACGTGTCGATCGGATCGGTCGCCTCGTACGGCATCGCGAAGGGCGCGGCCAACATCAAGGGCATCAAGATGACGAACCTCCCGGCCTGGGCTGCGCACCGCGCGTACCACGTGTACGCGATGCCGACCCTGAACCGGAAGGCGCGCATCGTCATCGGCTGGCTCACCGGTGCCGTGTCGGGTCGCGACTCGACGTCGCTCATCAAGGAGACCGACCCGCGGCGTGAGTTCGTGGACGCCGCGAACAGCTGAGTCACGCTCCGCTGACGCGGGAGACGGACGGGAGGGACGGTGCCGGTCGGCGCCGTCCCTCCCGTCCGTGGGCGGGGTACGTTCCTGGATCGCCGCCCAGCGGGCGTGGGGTGGACTCGGGACGTCGAGAGGAGACGCATGCGCGCCATGACCTACCGGGGGCCCTACCGGATCCGAGTCGAGGACAAGGACGTCCCTCGGATCGAGCACCCGAACGACGCGATCGTCCGCGTGACCCGAGCCGCCATCTGCGGCTCCGATCTGCACCTGTACCACGGCCTCATGCCGGACACGCGCATCGGGCACACCTTCGGTCACGAGTTCATCGGCGTCGTCGAGGAGGTCGGGTCCTCGGTCGAGCGGCTCCAACGCGGCGACCGGGTGATGGTCCCCTTCAACATCTTCTGTGGCACCTGCTGGTACTGCGCCCGCGGCCTGTACTCGAACTGCCACAACGTCAACCCCAACGCGACCGCGGTCGGCGGCATCTACGGGTACTCCCACACGACGGGCGGCTACGACGGCGGCCAGGCGGAGTACGTCCGGGTGCCCTTCGCGGACGTCGGTCCGCAGGTCATCCCCGACTGGCTCGACGACGAGGACGCGCTCATGATGACCGATGCGCTCGCCACCGGGTACTTCGGTGCACAACTCGGCGACATCGCGGAGGGCGACACGGTCGTCGTGTTCGGCGCGGGCCCGGTCGGTCTGTACGCCGCGAAGTCCGCCTGGCTCATGGGTGCCGGCCGGGTGATCGTCATCGACCAGCTCGAGTACCGACTCGAGAAGGCCCGCACGTTCGCGCAGGCCGAGACCATCAACTTCGCCGAGGTCGCCGACGTCGTGCTCGAGCTGAAGCGCACGACCGACTTCCTCGGTGCGGACGTCTGCATCGACGCCGTCGGAGCCGAAGCCGACGGCAACCTGCTGCAGCACGTCACCGCGACGAAGCTGAAGCTCCAGGGCGGTTCGCCCATCGCGCTCAACTGGGCGATCGACGGCGTCCGCAAGGGCGGCACGATCTCGGTCATGGGCGCGTACGGGCCGATCTTCAGCGCGGTGAAGTTCGGTGACGCGATGAACAAGGGCCTGACGTTGCGCATGAACCAGACCCCGGTGATCCGCCAGTGGCCGCGGCTGCTCGAACACATCCGCGCCGGGTACCTCAAGCCGAGCGAGATCATCACCCACCGCATCCCGCTCGAGCACATCGCCGAGGGCTACCACCTGTTCTCGGCAAAGCTCGACGACTGCATCAAGACCGTGATCGTGCCGGAGGGCGCGTGACCGGCGGCGACCGGACATCGCCGAACACGAGGAGGACCGCATGACCGACGACGAACCGCTCGCCTACCTGCCGGACAAGCCCCGCGACGTCCCCACGCCCGAGGAGCTGCGTGCTCGGATCCCAGGCTGGGGCGCCGACCTCGATCCCGCCGACCGGCCGGCCGTGCCGCGCCTCCGGTTCGACCCGTCCGCCACCGGTGCGCACTGGACGTTCCCGGAGCGACAGCCGGGTGCCGAGGGCCGCGAGCGCTCGATCGAGCACGCCTTCGTGACGCCCGTGTTCGGGACGGCGCAGCCGCTGTCCGGTGTCTCGGGTCTGATCCGCCGCGCTGCGTACGGGTTCTTCAGCGAAGGGCGTGCGGCGCACTGGCTGCTCCTCATCGCCGGGGACCGCGTCAACGTCGCGGAGGCGCGGATCGCCGCGGCCCTGCAGGGGTCGCCGGACCGGGTCGTGCACGAGACCGGGATCGCTGCCGAACGGGGCGGCCGGGGGATCGCCGAACGGCTGCGCTCGTCGCGGTCGGACACGCACCACACGTGGATCGACCCGCTGCTGACGATGGGGCCGTACGTGCTCGTGGGCCTCGTCGCGACCTCGCTGGTCCGGGGCCTGGTGCGTCGGCGCTGAAGCCGGGTCCGCCAGCGGCGGAGCCAGGACGCGGTGCACGAGCGGGGACGGCCACCGAACGAAGAAGCGGCTGGTCCCGATGGGACCAGCCGCTCGTCGTGTCCGAGGGGGGACTTGAACCCCCACGCCCTAATACGGGCACTAGCACCTCAAGCTAGCGCGTCTACCAATTCCGCCACCCGGACAGGGTGTCGACGCGGGTCCTGGGCCTTCCGGCCGGTCCCGCTGCCGAGGAACGACAGTAGCACGGATCGGCGGCGCGACCGCACACGGGCGCGCATCCCGGGCGCGCCCGCCCGGCCTGCCCGCACCGGCGGGCACCGTGGTCGTACGCGGACGGTACCGTTGGGGACATGACCGATGTGCAGCGACCGGCGGACGTCGACACGGAGCTCGAGGCCACCGCCGCCATCGCCCGTGACCTCATCCGGTTCGACACCACGAACCACGGCGAGGGGCGTTCGAACGGCGAGGCCGACGCGGCGGAGTACGTCGAGGCGCATCTCCGGGACCTCGGGCTGGAGCCGCAGCTGTTCGAGTCGGAGCCGGGCCGGGTCAGCGTCGTCGCACGGGTTCCCGGGCGCGACCGCGACAAGCCGGGGCTCGTCGTGCACGGGCACCTCGACGTCGTCCCGGCCGATCCCGCGAACTGGTCCGTGGACCCGTTCGGTGGCGTCGTCCAGGACGGCGCGCTCTGGGGTCGCGGCGCGGTCGACATGAAGGACATGGACGCGATGATGCTCACCGCCCTGCGGGACGTCATCGAGCGGCAGGGCGCACCCGAGCGCGACCTGGTGATCGGCTTCTTCGCGGACGAGGAGGCCGGCGGCGTTCTCGGCGCGCACCACGTCGTCGCGGAACACCCCGAGGTCTTCGCCGGGGCGACGGAGGCCATCAGCGAGGTCGGTGGTTACTCGATCACCCTCGGCGATCGCCGGGCCTACCTGCTGCAGACGGGCGAGAAGGCGCTCATCTGGATCAAGCTCGTCGCGCGGGGCACCGCCGCGCACGGGTCGCACGTGATGCGCGACAACGCCGTGACGAAGCTCGCCGCGGCCGTCGCGCGCATCGGGAGCCGCGAGTGGCCGGTCCGGATGTCCGACACGACCGACGCGATGGTGCGCGAGGTCGCCCGGTTCCTCGGGGTGGACCCCACGCGGACGGGACCGGACGAGGTCGCGCTGGCGACCGGTTCGGCCTCGCGCTTCATCCACGCGGCCCTGCACACGACGACGAACCCGACGCTCCTGCACGCCGGCTACAAGCACAACGTGATCCCCGACACCGCCGAGGCGCTCGTCGACATCCGGTGCCTGCCCGGCGACGAGGAGCAGGTGCTCGCCGAGGTCCGTGAACTCGCCGGGGACGACGTCGAGGTGCTGACGACGCACCGGGACGTCGGTCTCGAGACCGCGTTCGCCGGTCCGCTCGTCGACACCGTCCGCGCGGTCCTCGACCGGCACGACCCAGGCGCGCCGGTGCTGCCCTACCTGCTGTCCGGCGGGACCGACAACAAAGCGCTGTCGACCCTCGGCATCGCCGGGTACGGGTTCGTCCCGTTGCAGCTCCCCGGTGACATGGACTTCCCCGCGATGTTCCACGGCGTCGACGAGCGGGTCCCGCTGGCGTCGCTCGTGTTCGGGCGCCGCGTCCTCGCCGACCTCCTGGCGACCTACTGATGCGGGCCTGGGAGCACCCCGACGTCCCCGAGGTCTCCGGCGTCGGCAGCCGGCCTCGCGTGCACGACACCGCCACCGGCAGCCCGGTCGACCCGACGGACGGCGGCGAGCGCGCGACCATGTACGTGTGCGGCATCACCCCGTACGACGCGACCCACCTCGGGCACGCGGCCACCTACCTGGCCTTCGACACCCTGAACCGGGCCTGGCGGGATGCCGGACTCGACGTCGAGTACGTGCAGAACACGACCGACGTCGACGACCCGCTCCTCGAGCGCGCCGCGGCGACCGGCGTCGACTGGCGCGAGCTCGCCGCCTCGCAGATCGCGTTGTTCCGGCGCGACATGGAGGCGCTGCGGGTGCTCCCGCCGGACGAGTACGTCGCGGTCACCGACGAGGTCGAGCGCATCGGCGAGGCCGTCGCGTTCCTGCTCGAGTCCGGCCACGGCTACCGGGTGCCGACGGAGGGCGCGGACGGCGACGACGTGTACTTCGACGTCCAGCGCGCGACCGACGCCTGGTCGCTCGGTGCCGAGAGCGGCCTCGACCGCGACACCATGCTCGCGCTGTCGGCAGAGCGCGGTGGCGACCCGGATCGACCCGGCAAGCGTGACCCGCTCGATCCGCTGCTGTGGCGTGCGGCACGACCCGGCGAACCGACCTGGGACACCGCTGTGGGCACCGGGCGGCCCGGATGGCACATCGAGTGCAGCGTCATCGCGGGCGACCGCCTCGGTGCGCCCGTCTCGGTGCAGGGCGGGGGGAGCGACCTCGTGTTCCCGCACCACGAGATGAGCGCGGGCCACACGGCGGCGCTCGCGCACGCACCACTCGCACGCGCCTACGTCCACACCGGGATGATCGCCTACCAGGGCACGAAGATCTCGAAGTCGCTCGGCAACCTCGTGACCGTCCGCGGCCTGCTCGACGACGGCGCCGACCCGCGGGTCGTCCGCCTCGCGCTGTTGTCCCACCGCTACTCGGACGACTGGGAGTGGTTCGACAGCGAGCTGACGAGCGCGACCACGCGGCTCGCCTCGTGGGACGCCTGGGCTCGCGGCGTCGATCTGGAGGACCGGGGCGACGCCGACACGTCGGTGGCCGTCGCGAGCACGGCTCGGATCCGCGAGCGGGTCGCGGACGACCTCGACACGCCGGGGGCGGTCGCCGCGGTGGACACCGCGATCGCGGCGGGTGGCACGTGCACGGGCGAGCTCGTCGCGCTCGTCGACGCCGTGCTCGGGATCCGGATCGGACGACACTGACGGAGGACCCGGACCGGGGGTCCGGGGTCCGTCGGCCGTCCCGCCTTCAGGACTGGGGTGGGCGCCAGGGACCCTCGCCGGGGCCACCCGGGGCGCCGTCCTTGCCGTCGCGTCGGCGGAGGTACTGCTCGAACTCCTGGGCGATCGCGTCGCCGCTGGCCTCCGGGGAGTCGACCGTGTCGCGCGCCTGTTCGAGCTGCGTGATGTAGCTCGCCATGTCCTCGTCGTCGGCTGCCAGCGCGTCGATGCCCTGCTCCCAGTTCGCGGCGTCGTCGAGCAGGGACCCGCGCGGCACCGTCACATCGGTGAGGTCCTCGATGCGGTCGAGGAGCGCGAGGGTCGCCTTCGGCGAGGGGGCGTTGTGGACGTAGTGCGGGACCGAGGCCCAGAGGGAGATCGTGGGCACGCCGGCGGTGTCCATCGCGTCCGACAAGACGCTGATGATGCCGACCGGGCCCTCGTACGTCGAGTGGTCGACGCCGAGCGCGGTGCGGACGTCCTCGTCCTCACTGGACACGAAGACCGAGATCGGGCGGGTGTGCGGGACGTCCGCGAGCATGGCGCCGACGAACACGACGGCGTCGATCGCGTGCACGTCCACCAGGTCCACGATCTCCGCCGCGAACCCGCGCCACGTCCGCGACGGCTCGGGACCGACGAGCACGTACACCCCGCGCTCACTCGTGGTGCCGCCGGCACCGACGACCTGGGAGACGGCGGGCGTGGTGCCGGTGGACGCCGGACCGTGGAGCACGATCCGCGGCCAGATGACGCCGCGCACGCCGTCGTCGTCGGTGCCGATCGTCGGGCGGTTGAACTGGTAGTCGACGTACCGTTCACCGTCGAGCTCCCGGAGTTCCTCCAGGTCGAGCGCGTCGACGATGCGTCGGGCGAGTCCGCTCGCGGCCTCGCCCGCGTCGTTCCATCCCTCGAACGCGACGACGAGCAGGCGCCCGTCGCTGAAGGGGGAGTGCTGTGGCACGGAGGGGACCTCCTGGTCGATCTGCCGAGGGACGCGGGGCGCCGCGACCTGCACACCAACAATAGGACGTGCGTCCTCGCGGGCACCGCGGCCCGTGCTCCCGGCGTCGTGCCCGGAGCGAACGGGCGTTCGGGTGCCCGCCGCTACACTCGGGGGCCGTGACCTCCGAACTCCCCGCCGCGGTCCTCTGGGACATGGACGGCACCCTCGTGGACACCGAGCCGATCTGGCAGCGGTCCCAGATGGTGCTGACCGCGCAGTACGACGCCCCGTGGACCCACGAGGACGGCTTGTCCCTCGTCGGCAGTGGCCTCGAGCGCTCCGGCGAGATCCTCCGTGAGCACGGCGTGGACCTGACCGTGGAGGAGATCGTCGAGTGGATGACGACCTACGTGGTCGAGCACATGCACGACGCCATGCCGTGGCGTCCCGGGGCCCGCGAGCTCGTCGAGGAGCTCCACGACCGCGGCGTCCCGACCGCACTCGTGACGATGTCCCGCCGGCGGATGGCGGTCGACGTGGCCGAGTTGCTCGGCGCGAGGGGATTCCGCGTGGTCGTCGCGGGCGACGACGTGGAGCACGCCAAGCCGCACCCCGAGGCGTACCTCCGTGCTGCGGCAGCACTCGGCGTCGACCCGGCCCGCTGCGTCGCGATCGAGGACTCGCCGACGGGTGTCGCCGCGGCGCTCGCCTCCGGGGCCGTCACGGTCGCGGTCGAGCACGTCGTGCCGATCGCCGAGGGCAGCGCCGACGTCCGGCTCGAGTCGCTGGACGGCGTGGACGTCGACCGGCTCGTCGCACTGACGGCGCCCGCGTTCTCGGCGCACGCCGCCGCGGCGACCACGGCGTCCTCCGGGGCGGCGGCGGCGCAGCTCCCGGGCGAGGGCGCGCGATGACCGGCGCGCCAGCCCGCGGTCCCTTCCGTGCCGGCGACCGCGTCCAGCTCACCGGCCCGAAGGGCAAGCTGACCACGCTCTCGCTCGAGACCGGCGGCGAGTACCACACGCACCGCGGCGTCCTCCGCCACGACGACGTGATCGGCCAGCAGGACGGCTCCGTGATCGCCTCGTCGAGCGGCGACGAGTACCTGGCCCTCCGCCCCCTGCTGAACGACTACGTCATGTCCATGCCCCGCGGGGCCGCGATCGTCTACCCGAAGGACGCGGCCCAGATCGTCGCCTTCGCGGACGTGTTCCCGGGGGCCCGGGTCGTCGAGGCCGGCGTCGGCTCGGGCGCGCTCTCGCTGTGGTTGCTCCGGGCGATCGGCGCCGAGGGGACCCTGCACTCGTTCGAGCGTCGTTCCGAGTTCGCCGACATCGCCCGCGGCAACGTCGCCACGTTCCTCGGGGGCGATCCGGACAACTGGACCGTCACCGTGGGCGACCTCGTCGAGGAGTTGGCGCAGCACGTCGACGCCGGATCCGTCGACCGGGTCGTGCTCGACATGCTCGCGCCGTGGGAGTGCGTGGACGACGCCGCCGACGCACTCGTGCCCGGCGGACTCATCGTCTGTTACGTGGCGACCGTGACGCAGCTCTCCCGCGTGTGCGAGGCGATCCGCGACACCGGCCGCTACACCGAGCCGGAGCCGAGCGAGACGCTCGTCCGCACCTGGCACGTCGACGGACTCGCCGTGCGTCCCGACCACCGGATGGTCGGCCACACCGGGTTCCTGGTGACGGCCCGACGGCTCGCGGACGGCGTCGTGCTGCCCGACCACCGGCGCCGTCGCAAGCCCGAGTTCGCGGACGAGGACGTCGAGTTGTGGACGCCCGGCGCCGTGGGCGAGCGGGCGACGAGCGACAAGAAGCTCCGGAAGGTCGCCCGGCAGGCGGCCGCGCAGGCCCGGAAGGTCGCCGCGGCGGACGGGCCCCGGGCGGACGAGGCGCCAGCGGACGACCGCTAAGCTCTACCGGAGTCGTCCGGCGTCATCCGGGCGCGAACCCCCGAACGAGTGGAAAGAGGGTCCGTGCGCACCATCCCCGCACTCCTGGTCACGGTCGGCCTCGTCGCGTCGCTCACAGCGTGCGCGTCGGGCTCGGCGTCCGCGGGGGGATGCACGGCACCCGCGCCCGGCAACGCGTCCGAGGCCGTGTCGGCGTCCGGCGCGATCGGTGCGAAGCCGACGGTCCACGTCCCGTCGCCGCTCACCACGAAGCGGACCGAGGTCTCCGTGCTCCACCAGGGGTCCGGCCGTGTCCTCGGCGAGGGTTCCCCGGCGGTCATCGAGTACACGGTGGTGGACGGCGCGACCGGCAAGACCCTGCAGACCAGCGGGTACAAGGGGACGACGAGTCCCATCACCGTCGGGTCGACGAACGGCGGTGCACTGGGCAACGCGCTCGAGTGCGCGCGGGTCGGTGACCGCCTCGCGATCGTGGTGTCGAAGAAGGCGCTCCAGAACGGCAGCACCACCACGGCGAAGGTCCAACAGGACGCCGCGGTCGTCGTTGCGGACGTCGTGGACGGCTTCGCCTCGCGTGCCGACGGACGGCCACAGGTCGCCGCCGACGGTATGCCGGCCGTCGTGCTCGCCCCGAACGGTGCGCCCGGGATCACCGTGCCCGCCACCGCTGCACCGTCGACTGACCAGGTGCACCTGCTCCGCAAGGGGTCCGGCCGCGAGATCACCGCGAAGGACACGGCAGTGGTCAAGTACACCGCGGTCAACTGGGGCACGAACTCGACTGTCGCCGGGTCGAGCTGGACCGACGGATCGGGTGCCGTGACGGTCCCGCTGGCGCCCGGCAACCAGATCGCGGCATCGATCCGCAAGGCCCTGATCGGCAAGCAGGTCGGCGACCAGGTGCTCGCCGTCGTCAAGCAGAACGGCACGACGTACGCGTACGTGTTCGACCTGCTCGGCGTGATGCCACGCTGATCCCGGGGGTACGCCCGCTGCCGTAGGATCGGGTCGTGCCAGCGACCCGATCCCCGCGTGTCCCGGCGGAGGAACGGCTGTTCAGCCTCGTGCTCGCGCTCCTGTCGACGGAGTCGGGGCTCACGAAGGGCGAGATCCTCGCGAACGTGCAGGGATACCGCCAGCGGTACACGCCGGGTGGTGACAACGCCTCGCTCGAGCGTCAGTTCGAGCGCGACAAGGACGACGTCCGCGAACTCGGTGTCCCGCTCGAGACCATCGAGACGCCCGGTGCGACCGGCAACAACCAGACGCTGCGTTACCGGATCCCGAAGGGCGAGTACGACCTGCCCGAGGACGTCCGGTTCACCCCGGACGAGTCCGCGCTGCTGTCCCTGGCGGCGATGGCCTGGCGTGAGGGCGCGCTCTCCGCCGACTCCCGTCGCGCCCTGCTCAAGCTGCGGTCCGTCGGCGGTACCGACGACGACGGCGAGGACGCGCTCGCGGACGGCCGCGCCGTGGACGCCTACGCTCCTCGGCTCCGGGCCAGGGACGCCGCGTTCGAACCACTGCGCGCCGCGCTCGACCGCGCCGCCGCCGTCCGGTTCGACTACATCACACCGGGCAGCACCAAGGCCCGGACGCGGCAGGTCGCGCCACTGGCACTCGTGCAGCACGGCGGACGCTGGATGCTCGCCGCGCACGAGTTCGCGACCGACTCCGACAAGAACTACCTGCTCTCCCGCGTCGTCGGTCCGGTCACGACGTACGAGGTCGGCCAGCACGAGGCGCCGGCGGACGCCGGGGAGCGTGCCCTCGCGGAACTCGACCGGGTCTGGGCGAACCGGACCGCCACGATCCAGGTCGCCACGGGCAGTGACGCCGAGCGGCGACTCGCCCGCCGACGCGGCACCACCACGGACGCCGACGGTCGGCTCGTCCTGCACTTCGTGGATCCCCAGATCCTGGCCGAGGAGCTCGCCGCCTTCGGGCCGGAGGTCCGTGTCGTGGAGCCGTCGGCCGTGCGGGACCTCGTGTGTGCCCGTCTCGAGCGACTCGTGCAGGACCACGACGACACCCCGGGGGAGGCTGCCCGTGGCTGAGCAGCCGCTCCAGGCGCAGGACAAGCTCGCGTTCCTCCTGTCGCTCGTGCCGTACCTCATCGACCGCGAGCGCGTGTCGGTCACCGAGGCAGCACGACACTTCGGGGTCCCCGCGGCTCGGATCCGCCGCGCCGTCGAGCTCATCGCCGTGTCGGGGGTCCCGGGCGAGACCATGCAGTACCAACACGGTGACCTGTTCGACATCGCCTGGGACGACTTCGAGCAGAACGACATGATCGTGTTGACCAACCTCGTCGCGATCGACGACTCCCCGCGGCTCTCGGCCCGCGAGGCCTCGGCGCTCATCGCCGGCCTGCAGTACCTGTCGGCGCTACCCGAGGCCGGGGACCCCGAGGCGATCCACGCGCTCATCGCGAAGCTGTCCCGTGGGGCGGGTGGCGCCTCCAGTTCGGTCGCGGTCGGGCAGGACGCGCACGACGTCACCCTCGAGGTGATCCGGCGGGCGATGTCGGCCGGTCGGGGCCTCCGGTTCGACTACGCGGGGCCGCGGGCGCCCCGTGGTGAACGCCGCGTGGACCCGCTCCGGGTCGAGTCCATCGACACCGACTGGTACCTGCGCGCCTGGGACCTCGATCGCGATGCGCTCCGGACCTTCCGACTCGACCGCATGTCGGGCGTCGCCGTGGACGACCGTCCGGCGACGAAACGGATCGAGGACGTCGAGATCCCCGACACGTTGTTCCAACGTGGGCCCGAGGACACGATCGTCACCGTGGAGCTCGACTCCTCGTCCCTGCCGCTCGTCGCGGATTACCTCGCCGACACCGCGGACGACCCGGACGACCAGGGCCGCGTCCGCATCCGGCTCGCCGCGACCGGGTTCGACGGCGTCGTCCGCCTCGTCGCCGGGCTGCCCGGCCGTGCGGTCGTGCTGCACCCACCCGCCGCGCGCGCGGCCCTCCGCGCCTTCGCCGCGGCAGCGCTCGCCCCCGCGGACTGAGCCGCCCCCAGCGTCGTCCGCCATGTCGGTCCACGGCGGAGAGGACGTAGGATCACAGCCATGGCCTCGACGACTGCGCGCGGACGCCAGCCTCGCCCGGGGATGCCGAAGAAGGACCCCGAGGGGCGGATGTCCCTCGGACAGCACCTCGTCGAGCTCCGCAAGCGCCTGTTCCGCGCCGTGCTCGCCATCGCCGTGTGTGCCGTGGCGGGGTGGTTCCTCACGCCGTGGGTGCTCGACGCCCTCCGCGCGCCGGTCCGCAACCTGGCCCGTGCCGGCGGCGGGCACGTCGCCGAGCTGAACTTCCCGGTGATCACCGGTGCGTTCGACCTCCGTCTGCAGATCGCGATCACGATCGGCATCGTCATCTCGAGCCCCGTGTGGCTCTACCAGGTGTGGGCCTTCATCGTGCCGGCGCTGGTCCGCCGCGAGAAGCTCTACGTCATCGGCTTCTTCGGCTCGGCGATCCCGCTCTTCCTCGGCGGCTGCTTCTGCGGGTGGTACGTCCTGCCGCACATCGTCGGGATCCTCGGCAGCTTCGTGTCGCACGAGGACGCCTCGATCGTGGACGCCAAGACCTACTACGACTTCGTCATCAAGCTCGTCCTCGCCATCGGCATCGCGTTCGTGCTCCCGGTGTTCCTCGTGCTCCTCAACTTCGTCGGGGTGCTCTCCGCCGCGGCCATCATCGGCTCCTGGCGCATCGCGATCCTCTGCATCCTCGTGTTCACCGCCCTGGTCACGCCGTCGGCCGACGTCATCTCGATGTTCCTGCTCGCCGTGCCGATGGTCGTGCTGTACATCGCTGCCTGCGCGGTCTCGTGGTTCCACGACCGGCGCGCAGCGCGACGTCAGGCAGCGGTGGACGCGGAGTACGGCCTGTGACCGACACGGGACTGACCCCGGCCGCCCGGTTCGCCGCCGCCCGCGCGCGGGCGCGGTCACGGAACCTCGAGCTGTTCCGCACCGAGCTCCGATTCGACCTCGACCCGTTCCAGATGGCGTCGTGCCTGGCGCTCGACGAGGGCCGCAGCGTGCTCGTCGCCGCGCCCACCGGTGCCGGCAAGACGGTCGTCGCCGAGTTCGCGGTGTGGCTCGCGATGCGTTCCCCGACGGCGAAGGTGTTCTACACCACGCCGATCAAGGCGCTGTCGAACCAGAAGTACGGCGAACTCGTCGACGCGTACGGCGAGTCGGAGGTCGGGCTGCTCACGGGCGACACCAACGTCAACCCGAGGGCGCGCGTGGTCGTGATGACGACCGAGGTGCTCCGCAACATGATCTACGCGGAGTCCGACCTGCTCGACGACCTGGCCTACGTCGTGCTCGACGAGGTCCACTACCTCGCCGACCGGTTCCGCGGGCCGGTGTGGGAAGAGGTGATCCTGCACCTGCCGAGCGAGGTCCGGCTCGTCTCCCTGTCGGCGACCGTGTCGAACGCCGAGGAGTTCGGCGACTGGCTGCAGGCGGTGCGCGGGGACACGGACGTCATCGTGTCGGAGGAGCGTCCGGTGCCGCTCGAGCAGCACGTGCTCGTCGGTCCGAAGCTCGTCGACCTGTTCGACTCGTCGGGTGCGGCGGCGACCAACCGTGTCAACCCGGAGCTCATGCGACTGGTCGGTGGGGCCTCGCGGGGTGGCGACCGCAACGGCGGTCGAGGCCGCGGCCGCGGACGCGGTCCGGCGTACGACCATCGCGGGCCGCGCCAGGAACGCATGCACCGCGAGGGCATCGTCCACATGCTCGACGAGCGGCGGTTGCTGCCGGCCATCTTCTTCGTGTTCAGCCGGAACGGATGCGACCAGGGCGTGCGCCAGGTCCTCCGCTCCGGGATCTCGCTGACGACCGCCGCTGAGCGCCGCGAGATCCGCGAGACCGCCGAGTACCACTGCCGCACGCTGCTCGACGAGGACCTCGCGGTGCTCGGCTACTGGGAGTGGCTCGAGGGCCTCGAGCGGGGCGTCGCGGCGCACCACGCGGGGCTGCTGCCAGCGTTCAAGGAGGTCGTCGAGGACCTGTTCCAGCGCAAGCTGCTCAAGGTCGTGCTCGCCACCGAGACCCTGGCGCTCGGGGTCAACATGCCCGCTCGCACGGTGGTGCTCGAGAAGCTCGAGAAGTTCAACGGCGAGGCGCGCGTCCCGATCACGCCGGGGGAGTACACGCAGCTGACCGGCCGCGCCGGTCGCCGCGGGATCGACGTCGAGGGCCATGCGGTCATCCAGTGGACCGACGGCCTCGAACCACAGGCGGTGGCGTCGCTCGCCTCGCGCCGGACCTACCCGCTCAACTCCGCGTTCAAGCCGACGTACAACATGGCCGTCAACCTCATCGAGCAGTTCGGGCGGGAGCGGACGCGCGAGGTCCTCGAGACGTCGTTCGCGCAGTTCCAGGCGGACCGCTCGGTCGTCGATCTCGCCCGGAAGGCCCGATCGCAGCAGGAGTCGCTCGACGGCTACCGCCGGTCCATGGAGTGCCACCTCGGGGACTTCACGGAGTACGCGGCGCTCCGACGCGAGCTCTCCGACCTGGAGCGGTCGACGATCCCGGGCGGCCGCGAGTCCTCACACGGTGCACGCCAGGAGCGGCAGGCCGCGATCAGCGAGGTCCGGCGACGCATGCAGCGGCATCCCTGCCACGCGTGTCCCGACCGCGAGGCGCACGCGCGCTGGGCCGAGCGTTGGTACCGCCTGTCCCGCTCCACCGACAAGCTGCTCGCGCAGATCCGCTCGCGCACCGGTGCGGTGGCGATCGTGTTCGACCGGGTGACCGACGTCCTCCTGGCACTCGGCTACCTGACCCGCGACGCGCCGGAGGACGTGGACGGCGTCCCGGTGCCGACGTCCGAGTCCGCGGGGGCCCGACGGGACGAGGTGCGCGTCGCCGCCGGTGGGCGCCGGTTGCAGCGCATCTACGGCGACCGCGACCTGCTCGTCGCGGAGTGCATCGAGGCGCACGTCTGGGACGAGTTGACACCGGCGCAGCTCGCGGCGATGGCGGCGACGATCGTCTACGAGCCCCGCCGCGAGGACGCTCCCGGCACGGAACACGCGCTGCCCCGCGGCGCCTTCCGTCCGGCCCTCGACGAGACGCTCACGATCTGGGCGCGCCTCGACGACCTCGAGCGGGACCACCGCCTGGCGGGATCGATGCCGCCCACGCCCGCGATCGCGCTCGGCGTCTTCCGATGGGCGTCGGGGTCCTCGCTCGACGACGTCCTCCGGACCCTCGATCTCGCCGCAGGCGACTTCGTCCGGTGGTCCAAGCAGGTGATCGACCTGCTCGACCAGCTCCGCAACGCGGCCGACGCGCCGTTGTCGCGCACCGCCTCCCGTGCCGCCGACGCCATGCGCCGTGGCATCGTCGCCTACGCGACGGTCTGAGGGACGATCCCATGACGACGACCGAGGACCGTCCGACGCGCCTGCCCGCCGTCGGCGGGGAGGCCGTGCAGTCGCCCCGTCCGACACCGCGGCGGCGCCCTCCCCGGCACCCCCTGCCGGTCTGGAGGCACGGCCCCGGTCACGACGCGGGCGCGGTCGGTGTCCTCCCGCGCTCCGTCGCGTACCCGCTGGCAGCGCTCGGCGGACTCGTCCTCGACCTCGCGTTCCCCGGGGCGGGCGTCTGGGTGCTGGCGTTCCCCGCCGTCGCGATGATGCTCCTCGCGGTCCGAGGACAGCGGTTCTGGGTGGCGTTCGGGCTCGGCTACGTCTTCGGCGCCGCGTTCTTCCTGGTCGACGTGGACTGGGCGGCGAAGTACCTCGGCCCGGTGCCCTGGCTCGCGCTCGCGCTGTTCGAGGCGCTGTTCCCGGCGCTCGGGGGAGCGGCCATGGCGCTCGCGTACCGGTGGGTGCCGCGGGCGGTTCCGACCGTCCTCGGTCGAGTGCTCCTCACGCCTGCGGTCGTCGCGGCGCTCTGGACGGGCCGCGAGTGGCTCGGCGGGAACTACCCGTACAACGGGTTCTCCTGGGGTCGCGTCGCCCTGAGCCAGTCACAGAGTCCCTTCGCACCGCTCGTCGCTTGGCTCGGGGTGCTCGGACTGACGTTCGTGCTCGTGTTCATGGTGGCGGCACTCGTCGCCCTCGCGGTCGAGGTCGGTGTGCGGCCGTTCGTCCGGGCCGTGCTCGCGGTCGGCGTCGTGGTGGTCGTCCTCGCGGTGCCGGCGTGGCCCGCGACGACATCGGGCATGGTCCGCGTCGAGAGCGTCCAGGGCGACGGTCCGGCGGGGTACTTCGACGGCGCCCAGCCCGGCGAGGTCCTGTCGTCCCAGCTCGACGCGACGGACACGTCGGCCAAGGGAGTCGACATGGTGGTGTGGCCGGAGGCGTCGGCCGAGTTCGACCCTCGGCGTTCGCCCGGGGTGGCGGCGGCCCTCGACGCCCTGAGCACCGCCACGCACGCGCCGATCGTCGCCGGTGCGATCACCGAGAACGCCCGTGGCCAGTACCACAACACGTCCTTCGTCTGGCAGGCCGGCAAGGGCTGGCTGGGCTCCTACGACAAGGCCCATCCGGTGCCCTTCGGTGAGTACGTGCCCGACCGCTGGTTCTACAGCAAGCTCGCGCCGTCCCTGATCGGGCTGATCGGCCGTGACTACACGCCGGGGACGAAGCCGAACACCGTCAGCGTCGCGGGGGTGCGCGTCGGGCTCGCGATCTGCTTCGACATCGTCGACGACCGCCTGACCGACGAGATGACGGCCGCCCATGCGCAGCTCATCCTCGCCCAGACGAACAACGCCGACTTCGACGGCACCGACGAGAACCTGCAGCAGCTCGCGATCGCCCGGATGCGTGCGATCGAGACGGGGCGCTCACTCGTGAACATCTCGACCGTCGGTGCGAGCGCGGTCGTCGATCCGTCCGGACGCACCATCGACTCGGTTCCGGCCTACACGGCCACGTCGATGGTGACCGACGTGCCGCTGGGGACGAGCACCACGCCGGCGACCGTCATCGGCACCGGTCTGACGACCGTCGTCGTCATCGGTGGCGTGCTCGTCCTGCTCGGCGCGGCGCCGTGGCGCCGGCGCCGCACATGACGGGAGGGCCGCCCTCGTGATGAGGACGGCCCTCCCGGTCCGCAGGCGCTGACGGTGTCAGGCGCCGATCTTCTGTTCGCCACGTCGGGCGCGCAGGTAGGTCAGGCGCTCCTGCAGGAGCTCTTCGAGCTCCTCGCGGGACCGCCGCTCGAGCAGCATGTCCCAGTGGGTGCGCGGCGCTTTCGTGTCGTGTTCCTCGATCGGGACGGGAGCGCCGTCATCACCGAGGAGACGACCCTCCTGCCCGCTCCTGGGGGACTGCCACGTGTCGGGGATCTCCGCCTCGGCGGCGAAGACGACCTCGAACGTCGTGCCCTTGTCGGTCTGGTAGACGGCTCGCCTGCGCTCGGAGAACTCGACGCCCTCTTCGCTCTGGAGACTCTGGCTCCCGAGTCGCATGCCCCGGAGACTGCGATCAGCCATGGTTCGCTCCTTCCGCATCGCTTCCGTGTATGGGAACCGCGCTACCCGCCCGGGTGTTTCCGATGTTCGCCTTTCACAGAGGCTTCCCAGTCCCCGCGCGCCCGTCAGTCGTGCTGCGGCGAGCTCCCGTCGCTCGCGCCGAGGTGCTCGTCGACACTCCGATCCGACTCCGCCAACCGGGCGTCGAGCGCGGCGTCCGCTGCGTCGAGCGCCGCTCCGGGCGCCGACGAGGAGGGCGTCGTGTCGGCGAGGCTCGCCGCGGCGAGGGCCGAGATGCGGTCCATGAGGGCAGGAGCGGCCGACCCGCCGGCCTCGGTTCCGCCTGCGCGGCGGACCGAAGCGTTCCCGGAGTCCTGGTTGCGGGCGTCCTGGCCGGCGTCGCCGCTGCCCGCGCTCCCGACATGGGGTCGGCCGCCGCCTCCGAGCGGACCCGCCCCGAAGCCGCGCGCGATGCCCTGCAATGCCTCGGTGAACTCGCTCGGGATCATCCAGAGCTTGTTGGCGCTGCCCTCGGCGAGCTTCGGGAGGGTCTGCAGGTACTGGTACGACAGCAGCTTGTCGTCTGGGTCGCCCGCGTGGATGGCGCCGAACACCGTCGCGATCGCCTGGGCCTCGCCCTCGGCCTCGAGCACACGGGCCTTCGCTTCGCCCTCGGCACGGAGGATGGCGGACTGCCGCTGGCCCTCGGCCTCGAGGATCTGGGACTGCTTCGTCCCCTCGGCCTGCAGGATGGCGGCACGACGGCTCCGTTCGGCACGCATCTGCTGCTCCATGGAGTCCTGGATCGACGCGGGCGGATCGATCGCCTTGAGCTCGACCCGACCGACGCGGATGCCCCACTTGCCCGTGGCCTCGTCGAGGACGATGCGGAGCTGACCGTTGATGTTGTCGCGGCTGGTGAGCGCCTGCTCGAGGTTGAGGCCGCCGACGACGTTGCGGAGGGTCGTGGTCGTGAGCTGCTCGACCGCGCCGAGGTAGTTCGCGATCTCGTACGTCGCGGCCCGGGCGTCGGTCACCTGGAAGTACACGACCGTGTCGATCGACACGACGAGGTTGTCCTCGGTGATGACGGGCTGCGGCGGGAACGAGACCACCTGCTCGCGCATGTCGAGCAGCGGGCGGAGTCGGTCGATGAAGGGCACGAGCAGGTTGAGACCCGGTGTGAGCGTCTTGTGGTAGCGGCCGAGCCGTTCCACGACGCCGGCCCGCGCCTGCGGGATGATCCGGATCGCCCTGCTGAGCACGACGATCACGAAGATGACCACCACCACGATGAGCGCGATGAGCAGGATCGTCCCGGTGGAGACGGTCATGGTGTTGTCCTTTCGGTGAGGCGGACGACCGCCGTGGAGCCCTCGACGCCGGTCACGACGACCGGCGTGCCGAGGGGCGGGCGGACCGGGACCGCGGCGCCGGTGTCGGCGGCGATGCGCGCGCTCCAGGTCTCGCCGTTCGCCAGACGGACCTGGCCGGGGGCGGAGCCCGTGAACGCGACGACGACCTCGCCCGGCATCCCGGTGAGTGCGTCGACGTTCGTGCGGTGCGGATCGGCACCCCGACCCAGCGCGTGGATGACGCGCGGTCGGACGAGGGCGATGAGCAGGAGGGACAGCGCCGCCGCGATGAGCACGGCGGCCCACCACGGGAGTCCGAGCAGCGAGGCGACGAGACCGCCGGCCGACCCTGCTGCGAGCATCACGAACACGAAGTCGAGCGTGAAGACCTCGACCACGAGGAACACGAGGACGAGGGCGATCCACACGACCACCCAGGTCCACATGACACCGTCCACGCGATCTGCCCTCCCTCGGGTCGCGTTCCGACGGCGCGTGCGTCGCACCGTCCGATCCAGGTGCCGCTCACGCTAGCAGCGCGGGGTGACAGCGGGACGGGAGGCCCGCGTTGCTAGGCTCGGACCCGGTCACGCGCGGTCCAACCGACGGCGGCGCGGGCCCGTATCCGAGGAGACACCACACGTGAGCAACCCCCTGGCCGCCGGTCGACTCGCCGGTACCCGCGCCCTCGTCACCGGGTCGTCCCGGGGGATCGGGGCGGACACCCTCGGTTACCTGGCGGAGGCGGGCGCCCGTGTGGTCGTGAACTACCGGAACAAGGCCAAGCGCGCCGACCAGATCGCGGAGCGCATCACCGCCGCGGGCGGCGAGGCCATCGCCATCGGCGCCGACCTCACGGACCACGACTCCGTGCAGGCGATGTTCGACACGATCGCCGAGCGCTTCGGCGGGCTCGACCTCCTCGTGCTCAACGCCTCCGGCGGTATGGAGGCCGGCATGGGCGACGACTACGCGCTGCGCCTCAACCGGGACGCCCAGGTCGACGTCCTCACGACGGCCGTGCCGCTCATGCCGGCGGGGTCGCGCGTCGTGTTCGTGACGAGCCACCAGGCGCACTTCGTCGAGACCGCCGAGACCCTGCCCGAGTACGTGCCGGTCGCCAAGAGCAAGCGGGCCGGGGAACTCGCGCTCCGTGACCTCATCCCGCAGCTCGACGCCGCCGGGATCGAGTTCGTGGTCGTCTCGGGCGACATGATCGAGGGCACGATCACAGCGACCCTGCTCGAGCGCATCAACCCGGGTGCGATCAGCGGGCGTCGCGAGTCCGTCGGCAAGCTCTACAACGTCGCCGAGTTCGCGGCCGAGGTCGCCCTCGCCGCGGTCGAGCCCATCCCGGCCGATCACACGAAGCTCGTCGGCGACGTGTCCGAGTTCGTCGGCTCGGCTTCCTAGCGGACCGCGGTCGTGACCGCGCTGCCGGGCCTGCGCCGCACCTCCCGGATCCTGCTGCTCGACGCCGACGGCCGCGTGTTCCTCATGGACACGCGAGCGCCGTCCAGCGACGGCTTCCACCGCTGGATCACGCCCGGCGGCGGTGTCGACCCGGGGGAGTCGCACCGCGACGCCGCGATCCGGGAACTCCGCGAGGAGACCGGCATCCTCATCGAGGACCCGGGGGAGTCCGTTTGGTCGTGGGACTTCGCGGTGGACTTCGACGAGGCGGACCACGACCGCGGCCACTCCGAGTTCTACGTCGTGCGGACCACCGGGTTCACCCTGTCGAACGCGGAGTGGACCGACGAGGAGCGCGTCGACATCCTCGACGCGCGCTGGTGGACGGCCGACGAGCTGGCGGCGACGACCGAGCCGTTCGAACCGCCGGAGCTGCCCGCGCTCGTGCGCCGCTTCGCCTGACGCGGTCAGTCGCGCGGGGAGAGCACGCAGAACTCGTTGCCCTCGGGGTCGCGCAGGACGACCCAGGAGACGTCGTCGTCCTGACCGACGTCCGCGCGGGTCGCGCCGCGGTCGAGCAACGCCTGCACGTCGGTGGCCTGGTCGTCCTCCGGTCCTGGCGCGAGGTCGATGTGGAGTCGGTTCTTCACCGTCTTGCCTTCGGGGACCGGGACGAACACGAGGCCCGGACCCCGCTCGTGCAGGGGCACGAGACGAGAGGGATCGAGTGCGTGAGGCGGCACGATCACCGCCTCGTCGTCGGCTTCGTACACGAGTCGCCAGTCGAGCGTGTCCGCCCACCACCGCGCTTGCGCGTGCAGGTCCTGACAATCCACGACGACGCTGAACCACCGAACGGTCATGCCCTGAGTCTGCCGAGCACGGCGGGCGACGACAAGCGCTGGCGGCGGCTCTCCGCCCGCGCCCGTCACTCGCCGACGAGTCCGTCCACGGCCTCCCGGATCAGGTCGGCGTGCCCGTTGTGCCGGGCATACTCCTCGATCATGTGGCAGAGCACCCAGCGGAGGCTCGGCCGTCGCCCGTCCGGCCACGCCACGGCCGACGCCCGGTCGAGTCCGCCGTCCGCGAGCGCGGTCGCGACGGCGCCGCGAGCGCGCTCCACCGCCTCGGTCCACAGCGACCGGAGGGCGTCGGGGTCGTCGTCCGCGGCGGTCCGCCACTCCCAGTCCGGGTCGACGTCCCAGTCGACGGCGTCCCAGGGAGCGCGGTCGGGGTGCCCGAGCACGACGTGGTCGAACCAGTCGTCCTCGACGAGCGCGAGGTGTTTCAGCATCCCCCCGAGCGTCATGGTCGAGACGCCGACGCTCGTCGTGAGACCCGCGGCGTCGAGGCCCGACGTCTTCCACGCGAAGGTCGCGCGCTGGTACTCGAGGAACCCGACGAGTGTCGCGGCCTCGTCGGCCGCGACCGGCGGCTCGGGGCGTCCCACCGCATCGACCACGACGTCGTCCATGGCGCGATGGTAGCGCGGTCCCCGGCGTCAGGACACCGTCGTCACGGCACCCGCGTTCCGGCGCAGCTCGGCGGGGAGGCGCCGGTGTCCGGGCCCGAAGAACCGCTCGCGCAGGGTGTCGCCGACGTACTCGTCCCGGGCGAGACCGCGGGCACGGAGCACCGGCAGCAGGTACTCGATGAGGTCCTCGTACGTGCCCGGCGTCATGTGGGGCTGGATGAGGAACCCGTCCGCACCCGTCGTCCGCACGAACTCCTCGACCTGGTCCGCCACGCTCGCGCCGGTTCCGACGAAGACGCTGCCGTTGATGCCCGTCACCCGGAAGTCCTCGATGATCTCGCGCACGGTGGGGCCGGGGCGACCGTCACGGCCGAGGTACCGCTGCAGGTTCGACAGCCCGAGCTCGGTCCGCTGCTGCGCCAGAGGCTGGTCCGGGTCGAGCGCCAGGAGGTCGACACCGGTGTTCCCGGCGAAGATCGCCGCGGCCCCCTCGGGCGTCGACATCGCGAGCATCTCCCGGTGCGTCCGCTGCGCCGCCTCCTCGGTCGGTCCGACGAGGAACAGCGCGCCGACCAGGACCTTGACGGCGCTGGGGGAGCGGCCGGCCTCGACCGCGGCCTGCCGGATCGCGGCGATGTTCCGTGCGACCCGCTCCGGTGCCCCGCCGGCGACGAACACGGCTTCGGCGTGCTCACCGGCGAACCGCATCCCGCGCCCCGATGTCCCGGCCTGGACGAGGAGCGGCGTTCGCTGCGGCGACGGCGGCAGGTTGAGGATGCCGCGCGAGCGGAAGTACGGCCCGTCGTGCGTGATCATCCGGACCCCGGCCGGATCCGCGTACGTGTTCGTCGCCTTGTCCCGGACCAGCGCGTCGTCGGCCCACGAGTCCTCCCACAGCGCCAGGTCGAGCGCCAGGTAGTCGTCCGCCATGTCGTAGCGCTCGTCGTGCGGCACGAGGGCCTTGCCCATCAGGTCCGCCGCGGTCGCGCCCGAGGACCCGGTGACGATGTTCCAGCCGATCCGGCCCTTGGTGAAGTGGTCGAGCGTGGCGAACCTGCGGGCGTTCGCCGCGGGTGGTTCGACCGTGGTGGAGGCCGTGAGGATGAACCCGAGTCGCTCGGTCGCCGCGGCAAGCGCGGTCACGAGCGGCATCGGATCGCCGCCCGGGATCCCACGACCCTCCTTGACCGAGGCCGGGATGAGTTCGCCGTCGAGCGCCGGGAACCCGTAGCTGTCGGCGAGGAACAGGAGGTCGAGCCGTGCCTCCTCGAACATCCGTGCCAGACGGATCCAGTGGTCGAGGTCGGTGAAGTCGGCCGAGCGGTCGTCGGGGTGCTGCCACGCCGACCCGACGGTGCCGTTCGGGCTGAGGCTCTGGAAGATGCCGAGGATGAGCGGGTCCATGTCCCATTGATGCCATGGATCGTGTTTCGCCCGGGTGAACTCTGCTGACCGGACACCCGTGGATGCTGCTGACCGGACACCCGTGGATGCTGCCGACCGGACACCCGGTCTGCCGACTCTGACGGGCGCCGATAATGCATATTATGTCAGGTAAGCGCCAGTGCTGGGCCGGCTTGGAACGCGGACTGCCCTGCTCGGAACGGCGGATGGCCCCGGCGTTCTGCCGAGGCCATCCGTCGATCCGCAGGAGTGTCACATGTGCTGCGAGATGATCGACGCCGCGACGATGATGTTCACGATCGCCGCGACGATGGCGATGGCGCCCAGGATGACGCCAGCCAGTGCCATGCCGCGCCCGCGCCCAGCGGCAGCGCCGCGTCGACGCGCCACGAGGCCGAGCACGAGCGCCAGGACGCCGCAGATGATCCCGATGATGGGGACGAGGAGCGCGAACACGACACCGATGACCCCGAGCACGAGGGCGGCGATCGTGAGACCGTTCGAGCGCGACGGAGCGGTGACGGGACCGCCGGGCTCAGTCGGTGCGGGCGGGTAGTTCTCGGACATGCGGGGTCCCTCTCGAACGGGACGCGCCCAGGGGCCGTCGGAGTGCGGCGTCGCGCGTCACCGCGGACGCTAGTCGCCGGACCCAGCCGTTGTCCGATTTTCGCTCACGGTTACTCGGCGTCCCGCTCACCGAACCCGGAGGCCGTGAGCGCGACGAGCGCCTCGACCGCGTCCCGCGCGTCCTCCCCCGTCGCGTCGATGGCGACGGTCGCGCCCTGGGGCAGTGCGAGCGCCATGATCGCCAGCAGGCTCTTGGCGTCCACGCCGTTCACGGTGACCGAAGCGTCGTACTTGGCGGCGGTCTTGACGAACTCGGCCGCGGGTCGGGCGTGGAGTCCCGAGGCGTTCACGAGCTCGACCGTCGCCGAGACGACGCCCGTGGTCGGTCCGGCCGGGGTGTCACCGTCCGGTAGGGACTCCGGCCCGTCCGGTGTGTCCGCTCCCCCGGCGGACTCCGAGGCCGCGACCACCGCGTGGGTGTCGCCTCCGGTCTGCGCCGCGACCGCGGCTGCGACGGTCCCCTCGACCAGCGGCGCGTGCGAGACGTGCACCCGACCACGGTCGTCGTCCGTCAAGAAGTCGAGTGCGGTGTCGGTCGTCAGGTAGGCCGAACCGAGGTCACACAGGACGACGACGCCGTCGGTGTCGCCGAGCGCGGCGATGCCGTCGGTGACGGCCTCGAAGCTCGTCCCGATGCCGCCGTCGTCGGTGCCGCCCGCGGTCGCGAACCGGACGTCCGGGGCCATCTGTGCCGCGAGCTCGACGACGCCCTCGGCGATCTTGGCGCTGTGCGAGACGACGAGGATCCCGACGCTCACGCCGGGCCGCCCGATGCGTCCACCGCTGCCCGGAGGAGCAGCGCGGTCGACTGCGCGCCCGGATCGCGGTGCCCCACGGCGCGCTCCCCCAGGTAGCTCGCCCGGCCCTTGCGCGCGACGAGCGGCTCGGTCGCCGCCGCGCCCTCGGCCGCTGCGTCGGCCGCCGCCACGAGCACGGCCTCCGGGGTCGCTCCCCCGGCCGCCGCGGCGGTGCCGGCATTGACGGCCGGCGTCCACGCGTCGATCATGGTCTTGTCGCCGGGCTCGGCCTTGCCGCGGGCGACGATGCCGTCCCGCGCGGCGGTCAGCAGGGCGACCACGGCGTCGGCGTCGAGCGTCTCACGATCCCCCAGCGCCTGCGACGCGCGCAGGAACGCGGTGCCGAAGAGCGGTCCCGACGCGCCGCCGACCGTGCTGATGAGCCGCGTGGCGACGAGCTTGAGGACCGCGCCGGGGGTCGCCAGGTCGCCGTCATCGAGGGACTCGACGACGGCGTGGAACCCACGGTCGAGGTTCTCCCCGTGGTCGCCGTCCCCGATCTCGCGGTCGAGGGCGATGAGGTCGGTGCGGTTGTCCCGGATGACGTCGGCGGTCCTGCGGATCCACTGCGTCGCCCAGTCGGTGTCGAGCGGCATGTCGTTCCTCTCTGTCGGGGCGGTCAGCGGCCCCAGCGGAGCGCCGGGGTCTCGACCGGGGCGTCCCAGAGTGCGGTGGAGTCGTCGTCGAGCACCGTGACGGTGATCGAGAACCCCTGCATCTCGAGGGACGTGACGTGGTTCCCGACCAAGCTACGCGACAGCTCGAGTCCCTGGTCCGACAGGATCTCGGCGGCGCGGCGGAACACGATGTACAGCTCGGACAGCGGCGTGCCGCCCATCCCGTTGACGAACAGGAGCACGCGGGAACCGCGCGGTGCGTCGAGGTCCGCGAGCACCGGTTCGATCACCTGCTCGACGAGGACGTCGGCCGGGGCCATCGGGATGCGCTCGCGCCCGGGTTCGCCGTGGATGCCGATGCCGAGCTCGACCTCGTCGTCCCCGAGGGTGAACGACGGCTCCCCCGCGTGCGGCACCGTGCACGGCGCGAGCGCCAACCCCATGGACCGTGTCGACGCGATCGCGCGTCGGGCGACGTCCGCGACCGCGTCGAGGTCGTCACCGCGTTGCGCCGCCGCTCCGGCGAGCTTCTCCACGACGACGGTGCCGGCGACCCCGCGGCGCCCTGCCGTGTAGAGGGAGTCCTGCACGGCGACGTCGTCGTCGACGAGCACCGACACGACGCGGATCCCCTCGGCCTCGGCGAGTTCGGCGGCCGTCTCGAAGTTGAGGACGTCGCCCGTGTAGTTCTTGACGATGTGGAGCACACCCGCTCCCCCGTCCACCGCCTTCGTCGCGTCGACGATCGGGTCGGGCGTCGGCGACGTGAAGACCGGTCCCGGCACCGCGGCGTCGAGCATGCCGTACCCGATGAACCCGGCATGCAGCGGCTCGTGGCCACTCCCCCCACCGCTGACGATGGCGACCTTGCCGGCGACCGGCGCGTCGGCGCGGCGGAGGTGGACGGGGTCCTCCTGGAGGACGACGGCCCCGGCGTGGGCGAGCGCGAACCCGCGGACCGTCTCCGTGACGACCTCGCGCGGATCGTTGACGAGCTTCTTCATGCGGTGCCTCCCGTGGTCGGCCCGAGACGACGAGGGTGGTCACGGTCGTCGTCGTCCGGTGCTGGACGTCAATGTAGCGCGAGGGCTCCGCAGGACTGCCTGCACGAACGTGCAGGATCGTCGGACCCTCGTGCGGTCGTCGAGCAGGAGCGGCCCACTCCTCCCCCTGCACGTTCGTGCAACCCGTCCGCACGGCCGCGGATCGGCCATCCTGGGAGCCCTCGCCCGCCGCTATGCTCGGCGAGAATCACTCAACGGGGAGTGGCGGGTCGCCCGCACCTCCTCCTCATGACAAGGAGGTCGCCGATGGACGGCATCGGGATCAAGTTCCTCTCCGAGGTGGTGGGCACGGCGGTGCTGGTCCTCCTCGGCACCGGCGTCGTGGCGAACGTCGCCCTGACGAAGACCAAGGGGTTCGCGGCCGGCACCCTGATGGTCACGATCGGTTGGGGCTTCGCCGTGTTCGCCGGCGTCACGGTGTCGTACAAGTCGGGTGCGCACCTCAACCCGGCGGTGAGTCTGGCGCAGTTCATCCTCGGCAACATCTCGTTCGGCACGATGCTGCTGTACTGGCTCGCGCAGATGATCGGTGGGGTCATCGGAGCGGTGCTGTGCTGGCTCGCATACCGGCAGCACTTCGACCAGGAACCGGACCCGGCAGCCAAGCTCGGCGTGTTCTCCACCGGTCCTGCCATCCGCAACTACGCCTGGAACCTCGTGACCGAGATCATCGGCACGTTCGTCCTCGTCTTCGTCATCATCGCCTTCACGAACGGCAAGACCCCCGCGGAGCTCGGCGCCATCCCCGTGGCCTTCCTGGTCATCGCGATCGGTGTGAGCCTGGGCGGACCGACCGGGTACGCGATCAACCCGGCGCGTGACCTCGGTCCCCGCATCGCACACGCCTTCCTGCCGATCCGCGGCAAGGGATCGAATGACTGGGCCTACGCCTGGGTCCCGGTCGTCGGCCCGCTCGTCGGCGGCGCGCTCGCGGCGGTGCTGTCCGTGGCACTGCTCCCGATCGTCAGCTGACGCGGGACCACGGGCCTCCACGACCACGGGCTTCCACGACCACGTCCCCGTCCCGGGCCCTGAGCGGACCCGCCGACCGGACCCCGTCCCTCCCGGACCGGTCCCAACCGAACCGTCGCGCCGCACCAGCGGCCGGCACCGACAACCCAGAGGAGCACACACCAATGGCCGACTACATCGTCGCCATCGACCAGGGCACCACGAGCACGCGAGCGATCGTCTTCGACCACTCCGGGTCCATCGTGTCCGTCGGGCAGAAGGAACACGAGCAGATCTTCCCCCGCGCGGGCTGGGTGGAGCACGACCCGACCGAGATCTGGGACAACACGCGCGAGGTCATCGGTCAGGCGCTCTCGCGGGCGGACATCACCCGGCACGACGTCGCGGCCGTGGGCATCACCAACCAGCGTGAGACCGCCGTCGTGTGGGACAAGACCACGGGCAAGCCGGTCTACAACGCGATCGTCTGGCAGGACACCCGCACGCAGTCCATCGTCGACCGCCTCGCGGACGGTGACACCGACCGCTTCAAGTCGATCGTCGGCCTGCCACTCGCGACGTACTTCGCCGGCACCAAGATCATGTGGATCCTCGAGAACGTCGAGGGGGCGCGGGAGAAGGCCGAGGCGGGTGACCTGCTCTTCGGGACGACCGACACCTGGGTGCTCTGGAACCTCACCGGCGGCACGGATGGAGGCGTCCACGCGACCGACGTGACGAACGCGTCGCGGACCCTCTTCATGGACCTCGAGACGCTCGAGTGGCGCGACGACATCCTCGAGCAGTTCGGCGTGCCGAAGTCGATGCTGCCGAAGATCTGCTCGTCATCCGAGGTGTACGGCACGGTCGAGCCGTCGAACCTGCTGCGCGAGGTCCCGATCGCGGGCATCCTCGGCGACCAACAGGCCGCGACGTTCGGCCAGGCCGCGTTCGACCAGGGCGAGTCGAAGAACACGTACGGCACCGGCAACTTCCTCATCTTCAACACGGGAACCGACATCGTCCGGTCGGAGAACGGGCTCCTCACCACGGTCGGGTACAAGCTCGGCGACCAGCCGACGCACTACGCGCTCGAGGGCTCCATTGCCGTCACCGGGTCGCTCATCCAGTGGCTCCGCGACAACCTCGGCCTGATCGGGAGCGCGCCGGAGGTCGAGGCGCTCGCGACGACCGTGGAGGACAACGGCGGCGTGTACGTCGTCCCGGCCTTCTCCGGGTTGTTCGCGCCGTACTGGCGCTCGGACGCCCGTGGTGCGATCGTCGGGCTCACCCGATACGCGAACAAGGGCCACATCGCCCGCGCCGCGCTCGAGGCGACCGCGTTCCAGACGCGCGAGGTCCTCGACGCCGTCAACGCCGACTCGGGCGTCGACCTGACGGAGCTCAAGGTCGACGGCGGCATGGTCGCGAACGACGCCCTCATGCAGTTCCAGGCGGACATCCTCGACGTGCCCGTCGTGCGGCCGGTCGTCGCGGAGACCACCGCGCTCGGTGCGGCGTACGCGGCCGGTCTCGCCGTCGGGTTCTGGCAGAACCTCGACGAGCTGCGGGCGAACTGGCAGGAGGACAAGCGGTGGGAGCCCCAGCTCGACGAGACCGAGCGGGCGCGCCAGATCCGGCTCTGGAAGAAGGCCGTCACGAAGACCTTCGACTGGGTCGACGAGGACGTCCTCTGAGCCGCTGACGCCCGCCGACGGACGGCCCCGACCACGACCGTGGCCGGGGCCGTCCGCGTGTCGGTCGGGAGGACCGGCCTCCCCCGCCGGGCGGCCCGCCTCGTCCCCGAGCGGTCCGGACCTGACGGGGATGGACGACGCGCGTCGTCGACACGCCCGTGCTCCGTGAGGAACGCTTCAGGCTCGGTGCTCGCCCACCCAGGCCGCGAGCTTCGCTTCCGCCGCTCCGGAGTCGACGGCCTCGGCCGCGACCACGAGTTCCTCGCGGAACCGCTGCAGCAGCGGCCGCAACACCTGTGTGGGATCGGCGGCGAGCCGGAACGCGACGAGGCCGGCGGCGGCGTTGAGGAGCACGATGTCGCGCACCGCGCCCGTCTCCCCCGCCAGCACGCGCCGCACGATCGCGGCGTTCTCGGCGGGCTCGCCGCCCAGGAGGTCGGTCGTGCGGGCACGAGGGATGCCGAGGTCCCGGGGGTCGAGATCATGCTCGGTCACGGAGCCGCCGCTGACCTCCCAGATGTGGCTGTGGCCGGTCGTGGTGAGCTCGTCGAGCCCGTCGTCCCCCCGGAACACCAGTGCCGTCGCACCCCGTGTCTGGAACACGCCCGTGATGATCGGCACGAGGTCGAGCTGCGCCACGCCGACGGCGTTCGCCTCGCACCGAGCCGGGTTCACGAGGGGCCCGAGGAAGTTGAAGACCGTGGGGACGCCGATCTCCCGGCGGACCGACGCGGCGTGGGCGAACCCCGGGTGGAAGGCACTCGCGAACGCGAACGTCAGGCCGACGCGGCGGAACGTCTCGGCGACACGCGCGGCGTCGAGGGTGAGGTCGAGGCCGAGTGCCGCGAGGACGTCGGACGACCCCGAACGGGAACTCGATGCACGGTTGCCGTGCTTGACGACGGGCACCCCGGCGGAGGCGACGACGATCGCCGCCATGGTCGAGACGTTCACCGTCCCGACGACGTCGCCACCCGTCCCGACGATGTCGAGCGCCATGGGGTCGACGTCGAGTGGGACGGCGCTCTCGAGGATCGCGTCACGGAACCCGACGACCTCGTCCACCGTCTCGCCCTTGGCGCGGAGCGCGACGAGGAACCCCGCGATCTGGGCGGGTGTGGCACGCCCGGCGACGATGTCCTCCATGGCCCATGCGGATTCGCTGATCGACAGGTCCGTGCCGGCCATGAGGGAGCCGATGACCGACGGCCAGGAGAACGAGTCGTGCATGCCCCCGATCGTACTGATTTCGAAGGACCCGCCAGTTGCCTGCGAAAACACTGTCCGTGGTTCGGGCCATAATGGACGACGTGACAAGCACCCCTCTCTCCAGACCAGCCCAGGGCGCGGTCCTGAACCGGCCGAACCCCGTCGCCGTGGGGACCATCGTGTGGCTGGGCAGCGAGGTCATGTTCTTCGCCGGCCTGTTCGCGATCTACTTCACGCTGCGCAGCACGTCCCCGAAGCTCTGGGCGACCGAGACCGCGCACCTCGACGTGCCGTACGCCGCCACGAACACGATCGTCCTGGTCCTGTCGAGCTTCGCCTGCCAGTTCGCGGTGTTCGCCGCCGAGCGCTTCCAGGTGCACCGCACGAGCTGGAAGCCGCGCGACTGGGGCATGACCGAGTGGTTCTTCGTCACCTACTGCATGGGCGCGGTGTTCATCTGCGGCCAGGTCTACGAGTACTCGAACCTCTGGCACGAGGGCGTCACGCTGTCCTCGAGCGCCTACGGGTCTGCCTTCTTCATGACCACGGGCTTCCACGGCCTCCACGTCACCGGCGGCCTCCTCGCGTTCCTCCTGACCCTCGGCCGCGGCTTCGCCGCGAAGAACTTCGGTCACAAGGAAGCGACCACCGCGATCGTCGTGTCGTACTACTGGCACTTCGTCGATGTCGTCTGGATCGGCCTCTTCGCCGTCATCTACCTTCTCAAGTAGGAATCGGATAGCCCCACGCGCATGTTCTCTCGAAGCAAGTCCGAGCGCCGCACCGGCGCCAAGAAGGGCCGCCGCTCCCCGCTGGCGACCGTGTCGCTGATCGTCGTCGGCCTGATGACGACCGGCGGCGCGTACGCCCTGTTCACCTCATCGGCCAACGCGGACTCCTCGCAGTCGACCACGGTCGCGGCCACCAGCCAGTCGCGGGTCAACGAGGGGCAGAAGCTCTTCGCGTCGAACTGCGCCACGTGCCACGGGCTCAGCGCACAGGGCACGAAGTCCGGTCCGTCGCTCATCGGCGTCGGCGCCGCCTCGGTCGACTTCCAGGTCGGCACGGGTCGCATGCCCGCGGCGTCGAACGGCCCGCAGGTCGAGGAGAAGCCCGCGCAGTTCACGGATGAGCAGGTCGCGGACATCGCCGCCTACGTGTCGTCGCTCGGCCCGGGCCCGTCCATCCCGAAGGCGAGCCTCACCAACGGCAACGCCAACGCGGCCAAGGGCGCCGAACTGTTCCGGGTGAACTGCGCGATGTGCCACAACGTCGCGGGTGCCGGCGGTGCCCTGACCGAGGGCAAGTACGCGCCGAACCTCAAGTCGGTGTCGGGCAAGCACATCTACGAGGCCATGCTCACCGGTCCGCAGAACATGCCGGTCTTCAACGACCTGAACATCACGCCGAAGCAGAAGGCGGACATCATCACCTATCTGAAGTACATCCAGGACACGAAGTCCCCGGGCGGGTTCGCCCTCGGTGACATCGGCCCGGTGGCAGAGGGCCTGTTCCTCTGGATCTTCGGACTCGGTGCGGTCGTCGCGGTGACCGTCTGGCTCACCGCGAAGACCAACTGATCGACCCGTGTCGCACGACACCACTGAAGGGAACACCATGACAGAGCGCGACGACGACGTACTGTCCGCGTCCTCCGCTGTCGAGAAGCACGACACGCCCTCGATCCCCGCCGGTACCGCGGTCCTGCCCGCCGAACCGTTCCAGAACCCCGGTGAGCCGCCGCACCGCCCGCGGCGGACCGACGTCGACCCGAAGAAGGAGCGTCTGGCCGAGCGTCAGGTCGCGACGTTCTTCTACATCTCGATCATCGGCAGCATCCTGGCGATCGCGTCCTACGTCGCGTTCCCCGTCCGCGCCGGCGACCTGTCGACGGTCCGCTTCGGCAACCTGTTCCTCGGTCTGTCGATCACGCTGGCGCTCCTCGCCCTCGGGTTCGGTGCCGTCTACTGGTCCAAGACCCTCGTCGTGGACCGCGAGATCTCCGAGCAGCGTCACGCGACCCGTGGCTCCGAGGAGACCCGTGCGAAGGCCGTCGAGGCCTTCCGGCTCGGCGACAAGGAATCGGGCTTCAACCGTCGAACGGTCATCCGCAACAGCCTCATCGGTGCGCTCGTGGCGTTCCCGCTCCCTGGTGTCGTGCTGGTGCGCGATCTCGCGCCCGCTGCCGACCCCAACAAGCTCCTCAGCTACACGATGTGGAAGCAGGGCACGCGCCTGACGAAGGACCCGACCGGCCTGCCGATCAAGGCGTCCGACGTCACCCAGGGCTCGGTCTTCCACGTGATCCCCGACGGTCTGCTCGACAAGTCGGACATGCTCGAGGAGAAGGCCAAGGCGGCCGTCCTGCTCATGCGCCTGGACCCGTCGGAGCTCCATCCCCGCAAGGGCCAGGAACACTGGGGGTACGACGGCATCGTCGCCTACTCGAAGATCTGCACCCACGTCGGATGCCCCGTCGCGCTCTACGAGCAGCAGACGCACCACCTGCTGTGCCCGTGCCACCAGTCGACGTTCGATGTCGCGCACAGCTGCGAGGTCATCTTCGGCCCGGCGAGCCGGCCCCTTCCCCAACTTCCCATCACGGTCGACTCCGAGGGCTACCTGGTCGCGCAGAGCGACTTCCACGAGCCCGTCGGCCCCAGCTTCTGGGAGCGTGAGCGCGTTTCATGAGCACCACCACCACACGGACCACCGGTCCCACGCCGGCGGCGGCCACACCGCCGCAGAACGCGCCGACGCCGACGTCCCGGCTGGTCGGCGCGGCCGCGAACTACATCGACGAGCGCACGAGCATCTCCGGGCTGGTCAAAGAGGTCGGTCGCAAGATCTTCCCCGACCACTGGTCGTTCATGCTCGGCGAGGTGGCGCTCTACAGCTTCGTCGTCGTGCTGCTGTCCGGCACCTTCCTGACGTTCTTCTTCCAGGCGTCGATGGCGGACGTCTCGTACGACGGCTCGTGGGTCCCGCTCAAGGGCATCGAGATGTCGGCGGCGTACCAGTCGACGCTCAACATCTCGTTCGACATCCGCGGCGGTCTGTTCGTCCGGCAGATCCACCACTGGGCGGCGCTGCTGTTCGTGGCCTCGATCATGCTGCACATGCTCCGGGTGTACTTCACGGGCGCGTTCCGCAAGCCGCGTGAGCTCAACTGGGTGTTCGGCTTCCTCCTCTGGGTCCTCGCCATGGCCGAGGGCTTCACGGGGTACTCGCTCCCCGACGACCTGTTGTCCGGCAACGGCCTCCGCATCATCGTCGGCATGATCGAGGGTGTCCCGGTCATCGGCGTGTGGATCGCCTACCTGCTGTTCGGCGGGGAATTCCCGGGGACCGCGATCGTCGGCCGCCTGTACACGCTGCACATCCTGCTGCTGCCGGCGATCCTGGTCGCCGTGCTCGGTGTGCACCTCGTGCTCGTCGTCATCAACAAGCACACGCAGTACGCCGGCCCGGGCCGCACCAACGAGAACGTCGTCGGTGTCCCGATCCTCCCGGCCTTCGCCGCGAAGGCGGGCGGGTTCTTCTTCATCGTCGCGGGCATCCTCGCCCTGATCGCGTCGCTGTTCACGATCAACCCGATCTGGACGTACGGTCCGTACGACCCGTCCCCCGTGTCCGCGGGGACCCAGCCCGACTGGTACATCGGCTTCGCCGACGGCGCCCTGCGTCTGGTCCCGCCGCACTGGGAGTTCGTGATCTGGGGCAACTACACGCTCTCGATGAACATCCTCGCGCCGATCATCGTGCTCGTGCTGCTCATCAGCGCCATCCTGCTGTACCCGTTCCTCGAGGCGTGGGTCACGGGCGACAAGCGCGAGCACCACATCGCCGACCGCCCGCGCAACGCGCCGACCCGCACGGCCATCGGTGCCGCCGGCATGACGCTCTACGGCGGCCTCTGGGCCGCCGCGAGTTCGGACATCATCGCCACGCACTTCATGGTCTCCCTGAACCACGTCATCCACGTGGTGCAGGCGATGGTCGTCCTCGGCCCGTTCTTCGCCTTCTGGATCACGAAGCGCGTCTGCCTCGCGCTGCAGAAGAAGGACCGCGAGATCGTGCTGCACGGGTACGAGTCGGGCCGCATCGTGCGCCTGCCGCACGGCGAGTACATCGAGGTCCACGAGCAGCTCGACGAGTACGAGCGGTGGCGTCTGCTGCAGTTCAACGAGTACCAGCCGCTCATGCTCCATCCGAACGCACGTGGCAAGATCAGCCCGGTCGAGCGGGTCCGCGCTCGGATGTCGAAGTTCTTCTTCGAGGATCGCATCGCCCCCGTCTCCAAGCCCGAGCTCGACGCCGCGCATGCGGCGCACCACGGGCCGGACCTCGAGGGCACGCACCAGGCGCCGCAGGTCGGCAGCGGCGGTCACTGAACCGACATACGGGAGCGCCCGACCACGATGGTGGTCGGGCGCTTCGTCGTTCACCTGGGGACGATCGGACACGCCCACCCAGTTCAGGGCACGTTCACGCGCGGGTGCTGGACTGGTGTACGTGGCTGTGACAACGTTGGCCGCGCTGTTCCTCGACGAGTGATTGATTGCGAGCTCCATGGACATCCGGACGGCCGAACACCCCAGGCCGAACCACTTCCTGCTCCACCTCTCCGACACCCACCTCATCGCCGCTGACGGCGAGCTGTACGGAGACGTCGACTCGGCTGCGCGGTTGCAGCAGATCGTCGACGAGATCGAGGCGTCGGGTTCGCACCCCGAGGCCATCGTCGTCACGGGCGACGTCGCGGACCGCGGTGAGCCAGGAGCGTACGCACGGGTCCGCCGCATCCTCGAACCGGCGTCGGAACGACTCGGTGCCCAGCTCATCTGGGCGATGGGCAACCACGACGAGCGTGGCGCGTTCCGGCGTGAGCTGTTCGGTCTGCAGCCCACCGACCGGCCCGTGGACTTCGTGTACGACGTCAACGGGCTCCGGGTGATCACGCTCGACACGAGTGTGCCTGGCCACCACTACGGGGAACTGACCTCCGCGCAGCTCGACTGGCTCGCCGAGGAACTCAGCGTGGCGGCGCCGCACGGCACCATCCTCGCGCTCCACCACCCGCCCGTGCCGAGTGTCCAGGACCTGACGGTCCTCGTCGAACTGCGCGACCAGCAGGCACTCGCCGAGGTGGTGGAGGGCTCCGACATCATCTCGATCATCGGTGGCCACTTGCACTACTCGACGACGTCACAGTTCGCCGGGATCCCCGTCTCGGTCGCCAGCGCGACCTGCTACACGCAGGACCTGGTCACCGAGGGCGGTGGCACCCGCGGGCGCGACGGTGCGCAGTCGTTCAACCTCGTGCACGTGTACGGATCGACCGTGGTCCACTCGGTCGTTCCGATCGGGCACTACGCGACCGTGGGTGAGCGCGTCGCGCCGGTACAGGTTGCCGAACGGCTCGCTGCGGCAGGCGTGGTCATCCCGGCCGCGGTCGAACCGCAGCCGGTCACCTCGAGCATCCCCGTGTTCCGCGACGAGGTGGTGCCGGCCTCCCCCGTCAGCCGGCGGTAGCGGCTCCGGCGGGAGCGATCCCATCGGTGGGCCGCTCCCACGGGGCCGGGAACGGGAAGTACTTCTCGAGGAAGTCCGTCACCCGGGCGGTGCGCTCGTCGTCGGAGACCTCCGGGAAGCTCCCGTCGTTGAGGCAGAAGAAGTCGACGTTGCGCCGGCGGAGCAGCTCGTCGAGCGCCGTGAGGCCGGACACCATGGTCGTGTCGACGTACTGCACCACCGCGTTCTCCTGGACGATGGCGCGCCCGGTCATGAGTGCGTAGTAGTGGTACAGCGAGTTCGTCACGGAGATGTTGTCGGCGGCGCGGAACCGTGACGCTGCCGTGCGCGCGAACTCGTCGGCGAACTCGTGCTCCATCTCGGACATGACGCTCTTGCGGAGCGGGGTGGCGGCGTGTTCGAGGTGCCGCGTGGTGATCGCGCCGAACCGCTGCTGGAGGAGCTGCCGGTTCACCCGTGCCGAGTTCTCGAAGCCGCTGCGCTGAGCGTTGTTCGTCCCCAGGCCGATCCGGGTGGTGGCGAGGATGAACTTCGTGATCGAGCCGGGCGAGAAGAACATCGACGGGTCGACCCAGCGGCCGAAGAACATGTCGTCGTTCGAGTAGATGAAGTGTTCGCTCAAGCCGGGGATGTGGTGGAGCTGCGACTCGACGGCCTGCGAGTTGTGCGTCGGCAGGACCGACGGATCGGCGAAGAACTCCTCGCTCCGGACGATCCGCACCCGTGGGTGATCCGCGAGCCAAGCCGGGGCGGGGGAATCGGTCGCGATGTAGATCGTGCGGATCCAGGGCGCGAACGTGTGCACCGACCGGAGTGCGTACTTGAGCTCGTCGATCTGCCGGAAGCGGGCCGGGGCGTCGTCGCCCTCGCCCAGGACGGCGCTGGCCTGCTGGGCTTGCCGGGCGCGCTGGTACTCGATCGCGTTGCCGTCGACCCACGAGAAGACCATGTCGATGGGGAACGTGATGTCGCTGACGTGGTCGTCGAACATGTGCTCGATCGTCTGCCACGTGCGGCCGTAGCGCTCCACCTCGGTCCGGACGAACTCGTCGAGCGGCAGACTGCGGCGCATCATCGCGTTCTCGACGGGCGCGAGGACCTCGGTGTCGGTGACGCGCCAGAACTCGACCTGGACCGCGGTGTCCGCGCCGTAGCGGAGGCGACCGATCGGCTCCAGACGGGGACGGAACAGCCGCAGCACGTCCCTCCCGGACTGCCCGAGACCGTCGTCGGCGATGAGGACCGCGCGCTCCCCCGGTGGCTTCGCGTAGAACGGCTCGTTCGCGCAGGCGTCCATGAGCGTGCTCTCGGCGCGCTGTCGGTCACGCTCGTCGAGCGCGAGCACGGGCCGGGTGTCGTTGCCGCGGATGAGCATGTGGTCGACGTCGGCGGCCGTGAGCGCGTCGTCGATGAAGAGCAGGTCCTCGATCATCGACTGCTGCGGGGTGAGGTGCCCGTTGAGGAGCGTCAGCCGGCCCTTCCGGACCACGACGTCGGATCGTTCGAGTCCGCCGGAGGACGGATGAGGGTTCAGCAGCGGACTCTCGGTCTCCGGTGCGGTCTCGTCGGCCATCCACGCCCTTCTCGATGCGGTCGGGCACGGTGCCCGCCATCCGAATCCTATCGGTCCACGGTGGCGGCGTCAGTGCGGTCGGTCAGCGGCGTGAGGGCGCGCGTGACCGTCCGTCATGTGCGGTCGTCGGGCACCTTCACGACGATGCCCACCGCGACGAACGCCGCGGCCGCGACGATCTGGAGGGCCGCCCACAGCTGGCCGGGGATCGGCACCGTCACGACGGGGTTCCAGCACACGGCGATCGCCAGCGTGACGGCGGCGGCGACCCACGCTCGCGCCCGGAACGCGAACACGATGACGACCAGCGCCAGGAACGTCACGCCGACACGCACGAACACGAAGCCGGACGAGCCGACGAGCGCGATGCAGGCCAGGAGGCCCACCGCGGCCAGGAGGCCGGGCGCGAGAGCGGGACGTGTGAAGTCCGGTTCCGCCTGTCGGCGGGAGCCGGACGGCATCAGCGCTGGAGGTCGCGGAGGTCCGCCAGGTTGATCGGACGCGACATGGGCGGCAGGTCCCGGAGCCGCTCGAGCGCGGGGAGGAGCTCGCCCACCACGGCGCGGTAGCCGTCCTCGTTGAGGTGCAGGTCGTCCTCGGTGAACCGGGGGTCGATCCGGTCGCCCTCGGCGAGTGCCGGCCACAGGTCGAGGAACTGCGCGCGGCAGGTCGCGACGAACTGCCGGAGGTGCCGGTTCGCCTCCTCGATCCGGGGTGTGAACGACGCCGCGCGGGGCAGGATCGACACGAGCAGCAGCCGGACGCCCGGCAGGTCGCGGCGCAGGTCCACCAGGATGGACTCGACGTTGCGCACGACGTGCTCAGCGGTCGCCCGGTGGTTGCCGAAGTCGTTCGTGCCGATGAGCAGCACGATGACGTCGGGCTGTGCCGCGACGACCTCGTCGAGGCGCGCGAGCACGCCGTCGGTGGTGTCCCCGTTCACCCCGAGGTTCCGCACCCGCTCCCCCGGCAGCCACGACTGCCAGTCGCCGCCTGCCGTCAGGCTGTCGCCCACGAACAGCACGAGTTCGCCGTCGTGGTCCGAGGACGACGGCCGCTGGCGTGGGGCCTGGGTGGCGGACGAGTCCGCTGCTGCTTCCCCCGCGGGAGCCTCGTGGGCTTCGTCCGCGCCGCCTTGTTCGATTCCGGTCTGCTCGTCGGTCATGACTGCCTCCTCGACGTCGTGGTCCATTCTGCCGTGGGCGGGCTTCCGGTGCGACCCGGGGACCTCATCCGGCCGCCGAGCGTTCGCTCGCGGCGGTCTCGCGGTGTGGTGTGCCGAGCGGCGCCTCGTGTGGGAGGTCCTGGCGTCCGCCGCCGCGTTCCGCACGCGCCGTGATGCGCTCGACCATGCCGGGGAAGATGATCCCGTGGAACGGGAGGATCGACCACCAGTAGAGGCGTCCGGCGAGTCCCTGCGGGAACCAGATCGCCCGCTGGTGGTACTCGGAGCCGTCCTCGGTGGGCCGCACGGACAGCTCCAGCCAGGCGCGGCCCGGGGCCTTGAACTCCGCTCGCAACCGGAGGTAACGGCCCCGGTCGAGCTCCTCGACCCGCCACCAGTCCAGGACGTCCCCGGTCTCGAGTCGATCCGGGTTCCGCCGGCCGCGGCTCAGACCGACGCCACCGGCGATGCGGTCCATCCACCCGCGCAGGGCCCAGGCGAGGGGCAGCGAGTACCAGCCGTTGTCGCCGCCGATCGACTCGATGACACGCCAGACGTCCTCAGCCGAGGCCGTGGTCCGGCGCGTTCGATCGTCGACGTCCACGACGTGGCCGGCCCACTCCGGGTCGCTCGGCAGCGGGTCGCTCGGCGCGCCGTCCATGCTCGCGTTGCGCCAGCTCATCTCGACCTCGCCCTCGCGCGTCTTCTGCAACGCGAGTCGGACGGCCGTCCGGTACGGGGTCAGGCCGCCGTCGGGATGCGGGATGAACGCGTCGATGTCGTGTTCCCGCTGCACGCACTCGTACTGCAAGGACTCGATGATCGGCTTGGCGAGGGCACGCGGGATCGGCGTCACCAGGTTGAACCAGTGGGCCGCCAGCTCGGGCGTCAGGACCGGGAGGGTCGAGATCGGTCGCTGGGGCAGGCCCGCCTCGACCGCGTACGCGTTGAGCATCTGTCCGTAGCGGAGGACGTCGGGGCCGCCGATGTCGAAGGTCCGGTTGACGTCCGCCGGTAGCTCGATCGCCCGGACGAGGTGGTACAGGACGTCGCGGACGGCGATCGGCTGGATGCGGTTCCGGACCCACCGCGGTGCCGGCATCCATGGCAGCACGTCGGTGAGGTGCCGGATCATCTCGAACGAGGTGCTGCCGGACCCGATGACGACCCCCGCCTGCAGGGCGACGGTGGGGACGCCCGAGTCGAGGAGGACCTGCCCGACCTCGGCCCGGCTGCGGAGGTGCTTGCTCGTCGCGCCGTCCGGGTGCAGCCCGCCGAGGTAGACGAACCGTCGGACACCGGCGGCGCGTGCGGCCGAGGCCATGGTGCGCGCGGCACGGCGCTCGGTCTCCTCGAAGTCGCCGCGCGTCCCCATGCTGTGCGCGAGGTAGTACACGGCCTCCATGCCATCGACGGCGCGAGCGACCGCGTCGGCGTCGGTGAGGTCGCCCTGCACCACCTCGACGCGATCCCGCCACGGCACGTCGTCGAGCTTGCGCGGGGTCCGGGCGAGGACACGGACGTCGTGGCCCGCCTCGAGCAGGCGCGGGACGAGGCGGCCGCCGATGTACCCGGTGGCTCCGGTGACGAGGAGACGCATGTCCGGGACGGTACGCTCGGATGCTGTGGAATCCGCACTGTTCCCCGCGTCCGCCGACGACGTCCGTCGTCTCATCGATCACGCGATCCTCAAGCCCGAACTCGACCGCGCCGCCGTCGACACCCAACTCGACGAGGCGGCGACCCACCGGGTCCTCAGCGTGTGCGTCCGTCCGAGTGACGTCCGACACGCCGTCGAGCGCCTCACCGGTACCGGCGTGGGAGTCGGCACCGTCATCGGGTTCCCGCACGGCACGACGACCACGAGCACCAAGACCGCGGAGGCCCGTCAGGCGATCGCCGATGGCGCGTTCGAGCTCGACATGGTGCAGCAGATCGGCGCGGCGAAGAGCGGCGACTGGTCCGCGGTCGAGGCCGATGTCCGCGCGGTGGTGGAGGTCGCGGGCGACGTCCCCGTCAAGGTGATCCTCGAGACCGCGTTCCTGACCGACGACGAGATCGTCGCCGCCTGCCACGCGGCCGTCCGCGCGGGAGCCTCGTTCGTCAAGACGTCGACGGGCTTCGCGGGCGGCGGCGCGACCGAGGACCACATCCGCCTCATGCGGGCGACGGTCGGACCGGACGTCGGGGTGAAGGCGTCCGGCGGGGTGCGCGGTCTCGACGCCGTCATCGCCATGGTCGCCGCCGGGGCGGACCGCATCGGCACGAGCGCATCGGCACGGATCATGGACGAGTACGCCCATCGGGCTCGTACCGGTGCGGCGTCCGGCCTCGGGGACGACACCAGCTCGTACTGAGCGGCCCCAGATCGCCCGGTCGGGCGACTCCTCCACAGGGCGGGATGCACCGACGACGTCGGACCGACGGCCGCGCCAGACTCGTCCGGTGCGCCGCATCCACACCCCTGACGACCTCGCCCTCGCGGAGCTCTGCGCCGCGCGGCTGGACGGCGAGCTCTACGAGGTCGACGCCTGCTTCGCGTCCGTCGCGCTCCCCGACGACGCCCTGACGCGGGCGAGTGCGTTCGCGTGGTCCGTGTCCGACTCGCGCATCGTCGCCGAGCGGCTCACGGCGGCGTGGATCTGGGGTGCTCGGTCACGCGCCCCCGCCGTGCTGCAGGCCTGCGCCGGCCCCGGGACGCGTGCTCGGGCCTCCCGGCCGCGGCTCCGCGTTCGCGAGACCCGGCTCACTCGGTCCGACGTCGTCGTCGTCGGTCCGGCACGTGTCACCGCCCCCCTCCGGACGGCCGTCGACCTCCTGCGCGTCGGTGAGCGATGGGAGCGGGACGACGCCGAGGCGGTGCGACGGTTGACCGCGCTCGTGCATCCGGACGCGATCCGGACCGCGCTGGCGGCGACGCGGTCCGCGCCACACTCGCGACAGGCGGTCGGCCGGCTCGAGGAGGCCCTGCGATGACCGTCCCCGGCCGGCTCAGCCCGCGCTGACCCGGTAGACGTCGTACACGGCGTCGATGCGGCGTACCGCGTTCAGCACGCGGTCGAGGTGGGTCGTGTCACCCATCTCGAACACGAACCGGGACAGTGCCAACCGCTCGGACGAGGTCGACACCGTCGCCGACAGGATGTTGACGTGGTGTTCCGAGAGCACCCGGGTGACGTCGCTGAGGAGGCCAGCGCGGTCGAGTGCCTCGATCTGGATCTGCACGAGGAACACGCTCTTCGACGACGGGGCCCACTCGACCTCGATCATCCGGTCGGGCTCCTGCATGAGCGACTGCACGTTCGAGCACGTCGCCTGGTGCACCGACACGCCCTGTCCGCGCGTGATGAACCCGACGATCTGGTCCCCCGGCACCGGGGTGCAGCACTTCGCGAGCTTCACGAGGATGTCCGGTGCGCCGCGCACGAGCACACCACTGTCGCTGTTCCGGAGCACCCGACTCGACACCCGGGCGGGGAACGTCAGCTCGGGTTCGTCGGTCTCGGTCTCGGTCTGGACGCTCGCGAGGATCTTCTCGATCACCGACTGCGTCGAGACGTGTCCCTCGCCGATGGCGGCGTACAGCGCCGAGACGTCCTCGTACCGCATGCTCGACGCGACCTCGGCGACGGTGTCCTGGCTCATGAGTCGCTGGAGCGGCAGGTTCTGCTTGCGCATCGCACGGGCGATGGCGTCGCGGCCCTGCTCGATCGCTTCCTCGCGGCGTTCCTTGGTGAACCACTGCTTGATCTTGTTGCGGGCCCGAGGACTCCGGACGAAGGCGAGCCAGTCCTGGCTCGGGCCGGAGTCGGGGTTCTTCGAGGTGAAGATCTCGACGACGTCGCCGCTCGACAGCTCGCTCTCGAGCGGCACGAGCCGACCGTTCACCTTCGCACCCATCGTGCGGTGGCCGATCTCGGTGTGCACCGCGTACGCGAAGTCCACGGGGGTGGCTCCGGCGGGCAGCCCGATCACCTTGCCCTGCGGCGTGAAGACGTAGGTCTCCTTCGCACCGATCTCGTACCGCAGCGAGTCGAGGAACTCGGTCGGGTCGCTCGTCTCCGCCTGCCAGTCCGAGATGTGCGCGAGCCAGGCCATGTCGGCGTCGGAGTGGCTCGTCGTGTCGACGTCGCGGCCGTTCATCCGCTGCTTGTACTTCCAGTGGGCCGCGACCCCGAACTCGGCACGGAGGTGCATCTCGTGCGTGCGGATCTGGATCTCGACCGGGCGACCCTGCGGGCCGATGACGGTCGTGTGCAGCGACTGGTACAGGTTGAACTTCGGGGTCGCGATGTAGTCCTTGAAGCGTCCCGGGAGCGGGGTCCACCGCGCGTGGACCGACCCGAGCACGGCGTAGCAATCGCGGACCGTCGGCACGAGGACCCGGATGCCGACGAGGTCGTAGATCTCGTCGAACTCCCGCCCTCGCACGATCATCTTCTGGTAGATCGAGTAGTACTGCTTCGGGCGGCCCATCACGTCGCCGCGGATGCGCGCGGCCTTGAGGTCCTTCTTGACCAGGCCGATGACGTTCTGCACGAACTGTTCGCGCTTCGGGGTGCGCTCTTTGACGAGGCTGTCGATCTCGACGTACAGCTTCGGGTGGAGGACCGCGAACGACAGGTCCTCGAGCTCGAGCTTGATCATCTGGATGCCGAGACGGTGCGCCAGGGGCGCGTAGATCTCGAGCGTCTCCTTGGCCTTCCGGGTCGCGGAGGCGGACTCGACGAAGCCCCATGTCCGCGCGTTGTGCAACCGGTCGGCGAGCTTGATGACGAGGACGCGGATGTCCTTCGACATCGCGACGACCATCTTGCGGACCGTCTCGGCTTGCGCGCTGTCGCCGTACTTGAGCTTGTCGAGCTTGGTGACGCCGTCGACGAGCATCGCGATCTCGTCACCGAAGTCGTCGCGGAGTTCGTCGAGTGTGTACTCGGTGTCCTCGACGGTGTCGTGGAGCAGCGCCGCCGCGATCGTGATGGACCCGATGCCGAGGTCGGCCAGGATCTGCGCGACCGCCACCGGATGGGTGATGTACGGCTCGCCCGACTTCCGGCGCTGTCCGTCGTGGGCGCGCTCGGCCACGGAGTAGGCGCGCTCGATGAGCGTCACGTCCGCCTTCGGGTGGTGCGCGCGGACCGTCCGGATGAGGGTGTCGACGGCCCCGGCCGGTTGGGCGCGCGAGAACAGTCGCGGGAGCAGGGAGCGCAACGACCCGATCGAACCGGTCGTGTTGGCACCGGTCGGGGCGCTCGACGGCATCGTCGCCGGATCGGGTCGCGCTGCGGCGCCCTCGGCCGCCGCGGATTCCCGTGTGTCGGTCATGCGTCGCCTCCGGCCCCGGCACGTCGCTCGGAGCGTCGTCCCACTGATGTCCCTCGGCCGCGGTCGCGGTCGTCCGCACGCGGACTGCCCGACACTCGTGGTGCAGGCAACGCCGGGTGCTGTGCGTTCAACACTACGCGCGCGGACTCAGGCGTCCGAACCCGGTTCGCCCACGGCGTCGTGGTGCCCGCTCGCGTCGTCAGCGGCCGTCGTGACCGCTCCCCCGGCCTGCGCCCAGGCGACCATGCCACCGGCCACGCTCACGGCCGGCACACCCGACCGCTCGAGCGCGTCGGCGACCATCCCCGACCGGTGGCCGGAGTGGCAGATGATCAGTGCCGGTTCATCGTCGGCGGCGATCTCGGTCCACCGCTCCTGCAGGGCCGACATCGGCAGCAGGCGCGCGACCGGAGCGTGGCCCGCGTCCCATTCGTCCTGCTCGCGGACGTCGATGAGTCGCGCTCCGCCCTCGACCCGGCGCATGGCCTCGTGGACGTCGATCTCCTGCATGCGGTCGCCTCTCGGTGGTCAGGCCGGCTGTCGTGCCGCGGCCTGCAGCTTCTTCTGGTCCGACTTGCGGATCTTCTCCTCGCCGATCCGCAGGTGTGCGTAGAGCGGCGACGCGATGAAGATCGTCGAGTAGGTGCCCACGATGATGCCGATGAACAGCGCCAGCGAGATGTCCCGCAGGGTCCCGGCGCCGAGGACGTACGACCCGATGAAGAGGATCGCCGCGACGGGCAGCAACGCGACCACCGAGGTGTTGATCGAGCGGACGAGCGTCTGGTTCACCGCGAGGTTCACCGACTGCGCGAAGGTGCGCCGCGAGCCCTCGGCGTCCTGGGCCGTGTTCTCGCGGACCTTGTCGAACACCACGACCGTGTCGTACAGGGAGTACCCGAGGATCGTCAGGAACCCGATGACCGCGGCGGGCGTGACCTCGAAGCCGACGATGCCGTACACCCCGGCCGTGATGAGCAGGTCGTGGAGCAGCGCCGCCATGGCCGAGAGCGACATCTTCCAGGTGCGGAAGTAGATGGTCATGAACGCGGCAGCGAGGATCAGGAAGATCACGAGACCGCGGATGGCCTGGTCGAGGACGTCCGCACCCCAGGTCGCACCGATGTAGGACGACGCGACCTTGGTGTCCGACACGTCGTACGCCTTGGCGAGCGCGGCAGCGACGTCGTCGTTCTGCGCGGTCGTCAGCTGCGAGGTCTGGACCCGGATCGAGTCACGGCCGAGCTGGGACACCCGCGGGACGACGTCCGGGACGACTCGCTCGACCGCAGCGGTGGCCGGGTCCTGATCGAGGGTGGACACGTCGGAGATGGTGAACTCCGACCCGCCGGTGAACTCGATGCCGAGGTGGTAGCCACCGCGGAGCCACGGCACGACGACGGAGATGACGATCGCGGCGATGGCGATCGTGTACCAGAGGCGTCGGCGCCCGACGATGTCGTAGGAGCGCTTGCCGGTGTAGAGGTCGCTGCCGAACTGGCTGAAGCTGGCCATCAGGAGTCCTTCCCGTCGGTCTCAGGGCGTTCGGAGTCCGTGGTCGTCGTCGTGCCCTGCGCCTTGCGTTCGGCGATCGTCTGTCGTCGCGCGGCCTCACGTGCGCTCCGCTGGCGCTTGCCGTCCACGACGGGGGCACGGAACTGCGCGCGGCCCCGGTACACCGCACCGAGTGCGGTCGGGTCAAGCCCGCTGAAGCGGTGTCCCTCGTTGAAGAACCGGGTGCGCGCGATGAGCCGGAGCATCGGGTGGGTGAACAGCGTCACGACGATGATGTCGATGATCGTCGTGAGCAGCAGGGTCAGCGCGAAGCCCTTCACGTCGCTCACCGCGAGGATGTAGAGGGTCACGGCCGCGAGGAAGTTGACCGAGTCGGACGCCAGGATCGTGCGGAAGGCACGGCGCCACCCCGCCTCAACCGCGCTCTCGAGCGCGCGGCCCTCGCGGAGTTCATCGCGGATGCGTTCGAAGTAGACGATGAACGAGTCGGCCGTGATGCCGATCGCGACGATGAGGCCTGCCACGCCGGCCAGGGACAACCGGTAGTCGATGCGCCACGACATGATCGCGATGACCAGGTAGGTGATCGCGGCGGACACCGCGAGCGACAGGACGGTCACGAACGCGAGCGCCCGGTACTGCACCACGGAGTAGATGACGACGAGGAGCAGACCGATGAGACCGGCGATCAGACCGCCGATGAGCTGCGCCGAACCGAGGGTCGCCGAGATGACCTCGTTGCTCTGCACCGTGAAGTTGATCGGCAGGGCACCGAACTTGAGCTGGTCGGCGAGCGTCTTGGCGGTGTCCGCGGTGAACGACCCCGTGATCTGCGCCTTGCCGTTGGTGATCGCGCTGTTCGTGGCGGGCGCGGTGATCACCGTGCCGTCGAGGACGATGGCGAACTGGTTCCGCGGCGCCGTGAGCGAGACGAGGCGCGAGGTGACCGCGCGGAAGTCCTTGGTGCCCTGGCCGTTGAAACTGAGGTTGACGGCCCACTCGCCGGTGGACACGCCCTGCGAGTTCGTGGCGATGCCGGACGTCGCGTTGCTGATGTCGGCGCCCACGACCTCGACCGGGCCGAGGATGTACTTGCTGGCGCCGTCCTGGTCACACGTGACGAGCGGCTTCGAGTCGGGGGCGGAGGTGACGTCGTCCGGCGCGTTGCAGTCGTAGTTCTCGTACAGGTCCTGGAGGCGCGCGCTCACCCAGTTCGGGTCGCTCGCGTTCGTCGGCTTCGCCGTGGGCGTGGCCTCGAGCGACGCGGGTGGGCTGTACGGCGTCGGTGAGGCCGTACCGTTCTTGCCCTTGCCGCCGACCGAGGTGTTCGTCGCCGCGGTCGTGTACAGGACGGGGCGGAAGGTCAGCTTCGCGGCTGCCTCGATCCGCTGGATGGTCTGCTTGTCGGGCCGGCCGGGGATCGACACGACGATGTTGTTCGAGCCCTGCGTGTTGATCTCGGACTCGGACACTCCCGAGGCGTCGATGCGCTCACGGATGATCTCGACCGCCTGCTGCAGCTGCTGCGCGTTGACGTCGTTGCCACCCGTTTGCTTGGCGGCGAGCGTGATCTGCGTGCCGCCCTGGAGGTCGAGCGCCAGTTCCGGCGCCCAGCTCGCCGAGTCCCACCATCCGGAGGTCTTCGCGCTGTTGGCCAGGATGGTCGCCGTCCCGTTGAGCGCCGAGAGCGCGGCGATGATGATGACCAACCAGGTGAGCGAGCGAAGCGCCTTCTTGACCGGTGTCGTTCGTGCCACCTGTGCGTCTCTGCTTTCTGTACGGACCGCGCAGCCGATCGGCTACCGGGTGCGGAGGAGTCGCCCTCGGGCGGGCCGATCGGGGTCGGCCGGGCGGTGGGTCGGGGTCAGCGGTCGTCGCGCTTGGCGTCCGGGTCGACCACGCCGGTGGTGTCGCTGCCGAGGCGTTCGCCGAACTCCGGCTCGCCCGTGGTCTCGACCGGGGCGATCACCGGCCGGGGTTCCTCGTCGCCCGTGGCCGTGGTGCCCACGACCGCGGTGGCGGCGTCGTCGCCGTTGTCGTCGACGACCCGCGACAGGGTCTGGCGGTGGACGGTGACGACGGTGCCGGGCGCGATCTCGACGTCGGCCGTGACCTTCTCGTCGTTCACGGACACGATGGTGCCGTAGAGCCCGAACGACAGCATGACGCGCGCGCCCGGGACCATCTTGGTGGTCATCGTCTCCTGCTGCTGCTTCCGCTTCCGGCTGTTGCGGAACATGAGGAACACGAGCCCCAACGCGAGGACCAGCATGATGATGGTGGTCGGACTAGACTGCATGGGATGGGCCTTCCGGGGGGGTGCTCGAATCGGGCGGGGGTAGTCTAGGGCACCGCGCTGGGAGCATCGTCCCGCCCCGCGTCGCCGCTCGGAGCGTCAGTCGCGCTCGAACAGTTCTGGCTGTGCCGTGGGAGCGGAGCCCTGCTGGGCGGCGCCGCCGGGTGTGAGTCCGAAGTGCCGCCACGCCGTCGGCGTCGCGATCCGGCCGCGGGGCGTCCGGGTCACGAGCCCGACGCGCACGAGGAACGGTTCGACGACCGACTCGATGGTCTCGCTCTCTTCGCCCACCGACACGGCGAGCGTGTTGAGACCGACCGGACCGCCGTCGAACCGCGTGAGCATGGTCTCCACGACCGCTCGGTCGAGGCGGTCGAGACCGAGCTCGTCGACGTCGTACAGGTCGAGTGCGCCACGGACGGCATCGATGCCGCTGACGGGCGCGTGCACGAGGGCGTAGTCGCGGACGCGACGCAGCAAGCGGTTCGCGATGCGGGGTGTCCCCCGGGACCGTCCGGCGATCTCGCGGAGGGCGGACCGGTCGATGGCGAGGTCGAGCAGCCCCGCGGCGCGGACGAGGACCTGCTCGAGCTCGTCCTGTTCGTAGAACTCGAGGTGGGCCGTGAACCCGAAGCGATCGCGGAGCGGGTTCGGCAGCAGCCCGGCCCGCGTGGTCGCCCCGACGAGGGTGAACGGGGCGAGGTCGAGCGGGATGCTCGTCGCGCCCGCGCCCTTGCCGACCATGATGTCGATGCGGAAGTCCTCCATCGCGAGGTAGAGCATCTCCTCGGCGGAGCGCGCCATGCGGTGGATCTCGTCGATGAACAGGACCTCGCCCGGCACGAGTGAGGACAGGACGGCGGCGAGATCGCCTGCGTGCTGGATGGCCGGCCCGCTCGACATGCGCAACGGTCGCCCCGACTCGTGCGCGACGATCATCGCGAGCGTCGTCTTGCCGAGCCCGGGAGGCCCGGCCAGCAGGATGTGGTCCGGCGTGCGCTCCTGCATCGCCGCGGCCGTGAGCAGGAGCTCGAGCTGCCCGCGCACCTTGCGCTGGCCGACGAACTCCGCCAGGGACCGCGGCCGCATGGCTCCCTCGAAGGCGAGCTCGGCCTCGGACTCGGGTGCGGAGGACGTGATCCCGCTCATCGCGCCGCACCCGACGGCCGGAGCGTGCCGAGCGCGGCACGGAGCAACGCCTGCGTGCCCATCGCTGCGACACCGGGCTCGTTCGCGATCGTCTCGTCGACGGCGGTGCGCGCTGCGTCCTCGCGCCAACCGAGACCGACCAGGGCGATGACGACGTCCTCCGATGCGGGGTGCGGAGCCGCGGGCGAGGGGGTGGCCTCGTGCACGGCGGTGAGCTTGCCGGCGAGGGCCACCGTGATGAGCTTGGCCGTCTTCGGGCCGATGCCGCTCACCTTGCGGAAGGCCGTGTCGTCGTCGTCGGTGACCGCGCGCGCCACCTGTGCGGGCGTCATCGTCGCGAGCACCCCCATCGCGGACTTCGGCCCGACGCCGGAGACGCCGCGGAGCAGGTCGAACACCTGCAGCGCCTCGGCGGTCTCGAACCCGTACAGCGACATGTCGTCCTCGCGGACGACGAGCACGGTCCACAGGAAGACCTCGGCCCCGTGTCGGACGGCCAACGCGTGCTGCGGGGTCACGGTCACGCCGTACCCGACGCCACCGACCTCGACCACCATGCGGGAGCCCGCCGTGTCGATGCAGGTGCCTCGGAGACTCGCGATCATCCTCCGAGCCTACGAGACACCACCGACCGCTCGGCCTCTCGCCACGCCCGCTGGGCCGGCGTGAGCGTGACGGCCCGCGCACCGGCCTCGGTCGGTGCGCCGACCCTCCAGGCGTGGCAGATCGCGAGTGCGAGCGCGTCCGATGCGTCGGCGGGCTTCGGGGCCTCGGCCAGTCCGAGCACCCGCGCCACCATCGTCGCCACCTGCTTCTTGTCGGCGTTGCCGTAGCCGCTGATCGCCGCCTTGACCTCGGAGGGGGTGTGCAACGTGACGGGGATCGACCGCGACGCCGCTGCGTGGAGTGCGAGTCCTGCCGCCTGGGCGGTGCCCATGACCGTGCGCACGTTCGCCTGGGCGAAGACACGCTCGACGGCCACGGCATCGGGCCGGAACTCGTCCATCGCGGCACCGACGCCGGCGGCGATGCGGACCAACCGCTGCTCGAGCGCCATGTCCGGCGGTGTGCGGACCACCGTGACGTGCACGAGACGGGCCCGACGGTCGGCCGCGACCTCGACGACGCCGACGCCACACCGGGTCAGGCCCGGATCGACGCCGAGGACGCGGATCACGGACGGGGCCGGTCGGACCCGGTCACGGGACTAGTCCTCGTCCTCGTCGAGCTCGGCCTGCACCTCGGCCGGGATCGCGAAGTTCGCGTAGACGTTCTGCACGTCGTCGCTGTCCTCGAGGGCGTCGATGAGCTTGAACACCTTGCGGGCCGTCTCGGCGTCGACGTCGATCCGGAGCCCGGGGACGAACTCGGCGTCGGCGGCGTCGTAGTCGATCCCGGCGTCCTGCAGGGCCGTCCGCGCGGCGACGAGGTCCGAGGCCTCGGTGATGATCTCGAACCCGCCACCCTGGTCGGTGACCTCCTCGACACCGGCGTCGAGCACGGCACCGAGGACGTCGTCCTCGGTGAGGCCGTCGGTCTTGGTGACCGAGATGACGCCCTTGCGCGCGAAGTTGTAGGCCACGCTGCCCGGGTCGGCCATGGTGCCGCCGTTGCGCGTCATCGCGGTCCGGACCTCGGCCGCGGCGCGGTTCTTGTTCTCCGTGAGGCACTCGATCAGCATCGCGACGCCGTTCGGGCCGTAGCCCTCGTACATGATCGTCTGGTAGTCGATCGACTCACCGGTGAGGCCGGCGCCGCGCTTGATCGCGCGGTCGATGTTGTCGTTCGGGACGGAGGTCTTCTTCGCCTTCTGCACGGCGTCGACCAGCGTCGGGTTGCCCGAGAGGTCCGCACCGCCCATCTTGGCGGCGACCTCGATGTTCTTGATGAGCTTCGCGAAGGACTTCGCACGGCGCTGGTCGATGACCGCCTTCTTGTGCTTGGTCGTTGCCCACTTGGAATGCCCGGACACGGTTCTCCTCGATCGGTTCTGGTGATCCCGGTCATCGTACAGGCCGGGAGGGACGGGACGGGTGGTGCCGCGCCTCCCCGCTGGCGCGCGCCGACCGGGTCAGGCGTCGGCGACGAGCTGGAGGAAGCGGCGGTGGAAGCGGTCCTCGCCGCTGACCTCGGGGTGGAACGCCGAGGCGATGACGTTGCCCTGCTGCACCGCGATCGGTCGGCCGTCGGGCAGGGCGCCGATGACCTGCACGTCGGGACCGTGGTCCTCGACCACCGGGGCACGGATGAACACGGCGTGCACCGGGGCCTCGCCGAGGTCCGGCATCGGGATGTCGATCTCGAACGAGTCGTTCTGGTTGCCGAACGCGTTGCGGCGGACCGTCGTGTCGAGCACGTCGAGCGTCTGCTGCCCGTCGATGCCGTCCTGGATGCGCGACGACAGCATGATCATCCCGGCGCAGGTGCCGTACGTCGGCAGGCCCTCGTGGATGGCCTGGGACAACGGCTCGGCGAGACCGAACGACCGCGCCAGTTTGTCCATCACGCTGGACTCGCCCCCCGGGATCACGACGCCCTGGAGGCTCGCGAGTTCCTCCGGGCGACGGAGCGGCACGACCTCGGCACCGAGCGCCGTCAGCGACGCGATGTGCTCCCGGAAGTCGCCCTGGAGTGCGAGGACCCCGATCCGGGGCCGGACGCTCCCGACGACGGGGCTACCAGCCACGCTCGGCGAGGCGGTGCGGCGCGGGGACGTCGGCCACGTTGATGCCGACCATCGCCTCGCCCAGACCGCGGGAGACCTCGGCGATGACCTTCGGGTCGTCGTGGAACGCGACGGCCTTGACGATCGCCGCGGCGCGCTTCGCCGGGTCGCCGGACTTGAAGATGCCCGAGCCGACGAACACGCCGTCCGCGCCGAGCTGCATCATCATCGCCGCGTCCGCCGGGGTGGCCACGCCGCCCGCGGTGAACAGCACGACGGGCAGCGCACCCGTCCGGGCGACCTCCTTGACGACGTCGTACGGAGCCTGCAGCTCCTTGGCGGCGACGTAGAGCTCGTCGTCCTTGAGGTTGCGGAGCGCGGCGATCTCCTTCGAGATCGTGCGGATGTGCCGCGTCGCCTCGGAGACGTCGCCCGTGCCGGCCTCGCCCTTGGAGCGGATCATCGCCGCACCCTCGGTGATGCGACGGAGGGCCTCACCGAGGTTCGTCGCGCCGCACACGAAGGGCGTGGTGAAGTCCCACTTGTCGATGTGGTTGACGTAGTCCGCCGGCGAGAGGACCTCGGACTCGTCGATGTAGTCGACACCGAGCTCCTGCAGCACCTGGGCCTCGACGAAGTGGCCGATGCGTGCCTTCGCCATGACGGGGATCGACACGGCGGCGATGATGTCCTCGATCATCGACGGGTCGGACATGCGGGCGACGCCGCCCTGGGCCCGGATGTCGGCGGGGACACGCTCGAGCGCCATGACCGCCGTCGCGCCGGCGTCCTCGGCGATGCGCGCCTGCTCTGCGTCGATGACGTCCATGATGACGCCGCCCTTGAGCATTTCGGCGAGGCCGCGCTTGACGCGCGAGGAACCGGTGATCGAGGTGCCGGGGGTCGAGGCGGGATCGGTGGTCGATGCGGTGCTGTCGCTCATGATCCACCCAGTCTAGTTGCCCGGCGGAGCGTGATCACGCTGGGCGAACACGCGACTCGTGCGGCCACGCCTCGGCCACCAGGCGCCGGGTCTCGCCGAGGAGCTGGGTGATCGCCTTCGTCCGCGCGATGATCGGGAAGAAGTTCGAGTCGGACGCCCAGCGCGGCACGATGTGCTGATGCAGGTGCGCCGCGACGCCCGCGCCGGCGATCTCGCCCTGGTTCATGCCGATGTTGAAGCCGTCGCAGTGCGCCACGGTCCGGAGCACGCCCATCGCGGTGCGCGTGAGGGCGGTCATCTCGGCGGCTTCCTCGTCGGTCGCCTCGTCGTACAGGGGCACGTGGCGGTAGGGGCAGACGAGCAGGTGGCCGTTGTTGTACGGGTAGAGGTTGAGCAGCACGAATGCCGTCCGGCCGCGGGCCACGATGAGGGCGTCCTCGTCCGGCAGGGTCGGCGCGACGCAGAACGGGCAGTCGTCCTTCTGGCCACGCCCCTCCCCCGCGCGTCCCTGCTCGATGTACACCGCGCGGTGCGGCGTCCAGAGGCGCTGGAACGCGTCGGGCACGGCGGCCATGTCCGCGGAGGAGCGGATGACGAAGGGGTCGCCCTCCGTTCCCGGGGTCTCCGCCACGGTCAGACCTGAGCCCGCTCGCGGATGGCCGTCGTGATGCGGTCCACGGCCTCCTGGATCGGCACGCCGTTGTGCTGGCTGCCGTCGCGGAACCGGAAGCTCACGGCGCCCTGCTGCCGGTCCTCATCGCCCGCGATGAGCATGAACGGGACCTTCTGCTTGGTGTGGGTGCGGATCTTCTTCTGCATGCGGTCGTCAGAGTGGTCGACCTCGGCGCGCACGCCCTGCTCGCGGAGCCGCGTGACGACCTCGTCGAGGTAGTCGCCGTACTCCTCGGCCACCGGGATCCCGACGACCTGCACCGGTGCGAGCCACGCGGGGAAGGCACCCGCGTAGTGCTCGGTGAGGACGCCGAAGAACCGCTCGATCGACCCGAAGAGCGCGCGGTGGATCATCACCGGACGCTGACGCGATCCGTCCGCGGCGGTGTACTCGAGGCCGAAACGCTCGGGCAGGTTGAAGTCGAGCTGCACCGTCGACATCTGCCACGTGCGGCCGATCGCATCACGGGCCTGGACCGAGATCTTCGGACCGTAGAACGCCGCTCCGCCCGGGTCCGGCACGAGCTCGAGACCGGAATCGGCGGCGACCTCCGCCAGGGTGCTCGTGGCTTCCTCCCAGACCTCGTCGGAGCCGACGTACTTGTCCGGGTCCTTCGTGGAGAGCTCGAGGTAGAAGTCGGTGAGGCCGTAGTCGCGGAGCAGCGACAGCACGAAGTTCAGCGTGCGGGTGAGCTCGTCCTTCATCTGCTCGCGCGTCGTGAAGATGTGGGCGTCGTCCATCGTGAGACCACGGACACGGGTCAGGCCGTGGATGACACCGGACTTCTCGTTCCGGTACACGGTCCCGAACTCGAACAGCCGGAGCGGGAGGTCGCGGTAGGACCGGGCCTGCGAGCGGTACACGAGGATGTGCATCGGGCAGTTCATCGGCTTGAGGTAGTAATCGGCGCCCTGCCGGGTGATCTCGCCCTCGTCGTTCCGTGCCTCGTCGAGGTGCATCGGCGGGAACATGCCGTCCTTGTACCACCCGAGGTGGCCGGACTGTTCGAAGAGGTCGCCCTTGGTGATGTGCGGCGTGTTGACGAAGGAGTAGCCCTCGGCCTCGTGGCGGCGCCGCGAGTAGTCCTCCATCTCGCGGCGGACGATCCCGCCCTTGGGGTGGAAGATCGCGAGGCCCGAGCCGATCTCGTCCGGGAACGAGAACAGGTCGAGCTCGGCCCCGAGCTTGCGGTGGTCGCGCTTGGCGGCTTCCTCGAGGCGCTCGAGGTACGCGCGGAGCTGGTCCTTGTCGGGCCATGCGGTGCCGTAGATCCGCTGGAGCTGCGGGTTCTTCTCGGAGCCACGCCAGTAGGCCGCAGCCACCCGCATGAGCTTCGCGGCGTTGCCGATGACCCGGGTCGTGGGCAGGTGCGGCCCGCGGCAGAGGTCCTGCCAGACGACCTCGCCGGACTTCGGGTCCACGTTCTCGTAGACGGTGAGTTCGCCGGCACCGACCTCGACGCTCTCGCCGGCGTCACCCTCGCTCGCCGCGCCCTTGAGGCCGATCAGCTCCTGCTTGTAAGGCTCCCCCGCCATGAGCTCGCGCGCCTCGTCGTCGCTCACCACGCGACGGACGAACCGCTGGCCCTGCCGGATGATGCGGTCCATGCCCTTCTCGATGGCCTTGAGGTCCTCGGGCGTGAACGGCTCGGCCACGTCGAAGTCGTAGTAGAAGCCGTCGGTGACGGGCGGTCCGATGCCGAGCTTCGCCTCGGGGTTGATCGCCTGCACGGCCTGCGCGAGCACGTGCGCGGTCGAGTGCCGGAGGATGTCGAGGCCGTCCTGCTCAGCGAGGGTCACGGGCTCGACGACCGCCCCGGCGGAGACCTCGGCCGCGAGGTCACGGAGCACACCGTCGACCCGGATCGCCACGACCGACCGCTCGCCCGCGAACAGCTCGGTCCCGGTCGTCGTGGTCGTCGCCGTCACGGTCGCGGGTGCCGGCGGCACGTCGGGCTGGTCGGCGGCGGGGACGACTGACTCGGTCACGGTGGTGGGGCTCCCTCGTTCGGTGGTGCACCAACACTAGTCGGCCGGGAGGCCCGCACCGCCCCGTCGACGACCCCGGCCCGCACCGTGGCGGGAGTGCTCGCTGCGCAGCGCGCGCGAGGCGTCAGGCGGGCGCGGTCCCGAGGGTGTGCACCGGCAGTCGACCCTCGAGACGGGCCCGGCCCCCGAGGCCGTCCAGTTCGAGGAGCGCTGCGAACCCGACCGCGTGGTACCCGGCACGTTCGAGCAGCGTGATGGTCGCCTCGGCGGTACCACCCGTCGCGAGGACGTCGTCGACCACGAGGACGCGCGTGCCCTCGGGCAGTTGTCCGGGGCGCAGCTCCACCGCGGCCTCGCCGTACTCGAGCGCGTACTGCTCGCTGAGGACCTCGCCGGGGAGCTTCCCCGCCTTGCGGACGGTGAGCACACCCCGGCCCCGCTGGACGGCGATCCCCCCGGCCAACGCGAACCCGCGCGCCTCTTTGCCCGCCACGGCCTCGACGTCCGTGAACGGCTCGGCGAGTGCGCCACAGACGGTCGAGAACGCGACGGGATCGGCGAACACCGGGGTGACGTCGCGGAAGAGGATCCCCGGCTTCGGGAAGTCCGGCACCACGGCGGTGAGTCGTTCGACGAGGGACGCGGCGTGCTCGGTCATGCCCCAACCGTACGGGGACGGCGCTGGCCGACGTGCCGTCGGTACCGGCGCGCGACGGGGTACGCCGTGCGCCGATCCGGACCGCCCACCGGGGTACAGGCCGTCCTGCTGGCCGGCGAGGAGCACACGGCGTGGCGGTTGGCAAGCCCCTCCGGTCCGCGTGGACAAGCGGAACGGCGGCCGGTTGACTTGTCCCCCACACACGGCAGACGTACAGGACGTCTGTCAGCGATCACCCAGGGGAACAACCGATGAACCGCATCGTCCGTGCGGCCCTCGTGGCCGCCGCCGTCGCGTCGATCAGCACCACGACGGCCATCACCGAGACCGCCAGCGCATCGGCGGCGACCGCCACCGTCACACCGGCGACGATCCGTACTGCTCCGACGCAGACGATCTACCAGGGCGGTCTGTACGTCCAGCCCGACAGCCAGCCGGCGCAGGCGGCAGCGACCCTCGCCGCACAGGGCCGGGCCACCGAGGCAGCGGCGGCGCGGACGATCGCACGCCAGCCGATCGCGATCTGGTTGGGCGAGTGGTTCCAGGGCGGCCTGCTCGACAGCACCATCGCACGGAACCTGGCGAGCGCAGAATCGAAGGGCACCACCCCGGTGTTCGTCACCTACGCGATCCCCGACCGGGACTGCGGCGGGTACTCCGCTGGTGGGCTGACGCCCGCGCAGTACACCGCGTGGAACCAGCAGATCGCGGACGACCTCCACGGTCATCGCGCGGTCGTGCTCGTCGAGCCCGACTCGCTCGCGATGCTCCCGTCGTGTTCGCAGGACGCGTCGACGCGGCTCCCGCTCCTCGGGACAGCGGTCGCACAGTTCCACGCCGCCGGTGTCCCCGCGTACCTCGACGGGGGGAACTCGAGCTGGAACACGCCGGCCGTCACGGCCTCGGAGCTGAACCAGGCGGGCGTCAGCCAGGCGCGCGGGTTCTTCACGAACGTGTCGAACTTCAACGCCGTCGACCCGGAGCGCTCCTACGCCGGCAAGGTGTCCGCCCTCACCGGCGGATCGCACTTCGTCATCGACGTCTCGCGGAACGGTCGCGGTGCCCGCGGCGACTGGTGCAACCCAGCGGGTGCCGGCCTCGGTCAGGACCCGCACGTCACGTACGGCAGCGGCCAGCTCGACGCGCTGCTGTGGGTGAAGACACCCGGTGCGAGTGACGGCACGTGCAACGGTGGGCCGGCGGCCGGCGACTGGTTCGCGTCGTACGCGGTCGGACTCGTGCAGAACGCCGCGCGCTGACGCCCGTCCGGTCCGTGGCACCGCCCGGACAAGCGACGGGAACGCCCCCGGTGTCGATGCGACACCGGGGGCGTTCCTCCACCCGGAGTGGACTAGACCCGCACGCGGGCGTCCCGGTCCACGGTGGCGACGAGCTGGTCGGCGACCACGTCGATCGCGATGGTCTCGCCGGCCGCGACCTCGGAGCGGACCATGAGGTCCGCGACGCGGTCCTCGACCTCGCGCTGGATGAGCCGACGCAGCGGACGGGCGCCGTACTCGGGTTCGTACCCGTGCTCGGCGAGCCAGTCGACTGCGGCGGGACGGACCTCCAGGTCGAGGTCCTGCGCGGCCACCCGACGTGCGGTGTCGGCGAGCAGGAGCCCGACGATGGCGTGCAGCTGCGCGCGGTCGAGCTTGCGGAACAGCACGATCTCGTCGATCCGGTTGAGGAACTCGGGCCGCATGGCCTCGCGGAGCTTGCCCATCACCCGGTTCCGCAGGTCCTGCTCCTCGTACCCCGAGGCGTCGGTCGCCGCCGAGAACCCGAGGGCGCCCGAACGGCTGGCGAGGAACTCGGACCCGAGGTTCGACGTCATGATCACGACCGTGTTCCGGAAGTCCACGGTGCGTCCCTGCCCGTCGGTGAGTCGTCCGTCGTCGAGCACCTGCAGGAGCAGGTTGAACACGTCCGGGTGCGCCTTCTCGATCTCGTCGAGCAGGATCACCGAGTACGGGTTCCGGCGGACACGCTCGGTGAGCTGCCCGGCTTCGTCGTACCCGACGTACCCGGGAGGGGCGCCGACGAGCCGACTGACCGTGTGGCGCTCCCCGAACTCGCTCATGTCGAAGCGGAGCATCGCGGTCTCGTCGCCGAACAGGCTCGACGCGAGCGCCTTCGCCAGCTCGGTCTTGCCGACACCGGTCGGGCCGAGGAACAGGAAGCTCCCGACGGGGCGACGCGGGTCGCCCATGCCGGTGCGGCTGCGACGGACGGACTTGGCGATGGCGGCGACCGCGTCGTCCTGCCCGATCACCCGTGCGTGCAGGTCGTCCTCCAGGACCGCGAGCCGGGCGCGGTCGTCCGCGGTGAGCCGCGAGGCGGGGATGCCGGTCGCACGGGCGACGACCTCGGCGATGTCCGCCTCGGTGATCGTCGTGTCGGCCTCCGTCCGGGAGGCGCTGCTCGCGTCGGTCGCGGTGGGCGCGGTGGCGGACTCGATCCGGGCCTCCAGTCCGTCGATGGCGTCACGGAGCCGCGATGCCTCCTCGTACTGCTCCTCGGCGACCGCGCGGTCCTTGGCGGACTGCAGGTCGACGATCTCGGCACGCAGGGCGTCGACGTCGACCGTGCCGCTGAGGGCGAGACGGCGCCGCGCGCCGGCCTGGTCGATGAGGTCGATGGCCTTGTCGGGCAGGAAGCGGTCGGTCACGTAGCGATGTGACATCTCGACGGCCGCGCGGATGGCGTCGTCTGTGTAGGCGACGCCGTGGTGCTCGGCGTACCGCGGCGCCAGGCCGGCGAGGATCTGCACGGCGTCGGCCACGCTCGGCTCGCCGACCGTCACGGGCTGGAAGCGGCGTTCGAGCGCGGCGTCCTTCTCGATGCGGCGGTACTCGTCGAGCGTCGTGGCGCCGACCATGTGCAGGTCACCGCGGGCGAGGCGCGGCTTGAGGATGTTGCCGGCGTCCATGCCGCCGTCACCACCGCTGCCGGCGCCGACGACGGTGTGCAGCTCGTCGACGAACACGATGAGCTCGTCGCGGTGCGCGGCGATCTCGTCCATGACCTTGGTGAGTCGCTCCTCGAAGTCACCGCGGTAGCGCGTGCCCGAGACCATCGCGGCCATGTCGAGTGCGACGACCCGCTTGCCCTGGAGCAGCGTGGGGACGTCGCCGTCGACGATGCGCTGGGCCAGGCCCTCGACGATCGCGGTCTTGCCGACGCCCGGTTCACCGATGAGGACCGGGTTGTTCTTGGTACGGCGGAGCAGGATCTCGACGGTCTGCTCGATCTCACCGGCGCGGCCGATCACGGGGTCGATGCCGCCCTCGCGCGCGCGGGCCGTGAGGTCGGTGCCGAACTGGTCGAGCGTCGGGGTGTCGGACTCCTGGCCCCGTGTGCCGGCCGCGGTGCTGTCGGCGACCGGGCGACCCTCGCGGGCGGCACGGGCGGCGTCCTGCGCGTACTGCTGCATGGTCTGCGGCGTCACGCCCGCGGCGACGAGCATCTGCCCGGCGACGGTGTCCTGCTCGACCACGAGCGCGAAGAAGACGTGCTCGGGGTCGACGTACGTGGACCCGAACGCGCGCGCGGCCTGCGCGGCGTCGAGGAGCGCGCGCTGCGCTGAGGGCGTGAGCGCGGGACGGCCCTCGGGGCGCTCGTCGGACGGCTCCGGGAGTCGTTCGTCGACCGCGGCGGCGAACCGCTCGGGGTCGGCGCCGACGGTGCGGACGAGCCCGGCGAACGGCTCGGCGGTCACGAGGACGCGGAGCAGGTGCAGCGCGTCGATCTCGTGGTGGCCGCGCTCCACGGCGAACGTCGCCGCGGCGCGGAGCACTTCGTGGGTGCGGCGGCTGAGGAGCCGCGTGATGTCGACGGGCCGGCCGAACGGCACGGACCGCTGCTGGCCCTGGAGCAGGCGGGCGAGGAACTCGTCGAACGAGTTGTCGCTGCCGGTCGGGCCGAAGACGTCTGACAAAGGGACCTCCTGTGGAACTTGAGTGCGTCCGACTCAATACAACGCAGGGGTGCCCCGGCCATTCCCGGGCGCGGGAAGAAGTTGCGTCGACCCGACTCAGGTCCGCGAGGAGGTCGCCACGGGGCCGGCTCAGTCCCGCGCGATCGCGGCCGTCGCGCCCGCCGTGACCGCGAGGAGGTCTCGCGGCGCGAGTTCGATGTCGAACCCCCGCCGTCCGCCGCTCACGAAGATCGTGGCGTAGTCCTCGGCCGACGCGTCGAGCACGGTTCGGAGCGTGGTGCGCTGTCCGACGGGGCTGATGCCGCCGACGACGTATCCCGTGCGCCGCTCCGCGAGGTCCGGTGCCGCGAGCGACGCCTTCTTGCCCCCGACCGCGTTCGCGATCGCCTTGAGGTCGAGCCGGTTCGCGACGGGGACCACCGCGACCACGAGCTGCTCGTCGACCTGGACGACGAGCGTCTTGAACACCTGGTCCTCGCGGAGCCCGAGCGCCGCGGCCGCCTCGGCGCCGAAGTTCGTCGCCGTCTCGTGGTGCTCGTACACGTGCGGCGTGTAAGGGACACCGGCACGGTCGAGTGCGACCGTGGCCGGGGTGCGCGGGGAGGCAGCGGTCATGCCGTGATCTTGCCTGGAGTCCGCTGAACGTGGTCCGCGGCGCGCGGGCAGCCGTCGCTCCCGCGGAACGGGATCAGCCGCCCTGACCCTCCTGCTGCGGGCCCTGGTCCACCGGGTCGTACTCCGTGCCTCGTCCCTGCTCCTCGTCCGGCAGCGGGTTGCGGCGCTCGGCGGAGACACCGCCCGTGTTCGTGGCCACGTAGTCCGCCGCACCCGACTGGGTGTCCTCGCTCATCGGCCGGGTGAGGTCGCCCTGCAGCACGCTGTCGGAGGTGCTCGCCGCTGCCGCCTCCGCAGCCGCAGCCGGGTCGCGCTGGTCGTGCCCTGGTTCCGTCATGTCGCCGAGCCTAGGCCGACGGCGACGACGACGTCCCTGGGAACGGAGGTCGCGGGCCGCGCCTAGCGTCGGCGCGAGGGGCGCTCAGCGTGGGCGCCCCGGCCACGCGGACGAGGAGGCGTCATGAGCAACGACGGAACGAGCGGCAGCGACCGCGAGTGGGAACCGCCGATCGTCGACGGGGAGCCGGTCACCGCGGAACGGCTGGAGCGCGACCTGTCCTTCGACAGCGACGCGGCGCCCGCGGACGACGCGCTCACGGACGACGATGCCCGGACCGCCGACCTGGAGGCCACCGAGGCCGAGGACTGACCCCGGCCGCTCCGCGGGCCGCTCCACGGAGCAGGATGGGTGGGACGAACGGCGGAGGACATGTCGGCACTCGATGACCGGGTCGGCGGCGCCGGCCCGGACCCGGGCCGGCGGCGCGCGGCGTTGCAGGCGATCGCGTACGGGCCGGACGCCACGCCCGCCGAGGCGCAGGCCGCTCGCCGGGCGCTCGATGCCCTCGCGCCTGGCCGGCCGGTCGTCACCGGGACGCGCGATGCTCGACCGACCGGCGCCGACCGGACCGACTCGATGCCGATGGCTGCCGACCGGGTCCCGTCGGGCGCGGGCCCCGCTGCCCCCGCACCTCCCGACCCGACCTCGGCGCGGGCGAGCGACGTCGCACCGGTGACCGCGCTCGACGACGGGTGGTCCAGCGGCTCCGGCTCCGGTCGCGCGCCGAGGCGAGGAGCGTGGGGCCGCCTTCCGGTCCGGCTCCGCCGTGTCGGCCTCGTCGCGATCGTCGGCACCGCACTCGCGTCGTTCGGAGTCGGTGCACTGGTCGGGACGACGATCGACCAACAGCGGTCACGACCGTCGGTCGTGGCCGCCACGAACGACGGGGAACGCACCCTCGCGGCGCTGCTCTCGGCGCCGCAGACGTTCGCCGACCAGATCCCGGGAGCGGTCTCGGCCCCCGTGCGGCTGCACTCCACACGCCTGGTGTTCACGAACCGCTCCCTGTCCGCGGACGACGCCCAGACGCCGTGGGACGTGTACGCGGCGGTCGGGACGAACGCGTCGGTCGTCTGCCTGCTCGCGACGGCGGACGGTCGGACGGCGAGCACGTCGTGCTTCCCCCGTGCCGACGCCCTCACCGGGTCCGTCACCCTCGTGACGCAGAGCGAGAGCGGCACCCTCACCGTGCATGTCCGGGGCGGGGTCGTGTCCGGTCGTGTGCGGCCCTCGTCCTGAGCCCGCCGCCTCTCTCGTGGGCGGAACGCCTCTCTCGGGTGCGATGCCCCTCTCGTGGGCGCGACGCCTCTCTCGCCGCCCCTCTCGTCGGCGCTACGCCTCCTCGCGACGGAGCAGGGTGAGCAGGGCGTCGAGCGCGGGCACCTGACCCGCCACGAGGTCCGTCCGTGCCACGGCGACGCTCGTCCACCGGGCGTCGTCCACCTCGGGGAACGACACCATCCGGCCCGACCCCCGCGGGAGCTCGACGAGGAAGGTCGTGCTCCGGACCGTCTCCACGACGAGGTCCGACGCGCCCGCGAACAGCGTGACGCGCTTGCCCGAGGCCTGGCGGAACGTGCCGAGTTCGACGTACGGCACGTCCGGTGCGGGGACGCCGATCTCCTCGTGGAACTCGCGCCGCGCGGCGTCGAGCGGTGTCTCGTCGAGGTACTCGCCCTTCGGGAACGACCAGGCCCGTGGTCGCCGCCGCCAGAACGGGCCGCCCATGTGCGCGACGAAGACCTCGGTGTCGATCTCCGGGTCGGCGGCACCACGAGGGACCGGTGCCGCGGCCGGTCGGTACAGCACGATGCCCGCGCTCGTCACCACGGCCGTCACGACCCGTCGGGACGACGTCGACGACGCACGAACGCCCAGACGACCACGACAGCGCCGAGGACGACCACCCCCGCGCCGATCGCCAGCCGGCCCGCGTCGGCGGAGGACCGAGCGGCGGCCGCACGAGCCGCTGCCGACGCGGACGCCCGCGCCTGCGCGGACGCGCTGGCCCGTGCCTCCCGGGCCCGTGCCGCGGCCTCCGCGTACACGGCGCGGATGCGGCGTCCGGCATCCGTGGCCATCGCTCCGGCACCCGCTGCGTTCGGATGCAGCGCCCCGGGTACGAGGTCGACGTCCCGGAGGCCGGACGACGCGGACAGGGTGATCCCCCGGACGAACGGCCGGGTCCTCGAGCACGGTGAGTGGGCGGCCGTCGCGGAGAGCATCGAGACGTAGGTCCCACCGGCCTGGTGCACGACGGCCCGCGTCGTCCGGTCGAGCCGCTGCTGCACGCCGTGGAGGTAGCGGACGTCCGTGTCCGTGAACGGGAACGCATCGCGCGGGAACGACCCGGTCAGGCTCGCGGCGTCGAGCGCGGCGCGGAAGCAACCCGCCGCGGGTGTGTGGGCGGCGTCCGGGAAGATCGTGGGGTACCCGACGACGACGAGTCGGGCGTGCGGCGCGGCCGTCCGCACCGCACGCACCGCCGACCGGATGCCACGGGTGACGGGACCCTCGACGGCCGCCGCGAGCGCGTCGGTCCCGTCGGTGACCAGGCGGCTGCGACAGTTCGGCACGTCCGCCCCCGACAGCACGGGCCCGCGTCGGGACAGGGCGACGCACGAGGACGCCGTCGCGAACAGCCCCGCGTCGTTGCCGCCGATGGACAGCGTGACGAGCCGCGTCCGGTCGCTCAGCGCGTCGACCTGCGGTGCGGCACCGTTCTGGCGTCGCGAGACGACGTCGGCGCTCGTGGCCCCCGCGCACGTCACGTCCACGAGCCGGAGGTCCAGGCTGGCCGCGATGCGGTGCGGGTAGTCCTCGGATGACTGGCCGCAGGCCGGGACCGGGTCCCCCGTCGCATGTGGCAGGCCGTAGCCGGCGGCGTAGGAGTCGCCGAGCGCGACGTACTCCGCTCCGCGCGGGGGCAGACCGTCGCGCCCGGCGCGCGCACCGTGGTGCGCGGTGGAGGCGGGCACCACGGTGGCCGCCGACGCCGCCGGTCCCGCACCGGGGTCGGCGGTGCCGATGACGACGACGGACAGGACGGCGGATGCGGCGATCACGGCCAGGGGACGGCAGAGCAGGATGGGGACCTCACCAAGCGGGGACGGGGGCGGCGGGGCGACCGATGCTACGCCTCCCGGCCCGCGTGAGGATCGTGCGCGGCGGTCAGCCGACGAGTCGCCGCAGCCGACGACGGATGCGGTCGACGTCGTCGCACCCGGCCTCCTCCATCGCCTCGATCGCGCGTTCGGTGGCGGACGCGAGGGCCGCGGGCGTGGCACCGAGCGTCGCGTAGCGGTCGAGCGCGTTCGACACGGCCCGTGCGACGAAGCCCTCGTACTCGCCGAGCGACTCAGCGAGCTCGTGGAGGCCGACGAACCCGGCGACCATCAGGTGCGCCTCGAACGGGATGTCGACCTCGGGCGGGGCGTCCCCGATGTCGACCGCGCGCTGCAGCGTGGTGGCGCACAACTGGATCCACCCGACGTACGGCACCGGCAGGTCGATGTCGATGAGTTCGGCCTCGCGCTCGAGCCGCACGACGGCCCGACCGATGGGGTCCGACTGCTCCTGCATCGCGACGAAGACGGTCGACAGGGCGAGTTCGTCGAACGGGGGACGATCGGCGGCCGGCAGCGCGGCGAACACGCCCTCCTGCGTGAAGGACACGTCCATGATCGCCTGGACCATGTCGGTCTTCGACGCAAAGTGGTAGCTGACGAGGCTCTTCGCCACCTGCGCCCTGGCCGCTACGGAGGCGTAGGTCGTCGCCTGGTACCCGCGTTCCCCGAATTCCAGGGCTGCGGCCTCGAGGATGGCGTCCCTCGTGCGTCGGCGTTGGTCCTCACGCATGCCCATGGCAGACCACCGTAGTGGCAGGAGCGATGAGGGACGCCGCCCCGGCCTGGTTCCCGTCGATTTCCCAGGACGCGCGTCCTGTGGGAGACTTCGGGCACAGGCGCGGCTCCGGCCGTGCGACGGCCGTCGAGCGGCCGGATGGACGTGCCGATGTGGGGGGACGTCCAGGGCCCGCTCGACGGTCGTCGGGGTCAGCGGCGCCCGAGTCGCCGTTCGCCGCCCGCACCGGCCTGGTACGCGAGGCCGTAGTGCTGGTACAGCGTCGGTTCGACCGACGCCTCGAGCTCGCCGTCGGTGTCGATGGACGGCGCGTCCTTGACGAGCTTCTTGTCGTAGGTCACCTTGAGGTGCTTGGGCGACACGGTGGCGCCGTCGAGGGGCACGAACACGAGTCGCTGCCGGCCGATCAGACCGATCTGGACGCTCGCGAACGCCGGCTGCGACGTCGCGGTGTCGAAGTAGATGCTCTCCAGGCTGCCGATCCGGTCGTCGCCGGCGTCGACGACCGGCTGCCCGATCCAGTCGCGGATGTTCTCGGCCTCGAACACGTCGTTCCTCTCCCCGCGCCGGAACGATTCGGGCGCGGTGCCGCAGACGGTAGTCCCGGTGCGGGCGTCGTGTCGCCGGTGCGTCGTGTCGCCGTTGCGTCGTGTCGCCGGTGCGCCGTGTCGCCGGAGCGCCGTGTCGTCCGTGCCCCGTGTCGTCCGTGCCCCGTGTCGTCCGTGCCCCGTGTCGTCCGTGCTCAGGGTCGTCCGTGCCCCGTGTCGTCCGTGCTCAGGGTCGCGGTCCAGGATCAGGTCGTGACGGACCGACGAGCGACCCTGCCGCGCCTGGCCGACCTCGCCCGCGGCGACGACACCACGACGGGGACGCTCCGCGACCGTGCTCGCCGGTTCGCGGAGCTGCTCGGCATCGCTCGGCGCAACGGGCTGCTGCCGTTCGGCCGCCTCGACTTCTCGCGGTCCCCGGGAACGGCCGGTCTCCGGGTCGAGCAGGCGACCGGGTTGCGGCGCGCACTCGAGGAGGCCGGCGGCGCGTTCGTCAAGATCGGTCAGCTGCTCTCGACGCGTGACGACCTGCTGCCGGACGAGTGGCGCGCCGCCCTCGCCGATCTCCAGGAGGACGTCACCCCCGCGCCGGCCGACGCGGTCGCGGCCCTCCTCCGTGAGGAGCTCGGTGCGCCCGTCGACGAGGTGTTCGCCGCGTTCGATCCCGTCCCGGTCGCGGCCGCGTCGATCGCGCAGGTCCACCGTGCCCGCCTCCGGGACGGCCGGACGGTCGCGGTCAAGGTGCAGCGACCCGGCGTCGCGGTCGTGATCCGCCGCGACGTCGACATCGCGCTGCGGGTCACCCGGTTCCTCGCGCGCACCTCCGCGCAGGCACGTCGGCTCGGGGTCGAGGACGCCGCGGCCCAGTACGCGACGGACCTCGTGCGGCAGGTCGACTTCGGCCGCGAGGCGACGAACCTCGCCGCACTCCGCGCGACGCAGGCGCGCAGTCGTCGTGCCGCGGAACTCCACCTGCCCGAGCTCGTCGACGAGCTGAGCTCCCGCCGCGTGCTCGTCATGGAGTTCCTCGACGGTCGTACGCTCGCGACGGCCCGCGCGGACGGGGCCGACACCGCGTCGCTGGAACCACTGATGCGGACCGTGGTCCGCGCCTTCATCCGGCAGGTGGTCGTCGACGGGGTCTTCCACGCGGACCTGCACCCCGGCAACATCCTCGTCATGCCCGACGGGCGGCCGGCGCTCGTCGACTTCGGATCGGTCGGGAGGCTCGACCTCACCCTGCGCGAGACCGTCCAGGAACTGCTCGTCGCCTACCTGCAGTCCGACACGCGCGGCATCGCCGACGGGGTGCTCCGGCTCGCCCCGCTCGCCGACCCCGTGGACGAACCGGCGTTCCGACGGGACATCGCGACGTTCGTCGTCGACGAGCTCGGACCCGGAGCACGCATCGGGATCGACACGGTCGACGCCGCCGTCGAGGTCTTCGGCCGCTACGGCATGGCGGTCCCCGCGGAGTTCGTCGCGGCCGCCCGGGCGTTCGCGATCCTCGAGGGCACGCTGCGCACCGTCACGCCCGCGTTCGACCTGCTCGAGGAGGCCCGGACGCTCGCCCGCGACCAGATCCGGGACCAGGCGACCCCCGCCGGGGTCCGGGACCTCCTCGTCCGTGAGGCACTCGCGGTGCTGCCCGGACTCCGGCGCCTGCCCCGCCGCGTCGACCGCATCGGGGAAGCCCTCGAGACCGGTCACCTCAACGTGAACGTGCGTGTGCTCGCCGACCGACGCGACCGACGCCTGGTCGCCGGTCTGGTCCGTCGAACGGTCTGGACGGTGCTCGGGGCGCTCGCGGGCATCACGGCGGTCGTGTTCCTGGCGGTCCCGCGACCCGTCCACCCCGGCGCGCTGACCCCGGCGGAGGCGGGCTGGGTGCTCGTGGTGGTCGCCGTGGTGTCCCTCGGCGCGACCGCGATCGATGCGGCGCTGGCCCGGCGTCGCGAGTGACGCCGGCCGGATTCACCCCGCGAGGGACCGGTACCAGTCGCGGTCCTCGGCGTCAAGCTCGAGCGTGCCGAGTGGCTCCGGGTCGGCGACGTCGAACCACGCGTCGTCGAGCAGCATCGCGAGTTGGTGGGAGCTGAGGCCCCGACCGGCGGCGCGATCGCGGAACTCCTCCACCGACACGACCGGGGGCAGGGAGCGGCCGAGCACCTCGGCGGCGGTGACCACGACCTCGCCCGCGGCCACGGGCGGATCGGTGTGGACGGGGACGACGCCCGATGCGCGCGTGAGGGCGGCGGCCGCGATGCGGCGGCCGAGTGTCCGGACGTGCACGACGCTCACCCGCGCCTCGGTGTCCGGAACCGCCCCCACGGCCGTGACGAGGCGCAGCGCAGACGGGAACACCCATCGGTCCCCCACCCCGTGGACGACGTTCGGGCGGACGACGGCTCCGCCAGCTCCGAGGACCAACCGCTCCGCCTCCGCACGGCTCACGGAGGTCGCGGACTCGGGCCTCGCACCCGGACGCGGACCGCCCCGGTGCGGCCCGGAGCCGAACACCGCCGCGGTGGACACCAGGACCACGCGCGCTCCTGCCTCGGCCGCCGCCTCGACGACGATGCGCGTGCCGTCCACGTTCGTGCGGCGGACGGCGTCGTCGTCCCCGCCGATCGCGACCGCGCTGTGCACGACGGTCTGCACACCCGCGACCAGGCGGGCCACGGCCTCCGGGTCGAGCAGGTCCCCGGACACCGGGGAGAAGGCGGCGTTCTCGGGCACCGTACGGCGCACGAGACCGCGGACCGGCACGGCCTCCGCCACGAGCGCGTCGACGACGCGTCGCCCGATGAACCCGAGCGGACCGGTCACCGCGACAGGTGTCGAGGAGGACAGCGAGGAGGACATTTCGGGGGACGATTGCACGCTGGGGGCCATCCATTCACGTCGAGGGGTGTCGTGCGGACGGTAACAGGACCTGAGCGTGGCTACCATGTCGGAGCGGCCGTCGGGGCCGTTGGGAGTCGGAGGGGACGCCATGGCCCAGCAGGAGCGCGCCGTCGTCACGCGCGACAAGATCGTCCGGAGCGCCGCGACGATCTTCGAGCAGCGCGGGTACGCGAACGCGTCGCTCGACGTCGTCGCCTCGGAGGCGGGCGTCACCAAGGGTGCGCTCTACCACCACTTCAAGTCGAAGGAGGAGGTGGCGAACGCGGTCATCGAGCTGCAGTATGAGATCGCGCAGTCGTACGGCGAGCGGGTGTTCCTGCTCGGACGCACCGCGCTCGAGCGGATGATGTGGATGTCGCAGACCTTCGCCCAGCAGATGAAGGACGAGGTCGTCGTGTCCGCCGGGGTGCGGCTCACCACCGAGGCCGGCGGCAACGGTCTCGAGCGCGAGGCGCCGTACGCGGGCTGGATCCACACGGTCGAGGGGCTCATCGCGGCGGCGGTCGAGGAGGGTGACATCCGCGCCGACGTGGACCCCACGCGCCTGGCGGCGTTCCTCATCCCCGCCTACACGGGCGTGCAGCTCGTCTCGGACATCCTGCACAGCCGCGAGGACCTCTTCCAGCAGCTCGAGAACATGTGGACGATGTTGCTCATCCCCGCGCTCGTGCCGGCCGAGCGGCAGCCGCTCGTGGCGGACCTCCCGGCCCGGATCATGCGTTCGGCGGTCTGACCGCACGCCCCACGGCACCGCTCCGTCGGGCGGTGCGGCTCGGCCGGGCGGTGCGACGAGGCCGGGCAGTGCCGCTCAGCTGGGCAGTGCCGCTCAGCTGGGCAGTGCCGCTCAGCGGGGCAGTGCCGCTCAGCGGGGCAGTGCCGCTCAGCGGGACAGTGTGACTCAGCCGGGGAAGGCGGAGGCGCGGACGCGCGACACGACGACGCCGTCCTGGCACAGGACCGCGACCTCGGTGCCGTCCTCGCGCTCGAGCGTGATCGTCACGGGACTCGTGAGCTCCGCGTGGGCGAGGAACTCGACCGTGACCTCGCGGGGCGTGTGCGTCGGATCGTCCGCGTGGGCGCGGAAGGCCTGCAGCGCGGCCTCGAGCACGACCATGCCCGGCACGTGGTCGAGCGGGTGGTCGAAGTACACCGGGTTCGTGGCGTCGAGCGAGAGCTCGAACGCGTCGCTGCCCGCGGCACCGGACAGCAGGACGAAGTCCGGCGTCGGCGCGCCCACCAGCCCGTGCGCGGCCGGACTCGGGCGAGGCGGCAGGCGATCGACGTCCGCTGAGGACGGCGCGCCCTCGCGCATCCGGCGGTACACGGGTCCGGGGATGGTGCGGGCACGACCGCCCCCGCGGGCGAGGACGTGGTCGCCGTCGCGGACCGTGAGCATCGAGTCGTAGGACGCGGCGACGCCCTTGCGCTCGACGAGCTCCGAGACCACGACGTCGATGGTCGGCGATCCGGGGCGGTCGGAGCGGCGGACCGCGTCGTCGGCGACCTCGACGCGCATCGACTCCATCACGAACGCCTGTCCGAACGGCACCCCGAGGTGCAGGTGCGCGAGTGCGATCGCGGTCTGACGGAGCGTCTCGAGCGCGAGCGCGGGTCCGACGGCGACGTCGTCCGTGCCCCACGGTCCGAAGTACGCGTGCCGCCTCGGCCAGTGCACGTCCGCCACGAAGGTGCTGTCGCTCGTCCGCTCGAGCGCAGTGAGCAGCACCTCCGTCAGCTGACGGCGGTGCACCAGGGCTCCCGGGAGGAGATGCGCGTGAGGGGACAGGTCGGTCTCTCGGGTTCGCGTACTGGACGTACGTTCGGTGGCGGTCATGAGCATCGTATGGGGCAGCGGTCCGTCGCGACACCACCCGTTCCACACGGTCGCGCCGCCCCGACGGCGACGTGCACCTCGCGCGGGGTACACGACGCGTGTCGTGCGGCACCACGCCCTCGCCGTCGTGCTGCCCGCGCGCCCGGAGTGCCGCGGATCGCGAGGAGCGGGGCGTCCCGCCGTCCGGGGTCCGCGCCTGCCTGGTCCACGGGCGGAGCGGTACACGGGGACAGGCCGCGTCCCCCGTTTTGGGGTCGAACCCCCGTCCTCCCCGGGCGCCGCCGGACCGACACCCCCGGAGTGGGGCCAAGAAGCATACCCAACAGTACGGTTTTGCCGTTACGCTGCTGGTGATCGGACGGAACGGCACCGGTGTCGTGGTCTCAGGGGTGGTACCGGCGTCGTCCCCGTCCACCGCCGACCGACCCGGAGCCGACATGACCACAGCGCGCGTCACCGCACCGCGGAGCAGCACGATGCTCCTCGGTGGCACCGCGCTGGTGGTGGGCGCCCTGCTCAGCGTCATCGCCCAGCTCGCCGGTCCCACCGGCGGTCCCGCCGGACCGTCCGGTCAGGCGTCGTTCGCGATGCTCGGTGGTGCCGCGACCTTCATGGCCGCGTTCGTGCTCGGGTTCGGCGACGGCGGCGCATGGGACGCCGTCCGTGGGTCGTGGATCGGGCGGGTCTCGTTCGCCGTGTTCGGCGGCGCCGGCCTCCTGGTCGGGGTCGTGCCGCTGCTGCCCTCGCCGCCGATCGCGTCGGCCGGGGTCGTGGAGGCCGGCCTCATGGTGACGGCGGGAGCCGCGGCGGTGACAGCCGCCGTCGTCGTGCGGAGGGTCGCTGCGACACCACGCCGCATCTCGGTCGTCGTCGCCGCGATCGGCGCCGCCACCGCGGCGTCCGGACTCCTCGCGCTCGCGCCGTCCACGGGGCACCTCGCTCCGTTCGCCGCGGTCGCCGCAGGGTTGCTCCAGGCCGCGGTCGGCGCTGTCGTCCTCCGGCAGCGCCGACGGAAGGGTCGGCCCGTGCCGTGAGCCAGACCTCCAGCGTCGGTCATGCACGCGCTCCTGGTGGATGCATCCCCCCTGCACCCGTCGGGACCGCGATCGACACTGGACCAGCCCGCCACCAGGCGGGCCCACGGGGCGACCGAGCCGTGTTCGGGTCATGGCGCGATCGTCCGCGTGGACGCCCCGTCGCACATCGCGACGCCGGGCACCGGAGGGTCCGGGTGCGTTCGGGTCGCGCCCGGACCCTCTCCACGCTCGTCGACTCGGGTCGCGGGCGGCGTCGGCCGGGAGGCGCGGCATGGGTCGCCGAGGAGTGGTCTCCGACCGTCGTCAGATCCCGCCAGCCGCGGTCAGATGACGCCACCGGCCGCGTCGGTCGCGCCCGCGGTCACTCCGGCACCCTCCCAGGCGACGCAGGTCCACCCGTCGTCCGGTGACCCCTGGAGCTCGACGACACCCGTGTTGCCGAGGACGTGGTCGGCCACGAACGCGAGGTCCACGTTGTCCACCCGGAGGCCGACCCACGCCCGGATGGCCGCGCCCGAGCTCACCGCGACCACGACCTCGTCGCCGGCGGTCGCGATCTGCTCCACTGCACCGTCGAATCGATCGAGGAAGGTGCGGCCCGTGATGGCGCCGGGCATCGCACGGTCGAGGTCCCCCGCGACCCACGCACCGATCGTGCCGTGGTACCGCTCGACGGCGGCACGGTCGTCGTGACCCTCGAGCTCACCCGCCTCGATCTCGAGCAGGCCCGGGAGTTCCACCGCGACCAGGTCACGCCCCTGGAGGAGCGGGGCCGCGGTCTGGTGCGTCCGGACGAGCGGTGAGACGTAGACGGCGTCCAGCCTGCGGCTCACGAACGATGCCGCGAGGGCGTCGGCCTGCTCGCGTCCCGTCGGGGTGAGGTCCGGACCCGGGACGCGGGTCTCGAGGCGCTTGACGACGTTCGTGGGGGTCTCCCCGTGGCGGATCAGGAACAGCTGCACGAGGGACAGCGTAGGGAAGCGGCGGCGCGCTGTGCGCGCCGCCGCTTCCGCGTGTCGGCGCCGGAGGACCTCCCGGCGCCGTGCTCCCCGCCGCGCGCGGCCGCCTCGGGCCCGGTCGCGATCAGCGGTGTCGTGGTCGGTCGACGTCGTCGTCAGAGCCGAAGTGCATGCGAGGGAGCGGGCGCGTCGACGCCGTACTCCCAGCCGTCGTAGTCACCGTGGTGGCGACGGGCCAGGTCGGTGAAGAACCGCCGGGCGTCGGACACCGTGCGTTCGTCGATCACGGAGACGGTGCGGACCGCGATCACGGCCCATCCGTCCTCACCGACGGCCCGGCCGAGGCGACGGATGCCCCATCCGGACTCGCGCATGCGGTCGGCCGCTGCTCGGGCGTCCCGCTCGGTGTCGCAGTACCAGAAGTGCAACCACGGTCGTGCCGTGGTGACCGCGCCCGACACGGTCGCGAGCGACGCGCGGTCAGCGGCGGTGAGGAGCGCCTCCCCCGCGCTGCCGCTCGTGCGCCGACCGAACTCCCAGATCTTCCCCATGGCCGTCATACAACCATGCGTGAGCATGGTTCAGGAAAAGGATACTCGGTATGCTTTCCCGGTCCCCGTGTTTCCGCGGGAGTCGGTCTTCCTGGACTCCGTACGGCAATCCGATTCCCAGCCGTTTCGGAGCGGAGTGGAACGGACCGCCCTGCCGTGCACATCGCGTGCGGGAGCGCCGTCGCGTCGGGGGTCCGCCGTACCGTGCGAGGGTGACGAACGACGACGGGATCGACGACCGTGGCCACGGGACCGCCGCGCGACGCTCGCGGGGAACACGGGCGGCCGCCTGTGCGGGTCCGATGTGCGGCTCGTCCTGCCGCCGCCCGGTCCCTCCGGACGCGCCCGTCGCGCTCTGCGCGCAGCACCTGGCCGTGGCGGCCGAGTGGGCCGGCGCCACGGGCGGTGTCGACGACGTCCTCCCCGCGCCGTGCGCCGCCTGCGGAGCACGGACCGGCGTGCGGTATCCCTCTGGGTGGGTCTGCGGGGTGTGCGAGTGGCGCGTCGGGGCGGTGCCCGACGGCGAGGCACGTCCGCCACGCGTCGACGTCGTCTACTACATCCGCTTCGAGGAGCGCATCAAGATCGGCACCTCCGCCAACCCCCGCCAGCGGCTCGCCCGGCTCTGGCACGAGGAACTCCTCGGGTTCGAACGGGGTGGGCGCGCCCTGGAACGCGCCCGACACCACCAGTTCGCGCACCTGCGGTACCCCGGGTCGGAGTGGTTCAGGATCGAGGACGACCTCCGCCAGCACGTCGGCCGCGTGACGGACGGCCAGCCGGCGCCGTGGGACCTCTACACGCGCTGGGTGAGCGAGGCCGTCGCGCTCCGGACCTGATCTCGGGCCCCGTACGGACCGTGCCCGGTGTCAGTCGCGCAGGTAGGCGTCGACGAGCAGGTCCCCGCGCACCGCCCGCAGTTCGTCCACGAGCCGGGCGAGCGTCCGCCGGGACCACCCGCCGGCCTCGATGTCGTGCGGCCCGAGTGCCGGGAGCCGTCCGGTCCGGATGCGGATGACCTCCCACCCCGCGGCTCGGAGGGCACGGTCCTTCCGGCGGTCGGCGTCCTCACGGCGGCCCACGTGCTCGAGACCGTGGCGTCCCGTCGAGTCGTACTCGATCGCGACGCGGAGCTCCGGGAGCACGACGTCGGGCCACGCCTCGAGGTGGTCGAAGAAGGGTCGGGCGAGACGCACCGCGTTGTCGCCCTCGGTGTGCTCGAGCCGCGCGCGGAGGTCGGCACGCAGCTGCGCCTCCACCGCGGACGCCGGGCGCGGGGCGCACGCACTGCGGAACGGGGTCCCCACCGGGAGGTCGGGGGTCCGGGTGCAGACGTCCCGGCCACGACGTGTGGGTCGAGTCGGACGCGTCGCGAGCGGAGCGGGCGCACGTGGTGCGTCGGATGCCGGCCCGGTGACCCCGCCCCGACCCGTGGCCGGCACCACGGCGGGGTGCAGCAGGGTCAGCGGTCCGCGGGGTCGGGCTTGCGCGGCACACTCGGGACACCACGAGGACCGCCGGCGCTCCCGGCCGGGACGGGACCGCTGTTCGCTCGGTGTGGCGACGAACACGTGGCCCGCGTCACACTCCCAACTCAGGAAGACGTCGGCGGCGGGCGGGATCTGGCTGAGGACGATGCCGCTGTTGCGGTCGGGGTGGTACTGGCGCACGAGGACCGGGAAGGAACGCCATGCCTCGCGGAACTCACCGACGGCGTAGGGCACCTCGCGCCCGCGCGACCACTGCCGTCGAGCCCACCACACACCCACCGGTTCGGCCACGGACTGCAGCGTAGGGAGCACCACCGTCACCGGCGGCCGCGCCCGATCAGGAGCGCACGAGTCGCGCGATCGCCGCCGATGCCTCTCGGATGCGTTCGTCCGCGGCATCGCCGCCCTCCGCGACGGCGTCGGCGACGCAGTGCGCGAGGTGGTCGTCGAGCAGTCCGAGGGCGACCGACTGCAGGGCCTTCGTCATCGCGGAGACCTGGGTCAGGATGTCGATGCAGTACTGCTCCTCGTCGACCATCCGCTGCAGGCCGCGCGCCTGCCCCTCGATGCGCCGGAGCCGTTTCAGGTAGTCGTCCTTCGCGGAGATGTACCCGTGGTGGTGCGTGGTCTCGTCGGTCATGCCGTGCCTCCCGGTCGGTGGCGGTATCGTGGTGCGGTACCCCGCCAGGGTATCGCGACGACCGAGGGAGACGAGCATGACCGAGCCGACGACGACCGACTACCGGATCAGCGGGATGACCTGCGAGCACTGCGTCATGAGCGTCGACGAGGCGTTCCGCGAGCTCCCGGGCGTCCTCGGCGTCGTGGTGGACCTGCAGGTCGGCGGGATCTCGACCGCGACGGTCACGAGCGAGCGTCCGCTCGGCGACGCCGAGGCCGCGGCCGCCGTCGACGACGCGGGGTACGCGCTGGCGGAGGCATGAGCGACACCGCCGCACCGGTCGACCTCGCGATCGAGGGCATGACCTGCGCATCGTGCGCGAACCGCATCGAACGCAAGCTCAACAAGCTGCCCGGCGTGGCGGCGAGCGTCAACTACGCGACCGAGACCGCCACGGTCCTCCTCCCGCCGGAGATCGGGGTCCCCGACGCGATCCGGACGGTCGAGGCCGCCGGGTACCACGCGCACCTGCCCGAACCGGACGTCGAGGAACGGGACCCCGCCCTCCCCCTGCGCCGCCGACTCGCTGTCTCCGCCGCGCTCGCCCTGCCCGTGGTCGCGCTGTCGATGGTGCCCGTCCTGCGGTTCCCCGGGTCGACCTGGGTCGCGCTCGTGCTGGCGCTCCCGATCGCGGCGTGGGGCGCGTGGCCGTTCCACCGGTCGGCGGTCGTGAACGCCCGACACGGCGCCGCGACGATGGACACGCTCGTGTCGCTCGGGGTGACCGCCTCCCTGCTCTGGTCGGTCTGGTCCCTGGTGGCCGGTCTCGCCGGCCGGGACGTGGCCGGGACGCACTCCTACGCCGAGGTGGCCGCGGTCGTGACCGTGTTCCTGCTCGCCGGCCGCGTGGCCGAACTCCGGGCCCGTCGTCGCTCGGGGGCCGCGCTGCGGGCGCTCCTCGACCTCGGCACCCCGACCGCCCGCCTGCTGCGCGACGGTCGGGAGGTCGAGGTGCCCACCACGGCGCTCCGCGTCGACGACCGGTTCGTCGTCCGTCCCGGCGACCGGATCGCCACCGACGGTGTCGTCGTCGAGGGGACCTCCGCCGTCGACACCAGCATCATGACGGGCGAGTCGGTGCCCGTCGAGGTCGCGGTCGGTGACGCCGTGACCGGCTCCACCGTGAACGTCGGCGGGGCCCTGGTCGTCGCTGCGACGAGCATCGGCGCCGACACCGAGGTCGCGCGGATCGGTCGCCTCCTCGTCCGCGCCCAGACGGGGAAGGCGTCCGTGCAACGGCTCGCCGACCGGGTCTCCGCGGTGTTCGTCCCCGTCGTGATCGGCCTGGCGCTCGTCGCGCTCGTCGGCTGGCTCGCGATGGGGTCCGGAACCGGTCCGGCGGTCGCCGCCGCCGTCGCGACGCTCGTGATCGCCTGTCCCTGTGCCCTCGGTCTCGCCACGCCCACGGCGTTGCTCGTCGGGACCGGCCGTGGATCGCAGCTCGGGGTGCTCATCACGGGCCCGCAGGTGCTCGAGGTCACCCGGCGCGTCGACACCGTCGTGCTCGACAAGACCGGCACCGTCACCACCGGTCGCATGCAGGTCCAAGAGGTCGTGCTCGCGCCCGGCACGGGGACCGACGAGGAGACCGTGCTCGCCCTGGCCGCCGCCGTGGAACGTCGGTCCGAACACCCGGTCGCGCGCGCCCTCGTGGAGCGCGCGGGTCACGACACCGCTGCGACCGTCTTGGCCTTCCGCTCCACCGCGGGATCCGGCGTCGAGGCCGTGGTCGACGGCGCCGTGGTCCGCGTGGGTCGTCCAGGCTGGGTCACGGGGCTCGGAGCGACACCCCTGCCGGCAGCACTCGTGGCCGACGTCGAGCGGGCGACCGCGACCGGGCGGACCGTCGTGGCGGTCGCACACGACGGCCACGTCCTCGGCCTGGTGTTCGTCGCCGACGCGGTCCGCCCGACGAGTCGCGCCGCGGTCGAGCGGTTGCGACGCATGGGTCTCCGGACGGTCCTGCTCACCGGCGACGGGCAGGAGGTCGCCCGTGCCGTCGCCACCGAGGTCGGCATCGACGAGGTGGTCGCGGAGGTGCGACCCGAGGACAAGCACCGCGCCGTGACCGACCTGCAACGTGCCGGGGCGGTCGTCGCCATGGTCGGGGACGGTGTGAACGACGCGGCCGCGATCGCCGCCGCGGACCTCGGCATCGCGATGGGCACGGGGTCCGACGTGGCGATGGACGCCGCGGACGTGGTCCTGGTCCGGAGTGACCTGGCGGCCGCGGCGGATGCGATCGCCCTGAGCCGACGGACACTCCGGACGATCCGCGGCAACCTGTTCTGGGCGTTCGCGTACAACGTCGCCGCGCTCCCGCTCGCCATGGCCGGGCTGCTCGACCCCATGATCGCGGGTGCCGCCATGGCCGCGTCCTCGGTGTTCGTCGTCGGCAACAGTCTGCGGCTCCGCCGGTTCCGTCCCGCCTGACCGTCCGGAGCGGCGGCGGACGACGGGGCACCCGCGGACGACAATGGACCTGGCGCACGAGGGTCGAGGGCCCCTCGTGCCGGAGGGGGAACAGTGGACACGACCGATCACGTCGACGAGCCGGGCGACCAGGCCGACGCGCTGCGGGCCTCCCGGTCGAGGCGGCGGCAGCGTCCGCTGCTCGTCGCGGTGGGCGTCGTCGTCGTCGGGCTCGTCGCGGTGGGCATCGGGGTCGGCGTCACCCACGGTCGTCCGGCCACGCCCGCGACGACCCCCACCGCCGAGGCACGCCGCATCACCCCGACGCCCGCGCCGACACCCACCCTCGCGGCCGTGCCGCCGCCGGTCGGTCCCCAGGCGCTCGCGGCGCTGCCGTTGGCGTACTACGACGCCGTCATCCCCGGCCTGCTCGACGGCACCACGGCCCACCCCGCGAACCAGTGGGAGATCGCGACACCGAGGCAGGCGCTCGTGCCGCTGTACGCCAGCCCCGCCGCCGACAGCGCGCCGATCGCAGCGCTCGGCGCCACCGTGCCGACCGTCAACCGGCCAGCGGCCACGGCGGTCTGGGGACGCTCCCCCGGTGCCGACGGCGGGATGGTCCTGGTGTCCACGCCGTCACGGAAGAGCACCCCTGGCACGAACGGTGTGGCCACCGCCCCGAGCGCGACCTTCGCGTGGGCGCGGGCGGCCGACTTCACCCTGACCCGGACGGACCGCATGATCCGGGTCGACAACGCGACCTCGACGATCGCGATCGTCACCGAGAGCGGTGCGACGGCCACGAGCGAGGCCGCCCGGCTGGGCACACCGACCGATCCGACGCCCGCCGCCACCTCGACGTACATGGAGGCGGACTACGTCGACACGAGGATCGCGTACACCGAGGGCCACCCGATCGCCCTGACCGGGGCGCACTCCGCCCTGCTTCCCGGGTACGGGGGGAACTCCGCCCTGACGGCGCTGCACTACTACCCGGACCCCACGGGCAGCTCCCACGGCTGCGTCCGGATCTCCGCCGCGATGACCGCCGCGCTCGCGACCCTGCCGGTGGGGACGCCGATCCAGTTCACCTGACGGCCGTGCCGGCAGCCGTCGTGCTGGTCACCAGGGCGGGGAGCCTCAGCCGATCACCCGGCGGCGCCCGGCGAGCAGGCCGAGCCCGGCGAGCGCGACCTCGAGCACGAGCAGCACCACGAGTGCCGGTCGCCAGGAACCGACCGCGTCGTGGAGGGCGCTCACGGCGATCGGTCCGGCCGCGGCCAACAGGTACCCGACGGTCTGCGCCATCGCGGACAGCCCCGCCGCCTGTCGGTGGTGCTCGGTGCGGAGGCCGAAGAACGACAGGGCCAGCACGATGCACGCTCCACCGGACACACCGATGAGGCTGTCCCACACCGCGGCGAGGTGCGGGTCCACGAGCTGTCCCGCCATCGCCGCCACGAAGAACAGCGGGCTCACCGACGCCAGGATGCGCTGGTCCCGGAACCGCGGCAGCGCGGCGGAGCACAGGAGGCTGCCCGCGATGGCGAACGCGTTGAGGAGGAACTGGTGCACGCCCGCCGCGGCGGCGCTCACCCCGGCGGTGCGTTCGATCGTCGGCAGCCACGTGATGACGACGTAGTAGCCGACCGACTGGAGGCCCATGAACGCCGTGACCTGCCATCCGAGCGCCGAGCGCCACGGTGACCGGTGGGTCGGGTCCGGGTGCCGGACCTCGTCGAGCGCGACGTCGTCCGCGGCCGGCGGCACGACCGTCCGGGCCCGGAGCTGCGGCGCGAAGACGGCCAGCGCGACGAGCGCGAGACCCGCCCAGAGCCCGAGCGCGAGCCGCCAGCCCGAGCCGTCGGACCCGGCGACGGGGACCGCGATCCCGGCCGCGATCGCGGCGAACGTCGACTGCACGGCGGAGTAGGCGCCCGTGACCTGCCCGATGCGGTCGGGGAAGTCCCGCTTGACGAGCGCGGGCAGTTCGACGTTCACCACCGCGATCGCGACGCCGAGCAGGACGGTGCCGACCCACAGCAGCGCCGGTCCGGGCACCGAGCGGAGGACGATCCCGACCGCCAGGGCGGCCAAGGACACCCCGAGCGTGCGCTCGATCCCGAGGGCGCGCGCGATCGCGGGCGCGACCGGTGCGACGGCCGCGAACGCGAGCAACGGCAGGCTGATGAGCGCCGACGCCGTCGCCGAGGGAATATGCACCGATTGCTGCACGTCGGCGAGCACCGGCCCGACCGACGTGATCCCGGCGCGGAGGTTCGCGGCGACGAGCAGCAGGCCGACCAGGACGAGGCCGGGACGGAGCACCCGTGAGGGCGAGGTGGAGCGGTGGAGCACGGCAGTGACGCTACCCCGCTCCGGCCCTCCGACGTCGGCGGGACCCCTTCCCGTCGCGCCCGGGCCGGACCGCGCCGGGCCGGACCGCGCCGGGCCGGACCGCCGGACCTGGACCGTGCCTCCCGGCGGGTGCCAGGCTGGGAGCGTGCGCCCGGACCACGGGCGCGGACGCGAAGGAGCGGACGATGACGGGTGCCAGGGTGTTGTTCATCGGCGGGAGCGGCGCGATCAGCGCCTCCTGCACGCGGGAGGCCGTGCGGCAGGGGTTCGACGTGACCGTGCTCAACCGCGGATCGAGCGACCTGCGGGCGATCCCCGACGAGGTCACCCGGCTGACCGCGGACACGGCCGATCGGGAGGCGCTGGAGGCGGCGCTCGGAGACGCGCAGTTCGACGTGGTCGTGAACTGGGTCGTGTTCACGCCGGACCAGGTCCGTCAGGACATCGAGGTGTTCGCCGGACGGACCCGCCAGTACGTCTTCATCAGTTCCGCGTCGGCCTACCAGACGCCGGCGACCCACCTGCCGATCACGGAGTCGACCCCGCTGAAGAACCCGTACTGGGAGTACTCGCGGAACAAGATCGCCTGCGAGGAGCTCCTGCTGCAGGCCTACCGGGACGACGACTTCCCGATGACCATCGTCCGACCCTCGCACACCTACGACGAGACGCTCATCCCGTTCGACGGCGGCTGGACCGTGATCGCCCGGATGCGGGCCGGCAAGCCGGTCGTCGTCCCGGGCGACGGCACCTCGCTCTGGACGATCACCCACAGCCGCGACTTCGCCGTCGGGTTCACGGGCGTCCTCGACCGCGCCGAGGCGATCGGCGAGGCGTTCCACATCACTGGCGACGAGACCCCGACGTGGAACCAGCTGTTCACCGAGGTGGCGGCCGCTGCGGACGCGCCGGAGCCGCAACTCGTGCACGTGCCGACCGAGGCGATCCTCGCGAACGACGCGGCGTGGGGTGCGGGGGTGATCGGCGACAAGGCGAACACGATGGTGTTCGACAACGCCAAGATCCGGACGCTCGTGCCCGGGTTCGCGGCGCGCACGACGTTCCGGCAGGGCGCGCGCGAGATCGTCGCCTGGTATGACGCGCACCCCGAGCGCCAGCAGGTCGACCCCGAGAAGGACGCGCTCATGGACCGCCTCGCCGAGGCCTACGCGCCGCGGGTCGTGTGAGCGGGGACAACACCGCCCGCCTCCGCCGCGTCGCCGCGTCGGTCGACCCGCACGGAGTCCTCGCGCAGCCGCACTGGGTCTGACCCCGCGGCGGCGCCGGGTCCACCACCACGACCACCATCTCCACCACCACGGAAGGACCCACCATGGCCACCTGGCTCATCACCGGCTGCTCGACCGGACTCGGGCGCTCGTTCGCCGGGGCCGTGCTCGCCCACGGTCACAACGCCGTCGTCACCGCGCGCGACGTGACGAAGGTCGAGGACATCGCCCGCGACCACCCCGACTCCGCGCTCGCGCTCGCGCTCGACGTCACGGACGACGCGCAGGTCACCGCCGCCGTGCGGGCCGCGGAGGACCGGTTCGGCGCCGTCGACGTCCTCGTCAACAACGCCGGGTACGGGTACCGGGCGGCGGTCGAGGAGGGCGAGGAAGGACCCGTCCAGACCCTCTTCGACACCCACGTGTTCGGGACCGTCCGCACGATCAAGGCCGTGCTGCCCGGCATGCGCGGCCGCCGATCCGGCACCATCGTGAACATCTCGTCGATCGGCGCCCGCATCTCGCCCGCCGGATCCGGCTACTACGCCGCGGTCAAGGCGGCGATGGAGGCCCTGACCCTGTCGCTCCGCGCTGAGGTCGCGCCGCTCGGCATCACCGCGATGGTGGTCGAGCCCGGTGGGTTCCGGACGGACTTCGCCGGACGCTCGCTGACCCAGTCGGCCGAGCCGATCGCGGACTACGCCGAGACCGCCGGCAGACGCCGGAAGGAACACGACACCGTCCACGGCACGCAGAAGGGCGACCCGGCCAAGGCGGCGGAGGCGCTCATCACCGCCGTCGAGTCGGACGAGCCGCCGTTCATGCTCCTGCTCGGCAACGACGCGTCGGACGGCTTCCGATCCGCCCTCGACGCGCTGCGCGCGGACGCGGACACCTGGGAAGCCGTCAGCCGCAGCACCGACTTCGACGACTGACCGCCCGCCCGCGGGGGGGCGGGCGTACCGTTGACGGGGTGATGCGTCCAACGATGACCACCGTCGGCGATCTCCGCGCCTCGGGCCACCAGGCCCGGAGCGTCCGCGCCGAGATCCGTGACAACCTCCTGGCCGCCCTGCGCGCCGGTCGGGATCCCTGGCCGGGCATGCACGGGTTCGAGTCGACGGTGATCCCGCAGCTCGAGCGTGCGCTCATCGCCGGTCACGACGTCGTGCTGCTCGGGGAACGTGGCCAGGGCAAGACGCGCATCCTCCGGACGCTCGCCGGCCTGCTCGACGAGTGGACGCCCGTCATCGCCGGCTCCGAGCTCGGGGAGCACCCGTACGAGCCGATCACGACCGAGAGCGTGCGCCGGGCGGCGGAGCTGGGCGACGCCCTGCCGATCGAGTGGCGGCGCCGGGAGGACCGGTACGTCGAGAAGCTCGCGACGCCCGACACGAGCGTCGCGGACCTGATCGGCGACGTCGATCCGATGAAGGTCGCGGAGGGCCGCAGCCTCGGTGACCCCGAGACGATCCACTTCGGGCTCATCCCCCGCAGCCACCGCGGGATCGTGGCGATCAACGAACTCCCGGACCTCGCCGAGCGGATCCAGGTCGCGATGCTCAACGTCATGGAGGAACGCGACATCCAGATCCGCGGGTACGTGCTCCGCCTGCCGCTCGACGTGCTCGTCGTCGCGAGCGCCAACCCGGAGGACTACACGAACCGCGGGCGCATCATCACCCCGCTCAAGGACCGCTTCGGTGCCGAGATCCGCACCCACTACCCCACCGAGCTCGACGACGAGATCGCGGTCATCCGGCAGGAGGCCGAGTTCACCGCCGACGTGCCGGACGTGCTCGTCGAGATCCTGGCCCGGTTCACCCGCGCGCTCCGCGAGTCGAGCGCGGTCGACCAGCGCAGCGGCGTCAGCGCGCGGTTCGCGATCGCCGGTGCCGAGACCATCGCCGCCGCGGCGGTCCACCGCGCGACACGGCAGGGCGAGGACGAGGCCGTGGCGCGCCCGATCGACCTCGAGACCGCGGTCGACGTGCTCGGCGGCAAGATCGAGTTCGAGTCGGGCGAAGAGGACCGCGCGGACGACGTCCTCGAGCACCTGCTCCGCACGGCGACCGCCGAGACGGTGCGCGCGCACTTCCGAGGCATCGATTTCGGCGTGCTCGTCGACGCGCTCGAACGCGGCGGGATGGTCACCACGGGCGAGCAGGTGACCGCGCGGGACTTCCTGTCCGGCCTGCCGTCACTCGGCGAGTCCGACCTGTACGACCAGGTCGCCGACCGGCTCGGTGCGCACACCGACGGCGAGCGCGCCGGGGCGATCGAACTCGCGCTCGAGGGGCTGTACCTGGCCCGTCGCGTGAGCAAGGAGACCGGCGGGGGCGAAGCAGCGTATGGGATGTGAGGTCGCATGACGGGGACCAACCGGCGGCTCGCCCGCGACGCCCGGTACCGGAAGTACGCCGGCGGCCCGGACCCGCTCGCGCCGCCCGTCGACACCAGCGAGGCCATGGACGCCATCGGTCAGGACGTCATGGCCGGGTACTCACCCGAGCGCGCGATGCGGGAGTTCCTCCGCCGTGGTGGTCGTGACCAGGCCGGGCTCGACGACCTCGCCCGCCGTGTCGCCGAGCGTCGCCGCGAACTGACGCGCAAGCACAACCTCGACGGCACGCTCGAGGAGATCCGCGAGCTGCTGGACCAGGCCGTCACGCAGGAGCGCGGCCAGCTGGCGCGTGACGTGGAGATGGACGACGGCGTCCGCGCCCTCGCCCAGATGCAGCTGGACAGCCTCCCGTCCTCCCCCGCCGCGGCGGTGAGCGAGCTCAGCGACTACCGGTGGCAGAGTCCGCAGGCGGCCGCGGCCTACGGGCGGATCAAGGACCTGCTCGGGCGCGAGATGCTCGACCAGCGGTTCGCCGGGATGAAGCAGGCGCTCGAGAACGCCACCGACGCCGACCGGGCCGCGATCAACGACATGCTCACCGACCTGAACGAACTGCTCGACGCGCACGCGCGGGGGGCCGACACGCCGGAGCAGTTCGAGGACTTCATGGCGAAGCACGGGGCGTTCTTCCCCGAGGCGCCGGTGGACATCGACGAACTGCTCGACGCCCTCGCCGCCCGAGCCGCGGCCGCCCAGCGCATGCGGAACTCGATGACCCGGGAGCAGCGGGACGAGCTCGACGCGCTGGCGGCCCAGGCCTTCGGCTCCCCCGACCTGATGCAGTCCCTCGCGCAACTCGACGGGAACCTCCGCGCGCTCCGTCCGGGCGAGGACTGGGGCGGGGGCGAGCGCATGGACGGCGACGAGGGTCTCGGGCTCGGCGACGGGACCGGAGTGTTCCAGGACCTGGCGGACCTCGACCAGCTCGCCGACCAGCTCGCGCAGTCGCACAACGGGTCACAGCTCGACGACCTCGACCTCGACGCGCTCCGGCGGCAGCTCGGTGAGGAGTCCGCGGTCGACGCGCGGACGCTGCAGCAGCTCGAGAAGGCCCTCCGCGACACCGGGGCACTCAAGCGCGGACTCGACGGGCAGCTCCGCTTGACACCCAAGGCCATGCGACAGCTCGGCAAGGCGCTGCTCCGCGACGTCGCCGAGAAGATGAGCGGCCGCACGGGAGGCCGCGACCTGCGGAGCGCTGGAGCCGCGGGCGAGCGCTCCGGCGCGACGAGGGCCTGGGCGTTCGGGGACACCGAGCCGTGGGACGTCACGCGCACGATGACGAACGCCCTGACGCGCACCGCTGGCGAGGGGCGCGCGATCGGTTCCGGCGTCCGGTTGACGATCGACGACGTCGAGGTGCAGGAGACCGAAGCGCGGACACAGGCGTGCGTGGCGCTCCTCGTCGACACGTCGTTCTCGATGGCGATGGAGGACCGCTGGGTGCCGATGAAGCGCACCGCGCTGGCCCTGCACACGCTCATCACGAGTCGGTTCCGCGGCGACGACCTGCAGCTCATCGGGTTCGGGAGGACCGCCGAGGTCATGGAGATCGAGCAGCTCGTGGGGCTCGACGCGCAGTGGGACAAGGGCACGAACCTGCACCACGCGCTGCTCCTGGCGAACCGGCACTTCCGGAAGCACCCGAACGCGCAACCGGTGCTGCTCGTCGTGACGGACGGCGAGCCGACCTCGCACCTCGAGCCGGGCGGTGAGGTGTACTTCGCCTACCCGCCGGATCCGCTGACGATCGCCCACGCGATCCGCGAACTCGACACGTCGACGCGCCTGGGAGCGCACACGAGCTTCTTCCGTCTCGGTGACGACCCCGGGCTCGCCCGGTTCATCGACGCCATGGCGAAGCGCGCGGGCGGGACCGTCGTCGCACCGGAGGCCGACGACCTCGGGGCCGCGGTGGTCGGGTCCTACCTCGGTTCGAGACGCGGCGGCTTCGGCGCCGCCGGGTTCGACGACGCCTTCGGCGGCGGCTGGGGGCGCGGAGACCAGGGGCGCGGCGGCTGGGACCGCTAGAACAGCGGCCAGGGCAGCGCGGGCATCGGCCCGTGCGGCGCCGGGAAGCGACCACGCGCCGCCAAGCGGGCGCACCGGCCGGCGAACGCCCCGATCTCCTCGGCGCTCAGGTACGCGATGAGCGTCTCGGCGAGGTCGCCCTCGAGCCCGGCGCGGACGCGGTCGAGACCGGCCAGCTCGTCGTCCGTCAGTTCCTCGCCCACCCAGCCCCAGAGCACGGTCCGGAGCTTGTGCTCCTGGTGGAAGGTCAACCCGTGGTCCACCCCGTGGCGATGACCGTCGGGCATCGCGAGGACGTGCGCGCCCTTCCGGTCCGCGTTGTTGACGACGACGTCGAACACGGCCATGCGCCGGAGTGCGACGGAGTCCTCGTGGACGAGGGTCACGGGTCGGCCGGTCTCGTCGTCCCCGTCGAGGACCTCGCGCCAGCCGTCGTCCGGGACCTGGTCCGAGGGGACGAGGTCGACCGGGTCCTGGTCCGGGTCGACGTCCTGCCAGAGCTGCACCATCCCGGCGCCGAGCGGGCCGTCGCGGAGCCACGTGCGCGGGACGACGTCCCATCCGAACGCCTCGGACACCAGGTAGGCCGCGACCTCGCGGTGCGCGAGGTCGCCGTCCGGGAAGTCCCACAGCGGGCGCTCCCCCGACACCGGCTTGTACACGACCGTGGTGTCGCCGATGGTCCCCAGGAAGGTGGCGTTCGAGGCGGTCGTGATGCGCCCGCTGATCTCGACGTCCGCGGTGAGGAGGTCGGGCCCCTCGGGCATCAGCGCTCGCCGAGCACCGGGCAGACGTGCCCGTCCGGGTCCATGGGGGTGCCGCAGAACGGGCACATCGCTCGACCGGCGCCGACGACCTCGAGCGTGCGCTCGGCGAAGGCGCGCGCCGTCCCGACCGGGATGCGCACCACGAGCATCTCGGCGGGTTCGTCGGGGACGTCGTCGTCGTCCGCGGTGTCGATCGGGAACGCCTCGATCACGACCTGCGAGGTCGTCGGGTCCCACCCCAGCGTCATCGCACCGGCTCGGAACTCCGGCTCCACGGGCTGGTCGAGTGGCTCGTTGTCGACGAGCTCGACGGGTGTCCCCGAAGGGACGCTGACGGGGTTGCCCGCCGTCGTCATCAGCTGGTCGAGGATCTCGCCGATCTTCTCGGCGAGGGCAGCGGACTGTTCCTTCTCGAGGGCGACGCTGACGACCCGCGAGCCGGACCGGACCTGCAGGTAGAACGAGCGCGATCCCGGTCGGCCGACGGTGCCGACGACGACGCGATCGGGCCAGTCGAACCCGTGCACGATGGTGGGCATGCGTCCATCCTACGAGCGTCCGGTCGGACCCCGGTCAGCGAGGGGCGGGGCCGTCGGCCGTCGGTTCCGGATGCCCGGCACCGCCGCCCACCGGGGCGTCCGCGGCGGGTGCCGGCGCGCGCAACCAGGACAGGTCACCCGAGTCCGTGTTCGTGGCGACGACGTCCGGACGGGCGGTGCCGTACCGGATGATCGACACCGACGCCGGCCCGACCGAGATCCGCTGGAAGAGGTCGAGGTGCATGCCGAGGGCGTCCGCGATCACGGACTTGATGACGTCGCCGTGACTCACCGCCGCCCAGACCGCGCCCGGACCGTGCTCGGCCTCGAACCGGGCGTCGTGGCGCCGGATCGCCGCGACGGCGCGTGCCTGCATCGCCGCCATGGACTCGCCGCCCGGGAACACCGCGGCCGACGGTTGCGACTGCACGACCGACCACAGGGCCTCCTTCGCGAGCTCGCCGAGGGCGCGCCCCTGCCAGTCCCCGTAGTCGCACTCCGTGATGCCACGGTCCGCCAGGGTGGTCGGTGATCCGGTCTGGAGGTCCGTCACGGCCCGCGCCGTCTGACGGCAGCGCTCGAGGGGGCTGGTGACGACGCCGACGAGCGGCACGACGGCGAGTCGCTCGGCCGTGCGTCGCGCCTGCGACCGTCCGACGTCGTCGAGCGCCACGCCCGCCGCCCGCCCCGCCAGGACGCCGGAGGCGTTGGCGGTGGTGCGGCCGTGGCGGACGAGGATGACGGTGGCCATGCGGTCCAGCCTAAGCGGCGCGCCGTGGTCGTGGAGATGCATGCAAGGGCGTGGACCGCGCGATCCGGATGGTCCGGTGGAGGGAGTTGGGCCTCCCGATCGCAGATCGTAGAGTCGTGGAACCGGGCTGTTCAGCAGTCTCGTCGCCACGACGGCCTCCGCGATCCGCGGAACGCTGGCACAGCGAGGCGGTCCGGCAGCGATGAGGTGTCCACAGCCTCGTGAAGGGCTGGTCGCATGACCGCCGTCCGTTCCTTCCTCACCGACTCCGACCGGTTCGCCGGTGTTCCGCGGAACCCCGCACTCCACTGCGCCGAGCAGACCCGAACACGATCCGGCCGCGGCGACCACACGCGACGGCCCGCCCACTCGGCCTGACGCCGGGCGGCGGCGCGCGACGCGACACCCGGGCCTCCCGGCCGTGACCGCGCTCGGCGGGACCGCCGTACCGTGTGCGCGGTGACGACAGCGACCAAGGGCAGGGGCATCCCCGACGAGATCGATCGCGAGGGCCGGTCCGACGACGAGGTGGCGTCCGCCACGCGGGGGCACGTCCGGCGCATCGCACTCATCGCGGCGCTCGGCGGTCTGCTCTACGGCTACGACACCGGTGTGATCTCCGGGACGTTGATCTCGATCGGCAAGGACTTCGGGATCGGCAACGGGGTGAAACAGCTCATCACGGCGGCGATCCTCGCCGGTGCCGTCCTCGGCGCGTTCTGCAGCTCCTGGCTCTCACGTCGCATCGGTCGGCGTCGGACGATCATGATCGTGGCGGCCGTGTTCGTGCTCGGCGTCGTGTTCGCCGGGCTCTCCCCCGGCCCCACGACCCTCGTGCTCAGCCGCCTGTTCCTCGGCCTCGCCGTCGGGGGGTCGACGCAGGTCATCCCGACGTACGTCGCCGAGCTGTCGCCCCGGGAGCGGCGCGGGCGGATGGTCACCCTGTTCAGCTGTGCCATCGGCATCGGCATCCTGTCGGCCGCGTTCGTCAACGTCGCGCTCGACGACGTGCTCTCCTGGCGTTGGCTCATCATGCTGTCCGGTGTGCCCGCCATCGTGCTGTTGCTCGGCATGTTCGTGCTCCCCGAGAGCCCCCGATGGCTCGTGCACGCGGGCCGGGACGACGACGCAGGGACGGTCCTCCGGTGGGTGCGGCGGTCCCCCGCCGACGCGGGTGACGAGCTCGACGACATCCGGTCCGTCGCCGACCGTGAGCAGAACGGAGGCACCGGCGGGGGCGCAGCGTGGTCGCAGCTCCGGGAGCGGTGGGTGCGGCCCGCGCTCGTCGCGGGGGTCGGCGTCGCGATCCTGACGCAGATCACCGGGCTCGAGATGATGATCTACTACACGCCGACGATCCTGACGCAGGCCGGGTTCCCACATGCGTTCGCACTCTGGGCGAACGTCGGGGTGGGTGCGGTGTACCTGCTCATGACCTTCATCGGCAGTCGGCTCGTGGACCGGATCGGCCGTCGGCGGCTCCCCCTGCTCACGCTCCCGTTCTCGGCGGCGAGCCTGGCGGCGTTCGGGGCGCTGTTCCTGTTCGGGGGCGACCACCTCAACCCGGTGCTCAGTCTCCTGTTCCTGCTCCTGTTCATGTTCTTCCAGTCCGGGGGTCTGCAGGTCATCGGCTGGTTGCTCGAATCGGAGCTCTACCCGCTCACCGTCCGACCGGCCGCGACGAGTCTGCAGGCGATGACGCTGTGGGGTTCCGACCTGCTCGTGACCGTCACGGCCCTGACGCTCGTGCTGTGGCTCGGGCTCGGCGGCGCGATGTGGGTCTACGCGGGGCTCAACGTGGTCGCCTGGGTGTTCATCTTCTTCCGCCTGCCCGAGACGAAGAACCGGTCGCTCGAGGACATCGAGCGGTCCCTGCGCGACGGCGTGTTCCTGCCCCGCGTGGGGCGGCGGAAGGCGGCGCCGGAGGCGGAGGGCGCCCCGGCGTCGTGACGCCGGCGCGCTGACCCGCGCGCGGCACGACCCGCCGCGGTCAGTCGCGTGGGTGGAGCGCGGCGATCGACGGCATCCGGTCGCGCTCGATGTGGGAGTACGCCAGCGCCTCCGCCATCCGCTCGTCGCCGCGTTCGATCGCGGCGGCGAGTTCGACGTGGTCGTGGAACGCGTCGTGCACGTCGAGTTCGCTCGTCAGGTAGAACAGCCACTGCACGCGACCGGAGACCGACCGCATCGAGGCCTGCATGAGCGTGTTGCCGGTCATCTCCACGATCACCTCGTGGAACCGCGTGCTCGCCGCGGCGATCGCGTACGGGTCCCCGTCGTCGACCACGGCCTGCGAGTGCTCGAGCGCCTCGTGCAGTGCGTCGACGGAGGCACCACCCGCGACGGCGCGGGCGGCGTGGCGGGCCGCCCCGACCTCGAGGACCTCACGGAGGTCGAAGAGGTCGTGGACGAGGCGGGAGGTCCACGTCGCGACGACCGCTCCGCGTCGGGGCGTCGTGACGACGAACCCCTCGGACTCGAGCATCGGGACGGCCTCGCGCAGCGGGACGCGGGAGACCGCGAGCTCGTCGGCGATCCGGACCTCCGGCAGCTTCTGCCCCTGCGGGTACTCGCCGCGGATGATCGCCTCGCGGAGGCGCGCGTGGATCCGCAGTGGGAGCGACGGCGCGGCGGGGACGGTGGCCAGGGCGGCGATCTCGGGAGGGGTCATCAGGTCGATCTTCCTGGAAGCGGTGGACGGGGGGAAGGGACGCGGGCGCCGGCGTGCACCGGCGCCCGCGGACCTCACCCGGCGATGCCGAGCTTGCTGAAGTCCAGCTCGTTCGCGCCGATGTTGTGCGACTTCGCGACGCCGGTCAGCCACTTCTGCGCGACGACCCAGTCCTTGTTGTAGGAGAGGTTGTAGTAGCAGCCGGTCTGGGCGTACTGCTCGGCCGCGGCGACGTACGCGCTGTCGTCGCCGGTCTGCACGGCGTGGTCGAGCTTCTGGTCGACCGCCGGGACGTCGCAGCCGAAGTAGTCGATGCCGCCCGACTTGTCCCAGAAGACGTGGCCCCACATGTACGGGGAGCCGCCGTCCGGCCCGTTGTTGCCGTCGAAGAACGCGTCCGGGCCCGTGGTCGGGTCGTTGATCCACCCGAACACCTGGGACGTCGGGTACGACTTCGCCGTGGCCGTGATGCCGTCGGCCTGGAGCTTCGCCGCCTGGATGTTCGCCATCTGCTGGGCGTTCGTGTTGCCGCTCGCGTAGCCGATGGTCATCGTGGTGCCGGACGGCAGCGTCTTCGCGTACGACTTCATCGCCGAGGGCTCGTACGTGATCGTCTGCTCGTCCTTGCCGCCCGGGATCATGCCCTTGGCGTAGAGGGTCGTCGCCGGCTCGGAGCGGCTGCCGAGCACCTGCTTGACGATCGACTTCTGGTCGATGCTCTCGAGGAACGCGAGTCGGGCCTGTTTGCTGCTGAAGAACGACTTGGTCGGGTTCACGGTGACCAGGGCGGACTGCAGCGTGGGGAGCATGTAGCTGGCGTACTGCTTGCTGTCCTCGTACTTGGACAGGCTCGACGAGGGCAGTGCGGCGACGATCGCGGACACGTCCCCGCGGTCGAACGCGAGCTGCAGCGCCGAGGCGTCCGAGTAGATCGGCAGCTTCACCGTGGTGAACGGCGACTTCGTGCCCCAGTACCCGGCGTAGCGGGACAGGGTCCACGAGGTGCCGGGGTCGGCCGAGCTGATCTCGTACGGACCGGTCCCGACGTCGTGGGTCTGCAGGTAGGTCTGCGCGTCATCCGATCCGGCATGCTTCTGCAGCGCGGTGGGCGACTCCATCTTCGGGCCGAACGGCGAGGCGAGGTAGTCCAGGAACGCCGAGTTCGGGGCGTCGAGGGTCACCACGGCGGTCGAGGCGTCCGGCGTCGCGACGCTCTCGACGCCCTGCACCATGTACGCGGCGCCGCCCTTGACGGCGATGCGTCGGTCGAAGGCGACCTTGACCGCCGCCGAGGTGAAGGGGGTGCCGTCGTGGAAGGTGACGCCCTTGCGGAGGTGGAACGTGTAGACGGTGTTGTCGCCGCTCACGGTCCACGACGTCGCCAGGCGGGGCGCGATCTTCACCGAGTCGGTGTCGTTCGCGTACTGCACGAGCCCCTCGTACGTGTTGAGCACGATCGCGAGGCCGTTGTTCGCGTAGTAGATGTCGGGGTCCGGCGGCTGGCCGATGTCGCCGAGCAGACCGACGGTGAGCGTGCCGTTCTCCGGTGCGGCGTTCGGGCTCGAGCCGCCACCTCCGGAACAGGCCGCGAGGGCGAGGAGCGGGACGGCCGCGGCCGCGACCAGCGCGATGCGGGTCCGCCGACGGAGTGAGCTGAGCCTCACGGTGTCTCCTTCATTGGATGGGGTGGTGCGTTCTGGGTGGGATGGGGTGGAGCTGGCCGAGGTCGCTCCCGCAGTCAGGCGAGACGCGGGTCCGCGGCGGTCTGGAGGACGTCGGCGACCGTGTTCACGACGACGTAGACCGCGCCGAGCACGAGCGTCACCGCGGCGATGGCCGGGTAGTCGGAGGTCGGGATGCTGTTGGCGAGGTAGTTGCCCATGCCGGGCCAGCTGAACACCTGCTCGACGACGACGTCGCCGGCGAACATGAACCCGAGCTGGAGGCCCGCCATCGCCAGGGCGGGACCGATCGCGTTCCGCACGACGTGCCGGGCGAGCACCGCCCCCTCGCCGAGGCCCTTCGACCGAGCGGTCCGGACGTGGTCGGCCACGAGCGTCGTCTCGAGACCGGCCCGCAGGATGCGCCCGATCGCGAGTGCCGGTGCGATCGCGAGCACGGTCGCGGGCAGGACGAGGTGCGACACCGCGGACCCGACCCCGCCGGTGCCCTGCCCGGAGGCGGGGAGCCAGTCGAGCTGCGCGTAGAACAGGATGATTCCGCCGAGTGCGAGCAGGAACGGCGGTGCGGTCGCCGCGAGGAGCAGCGCTCCCCGGTAGACGCCCGCGAACGGCCAGCGGAGGGCCGCGGAGGCCGCGAACAGCCCGGCCAGCACGAGCGCGATCACGAACGCGGCGAGCACGAGCTCGACAGTCGCGGGGAACGCCGATGCGAGGTCGGTGGCGACGGCCCGGTGCGTCCGGTACGACGTCCCGAAGTCACCGTGCAGGGCCCCGGCGATGAACCGCAGGAACTGCACCGGCAGCGGGTCGTCGAGGCCGAGGCGGTGGCGTTCCGCGTCGACGGCCTGCCGTGACGCGTTCGCGCCGAGTGCCGCGCGGGCCGGGTCGCCGGGCGAGATCTGCTGGAGCAGGAACACGACGGCGCTGAGCACGAGCAGCACGGCCACGAGGGACCCGAGACGACGGAGCAGGAAGCGGATCACGCTCGTCACCTCCTGGACCCGACGAGCGTGCGGATGCCGTCGCCGGCGAGGTTCGCGACGAGGCTGAGCACGAGCACGGCGACGCCGGGGACGACGGGCACCCACCACGCGCTGAGGAGCAGCTGCGTGTTCGCGGCGGTGTCGGCGCCGAGCTCGGGTGCGGGTGACGGCGCGCCGAGACCGAGGAACGACAGCCCGGCGAGCAGGAGCACGACGTTGCCGATGTCGAGGCTCGCGGTGACGATGGCGGTCGGCACGGCGGCGGGGAGCACGTGCCGGAACACGAGCCGTGCCCGGCCGACCCCGGCCACCCGGGCCGCCTCGACGTGGGGTCGGGCGACGGTGGCGCGGATCTCGGACCGGATGATGCGTGCGTAGTAGGGCCACCACACGACCGAGATGCCGATGAGCGTGTTCGTGATGCCGGGTCCGAGCGCCGCGACGATCGCGATGGCCACGAGCGTGGACGGCAGCGCGAGGAACAGGTCGGTGACCCGCATGAGCACGCTGTCGACCCACCCGCCGGCGACGCCCGCCGCCACGCCGACCACGCCGCCGACGACGAGGCCGACCGCGACGACGGCGAGTGCCGAGAACCAGGACGTCTGGAGGCCGTACAGCGTGCGCGAGAGGATGTCGCGCCCGATCGAGTCGGTACCGAGCAGGTGTCCCGGCGACCCGAGCGGGAGTTGCACGCCCCCGACCGGCTGGATCGGGTCGTCGGGCGCGATGAGGCGGGCGACGATCGCGACGACGGTGAGTGCGCCGAGCAGCCCGACGAGCACCCATGCCGTGGTGCGTCCGGCGTGCACGCCGCTCGTGAACGCCGCGGGTGAGAACCGGCGGGTCGCGACGACGGCGCTCACCGGGCCACCGCGATCTCGGGGACCGACGCGACGAGCGTGCGCGTGTACGGCTCACGTGGGTCGCCGATGACGGCGTCGGCGGCGCCGAGTTCGACGATGCGGCCGCGCTCGACGACGGCGATCCGGTCGCCCATGAGCCGGGCGACCGCGAGGTCGTGCGTGACGAACAGGACGGTCATGGCGAGTTCCTCCCGCATGTCCCGGATGAGGTTGAGGGTGGTCGCGGCGAGCGAGGCGTCGAGCGCGCTCGTCGGTTCGTCGCACAGGAGCACGGCGGGCCGCACGACGGTCGCTCGGGCGAGCGCGACGCGCTGCCGTTGCCCACCGGACAGGTCGGAGGGGCGGAGCCGTGCGACCGATGCGGGGAGACCGATGGCGTCGAGGGCCTCGGACACGCGTCGGTCGGTCTCGGTGCGGCCGAGCCGCTGCGGGCGGAGCCGCTCGGCGAGGGTCTCGCCGACCGTCATCCACGGGGTGAGTGACGACCCGGCGTCCTGGAACACCATCTGCGCGCCGCCGTCGGCGACCCGGATGTGTCCGGACCGGACGGGCACGAGGCCGGCGATCGCGCGGAGGATCGTCGACTTGCCCGAACCGCTCTCGCCGACGATCGCGAGAGACGCACCGGCGGCCACGTCGAAGCGCATGCCGCGCACGGCCTCCACCGTGCGTCGCCGTCGACCGTGGCCGGTGACGTACGTGCAGACGACGTCGTCGACGACGACCGCCGGGGCGGGGGCCGTGCCGTCACCGACGCGCGCGGCACCGGCCGGTGTGGCGCGGGTGGCGACCGGCCGGGAGGCGCGGCCCGGGCCGGGTGCGACCGCGGCGGTCCGCGGCGTGGCCGCGTCGGTGCGCACGACCTCGGCCGGGGCCCAGCACGCGGCTGCGTGGCCCGGCGCGGACACCGCGGCGTCGAGCCCGGGGGTCTCGGCGACGCACCGGTCGAACGCGAGGGGGCACCGTGCGCGGTACGGGCAGCCGACGAGGCGTTGCTCGGGCGTCAGCGTGTCCGGCGGCAGGGTCGGGAGCCGGACGTCGCGGTCGAGGCCGAGCGACAGGCGGGAGCGCATGAGGCCGGCCGTGTACGGGTGCGCGGGGGCGGTGAGCACGGCGTCGGTCGGACCGACCTCGGCGAGGCGTCCCGCGTACATCACGGCGATCCGGTCGGCGATCTGGGCCGCGACGCCGAGGTCGTGGGTGATGAGGAGGACGCTGCAGCCCTGCTCGTCGCGGAGTTCGCGGAGCAGGTCGAGCAGCTGCGCCTGCACGGTGACGTCGAGCGCGGTGGTGGGCTCGTCCGCGACGACCAGGGCGGGCCTCCCGGCCATCGCGATCGCCGCCATGACGCGCTGGCGGAGGCCACCGGAGAGCTCGTGCGGGTAGACGCTGAACCGCATCGCGGGGTCGGGCACGCCCATCGCGTCGAGGAGGGCGATCGAGCCGGCGCGGTCCTGCCCGGCCTCGACGATCTGACGGCCGACGCGCATCGTCGGGTTGAGCGACGTCATCGGGTCCTGGAACACGGCGCCGAGCGCGGTGCGCCGGGCACGAGCGCGTTCGGCGTCGGTGCCGTGGGCCATGTCGGTGCCCTGCACCCGGACCTCGCCGCTGATGTGCGGACGGGCGGCGTCCGGCAGGAGCCCGAGCAGGCTCATGGCGAGCATGCTCTTGCCGGAGCCGGACTCCCCCACGAGCCCGACGATCTCGCCGCGGGCGATGTCGAGGTCGACGCCGCGCAGCACCGCGCTGCGGGCACCGTCACGTTCGAGCGACACGTGCAGGTCCCGGATCGACGCCGTCACGCCGCCCGTCCTGGCCGCCGCGCCCGCGGCCGTGCCTCCAGCGTTCGGGGTGTCCATGGGGTCGCTCACGCCGTCACCTCCGTCGTCGCGAGGTGCGCCGCGATCGCCCGCGGCTGGGTGAACCAGACGCGGTCCCGGTGTGCGGTCATGTGCTGCAGGGCCCGGTCGAGGGCACGGAGGCGGAATGGGGCGCCGGAGATGAACGAGTGCACGACGACGCTCATGACGAGCGGCTGCTCCTCGGAGCGTTCCAGGAGCTCGTCGAACTCGTCGACCACCATGTCGGCGAACTCGGACGCCGACGCGCCGCGGCCGACGATCGTCGTGCTGTCGTTCACCTCGAGCGCGTACGGCAGCGCCACGATCTGGCCGGCAGCGGTCGTGATCGGCACGGGGCGGTCGTCGAGACGCAGGTCGAGGAGGTAGCGGTACCCGCTCGCGACGAGGTTGTCGAGCGTCGAGGGCGTGTGGGTCAGCCAGGGGCTCGACCAGCCGCCCGGCGCCTCGCCCTCCTCGGCGGCGATCCGGTCGGCCACGGCGGCGACGTACGCGGCCTCCTCGGCGCTCGACATGGCCCCGAGCGAGTCGGAGTTCGAGATGCCGTGCCCGACGAACTCCGCGCCCAGGGCCCGGGCGGCGCGGATGAGGTCCGGCGCGGCGTCGTACACGGCGGTGTTGAGGAGCACGGTCGGTGGGATGCCCGCACGGTCGAGACGCTCGAGCAGGCGGAACGCCCCGACGCGGTTGCCGTAGTCCCGCCACGAGGTGTTGACGAGGTCCGGCGCGGTGACGTCCGGCACGATGTCCTCGGTCGCTCCGACGCCGAAGCGGTACTCCTCGAGTCCGACGGCGACGTAGACGGCGAGGCGTCGGCCGTCGGGCCAGTCCCGGCCGGGCGCGTCGGTGATCGGCCGGTAGTCCCAGAAGCTGTGTCCCGGGGCGGTGTCGGTGCGGGTGTCGTCGTGCGTCATGCTGTCGTCCTGTCCGTGGCGATCCACCTGGTCATGCCCACGTCGGTGCGGGCGGCCCGCCGCACCACGGCGTCGTACGCCGGGTACAGGGCGTCGGCCGCGGCCCACGTGCGTTCGAGCGCGGGACGCCGGGCTGCGTGCAGCTCCCGGGCCTCCGCGAGGAGTTCGGCCTCGTCGACCGAGACCACGCGGCCGCCCTCGGCGACGATCCGACCGGCGACGACCGTCATCCGGACGCTGCCGCCGGACTCGCAGTAGACGAGCTGGCCGCGGAGGTCGTTGAACGGCGTGAACGCCGGCGCGTGCAGGTCGAGCAGCGCGAGGTCCGCCTGCGCGCCCTCGGCGACGCGGCCGATCCGGCCGCGCTCGGCGTTCCGCCCGTCGCGGCGCATCGCGGCGGCGCCGCCCTCCCAGAGCGCGTCGAGGACCTCGGCCGGGAGTGGCCAGCGGTCCGCGTCGAGCCCGGCGACGTTGTGGATGAGGCCGGCCTGCTTGACGACGCCCCAGGTGTTGACGGTGTCGTCGCAGATCGCCTCGTCGACGCCGAGCGCGATCCGGATGCCGCGGTCGCGCATGGCGCGGAACGGCATGACGCCGCTGCCGAGCCGCAGGTTGCTCACCGGGTTGTGCGCCACGACGGCGTCCGCTGCGGCGATGAGGTCGAGGTCGTGCTCGTCGACCCACACCGCGTGGATGACGTTGACGCGGTCGCTGAGCAGCCCGAGGTCCGCGGTGTACCGGACGAGGCTCCGCCCGGCGAACCGTTCCTGCCCGCTGCCCGTTGCGGAGAGGGCACGCTGCGTGCGTGTCTCGAGCATGTGGGCGAAGAGCGGGACGTCGTGCGTACGGCTGAGGTCGTCGAGCGCACCGAAGTACTCCGGGCTCACCCGCTGGGGCGCCGAGATCGACACCGCTGCGGTGAGCCGGCCGTCGGCAGCGCCGTGCCACCGCCGGAACAGGTGGTCGTACGCGGCCAGGAGTTCCGGTGCCGCGGCCGGTGCCGGCGCGTGGAGTGCCGCGGCCAGCGCGTCGGCGTCGTCGAGGAACGGGAGCTTGTCGGCGTCGGCGAGCTCCGGCTGGTCCAGGGCGACGCTCGCGCGGATGCCGCTGTCCTCGTACGCCTGCATGACGGCGTCGATGACGTCGGGATCGGGTGCCGGCATGAGGAACGCGTCGTCCTGCACGCTCGTCGTCCCGGTCCGGAGCATCTCGAGCGCGCCGAGCATCGTCCGGAGGTACGCCTCGCGCGGGGTCGGGGCGAGGTCGGGGTCCGCGGGCGACTCGTAGAGCATGAAGGTCTCGAGCGGGCGGCTGGGGAACGCGCCCTTGAGGTGGTTCGCGGGCGAGTGGAAGTGCGCGTTGACCAGTCCCGGGACGAGGACGTGGTGCCCCCCACCGGCGACCACCCGCGCGTCCGCCGGAGCCTGCTGCCGAGCCGCCGGGCCGATCGCACGCACGGTGTCCTCGACGACCAGGAGATCGGTCGGACCGACCATGCCTGCGGGTGTCTCCGGTGCCCAGACGAACACGTCGGTGAACAGCGCGCTCATGCCCACACCTCGCTCGTGGTCGGGGACCCGGTCGGCACGGCCCAGGTGTTCGCACGCGAGGTCGTCAGCCCCTGCGCGAGCAGCCCCTCGATCGCGGTCGTGGCGGCGGCGACACCGTCGACCACCGGCACGCCGAGCGCGTCCCCGAGGCCGGACACCAGGTCCGTGAGTCCTGCGCAACCGAGCACGATGGCCTCCGCACCGTCCGCGACGAGCGCGTGCCGGGCCTCCCGGGCGAACGCGTCGAAGGCGGGGCCGGCGCCGGTCTCGATCTCCTCGACCGCCACGTCGACGGCGCGGACGACGCAGCGGTGCCCGAGGCCGAGCGACGCGACCACGCGGTCGGTCATGGCGATGGTCCGCGGGGGCATCGTGATGACGGTGAACCGGTGGGCGAGGAGCGCGGCGGTCTGGAGCGCTGCCTCCGTCATGCCGACGACCGGTCCGCGGGCGCGCTCACGAGCGGCCGGGAGGCCCGTGTCGCCGAAGCAGGCGACGACGTAGCCGTCGACCCCGTCGCGTTCGCCCTGCTCGACCTGCGCGAGCACACCGGCGGCGCCGAACACCTCGTCGACGTGGGTCTCGACGGTCGCCGGTGCACCACTGGAGTGGCTCGCGGTCAGGACGGTGTCCGGGCGCGCGACCGCGCGGGCGGCGGCGAGGACGGCGTCGGTCATCGGCAGGCTCGTGTTCGGGTTGAGGAGTCGGACGTGCATCAGGCGGCCCCGGTCGTCGCGGCGGTCGGCGCGCCACTCGGTGCGGCGGCGGCCGCGGTGCGCTCGGCGAGGAGCGCCGTGACGCCGTGTGCGCTGATCGCGACGCGGGCGGCGGCGGCGCCGGCGTGGGCTGCGGTCACCGGGTCCGCGCCGGTCTGGTGCGCGGCGGCGAAGGCGCCGCAGAACGCGTCGCCCGCGCCGGTGGCGTCGACGGGGGTCACGACGTCGGTCGGCACGACGAGCGTCCGGTCCGCCGTGGCCAGGACGCAGCCGCGTTCGGCCGTCTTGATCACGACGAGGTCGGCTCCGGCGGCGCGGAACACCGCGGCGGCGGCGACGAGGTCGTCGGTCCCCGCGAGGGCGACCGCCTCGACCTCGCTCGGCAGGAACACGTCGCACGTCGGCAGGAGCGCGAGGAGCGCGTCCTCGTTGCCCGCGACGTAGTCCTCCTGCAGGTCGAGGTAGACGGTCGCCGCGGTCGCGGTGCGGAGCCACGGGCCGAGGGCGAGCTGTGACCGGAGGCTCATGGCGGAGACGAGCACGCCCGTGGCCGTGAGCGCGGCTTGGGTGACGTCGTCCGGGTACACCGACATCGCGTCGAACGCGTCCTCGCCGTCGAGGAGGTCCCAGGTGCGGGTGCCGTCCGCGGCGTAGGTGACCCGGTTGCGGACGGTGCGTCCGTCGCGCGGCCGTGCCGACTCGACGCGGATCCCCGCGTCGGCGACGTCCTGGAGGAGCGCGGCGGGCAGGTCCGTCCCGACCGGTGCGAGCATGCGGACGTCGTCGAGCACGCGTCGCGCGGCCAGCGCCGCGAAGAGCGCGTCGCCCCCGAGTGCGGTGGTGGTCACGCCGTCGATGACGGAGTCGTCGATCGTCAGGTTGCCGACGCACAGGAGGCTCGGCGCGGCCGCGTCCTCACGCATGCGTCGCCGCCGTGGTCGTCGTCCCCGCCTCGGCCGCCACCGCGGCCTCGGCCGTGGCGAACTGCTCCATCGCGAGCAGGTAGCCGGTGAGCTGGGCCGGGAGGACCGTGAGGAGTGGGCTGATCGGCTCCGGGACCGCCGGGACGGTCACGACGTCGTCGGCGACGTCGTCGAAGTCGTGCACGCCCTCGGTCGTGACCACCGTGACGCTGCCGCCGAATCGCTTCGCCTCGCTCGCGGTGTGCACGGCGCGCGGCACGGACGGCCCGGCGGGCGCGATCACCCAGATGGGCTCCCCCGCCTTGAGCGAGTTGTAGTGGTGGAACTCCTCGACCTGGATCGCCTCGGCGTGGTCGGGGGTGCACTCCTTGACCTTGGCGGCGCCGATGATCGCCGCGCCCCACGAGGGGCCGGCGGCCGAGAACAGGAATGCGTCGGCGGCCTGCTCTCGCTGTGCGATGGCGCGCAGGCGGGGCTCGGTCTCGGCGATGACGCGTTCCATGAGCGCGGGCACCGTGTCGAGCGCCTGCCGGAGTGCGGGGGCGGCCGCGTGACCGCGGAGCGCACCGACGCGGATGGCGAGGTCGACGAGGAGCGCGAGCGCCGTGGTGGAGGACTGGGTGGGCCAGCCGACCCGGGTGGCTCGGAGGAGCAGGGTGCGCTCGGACTCCGTGTCGAGCGTGGAACCCGCCGTGTTCGTGATCGCGACGGTCAGGGCGCCGATGTGCTGGGCGACGAGGGCCGCCTCGACCGTCCGGGTGGTCTCCCCCGAGCTCGAGAGGGCGACGACGACGCTGCGGGTCGTCACGAGCGGTGCGAGGTAGTACGCGAGGTCGAGGCTCTGGACCGGCTCGACCGGGACCCCGAGCATGAGCTCGAGCGTCTGTCGGGCGGCGATCGCCACCGCGAGGGAGTCCCCCGCGCCGGTCACGAACACGCGGTCGACGTCCATCGCGGCGATCCGGTCCGCGAGTTCGTCGAGGGCGGCGTCGTTGGCGGCCAGGGTCTCGCGGATGCGGTCGGGCTGCGCGATGAGCTCCGGGTAGGTGGCCTCGTCCCGCGCACGCCGCTTCGGGTCGAGCGGGTGGTCCGTCGGCAGGGCGACGATCGACGCGTGCTCCGCGGCCGACACGCGCTCGACGATCTGCTGCTGGCGCGCGTCGAGCGGGCTGTCCTGGCCGATGAACGGGCTGGGCGGGGTGGTGGTCATGGTTCCTGTCCTGGGGTCCGGCGCTGGTGCTGGTGTGGGGTGGGCCGTGCGGGCGGGGGCGGGGCCGGTGTCGCCGGGCGTCAGGCGGCGGCGGGCACGAGCGCGCGGCCGAAGGCGGCGGCGACCGCGGGGTCGACGCGCGCGTCCGGGGCGCTCGACCGCTTGATCGCGCTGCCGAGGATCGCGCCGTCCGCCCGGGCGACGGTCTGCGCGATGGTGTCGAGCCCGACGCGGCCACCGACGACGAAGGGCGCGTCCAGGGCGGTCGCGCGCAGGCCGTCGATGTCGTCGAGCGCGTCCCCGACGCCGCTGTCCCGGGTGACGACGAGGACGTCGGCGCGACCGAAGGCCCGGGCCTCCTGCGCGGCCCACGCCCCGCTGCCCGCGAGTGCCAGGCTCGTCGCCTCGTGCACGTCGGCCCAGACCTCGACGTCGCTGCCGAGGCGCTGGCGCATCGCGGCGACCTCGTACGCGCAGCCCTCGATCCAGCCGGTCGGGCCGACGGAGACGCCGGTGAGCACCTTGACGCGGACGAACGTGGCGCCGATCGCGTGGGCGATGGCGACGGCGCTCGGGCCGTCGTTGTGGCCGACGACGACACCGACCGGCACGTCGACGGCCCCGACGACCGCGGCGCCGACGACGGACAGCGCCGCGACCGTGGGGGCGTCGACACGCACGGCCTGGGGCATGTCGCTCGCGTCCTGCACCATGACGTGGGTGAAGCCGGCGTCCTGCAGGGCGCGGGCGTCCTCGGCGGCGCGCACCGCGATGTCGGCGACCGGGACGCCCGTGTGGTTCACGGCACCCGGGAGCGGCGGCAGGTGCAGGACGCCGACCAGGCGGAAGCCGGTCGGGTCGGCGTCGGGGTGGCGCAGGGAGTCGGTCACGCGGAGTGCTCCTCGGGGTGGAGGGGGTGGGTGACCAAACGGTATACAGAACCGTGTTTCCGGGGTGTGAACGCGCGTTACCGGCTCGTGAAGCGATGCTGGACGCGGTACCGGGGCGCGAGGGAAACCCCTGCTGAGGAGCAGTTTCAAGCCGCCGTCAGGAGCTCGGCGGAGCGGTCAGGATCGCGATGGCGTGTATACGAGGAACCGGGTCAGGGCGTCGATCCGGCCGGCCGGTCGTGGTCGGCACCGTCCCAGAGGTCGCCGCACTCGACCCGCTCCACCCCGTGCGAGCGGAGGTAGGCTCCGGCCCCGCGGTCGCCGTGCAGGGACGTCGCGAGCGGTGCCCAGTGTGCGCGCCCGACGAGCACGGGATGCCCCGGTCGGTCGCCGAACATCGCCTGCCGGAGGCGGGCACGGCGGCCTCCGTGCGGTCCGGAGGGACCGGGCGGCTCCACCTCGAGCAGGCGTCGGACGGCAGCGACGGGGAGCTCAGGGAGGTCCACGAGGGTCACGAGGACCGCGTCGGCGCCGCCTCGTGCGCCGTCGTCGTCACACGAGCGGTCGCCGGGTGCGCGGTCGCCGTCGGCGACCGCGACCAGTCCGGCGCGGAGCGACGCCCCCAGTCCCTCCGCCCAAGCGCCGGCGACGACGACCCGGACGGCCGGATGGTCGGGTACGAGCGGCCGTGCGACATCGGCGGCCGCTCCGAGGACCACGACGACGGTCGCGCAGCCACCGTCGAGCAGGGTCCGGACGGCGCGCTCGACCCAGGGGCGTCCGTCGGCACCCCTGACGAGTGCCTTCGGTCGGCCCATGCGGGAGCCCGCGCCGCCGGCGAGCACGAGGCCGACGACCGTGCTGCCGGGACGCTCCCCGGTCGCGTCGGTGGTCACACGAACCCGGGTACCGATGTCCACGCGGCGGGGGCCTCGGCGACGCCGTCGCGGACCACCGAGCCGGAGATGAGTCCGTACGGGCGGTCGGCGGCGTAGAACACCTCGTTCGGGTTGTCGAGGCCGAACGGCGCGAGGTCGACGAGGAAGTGGTGCTTGTTCGGCATCGAGAAGCGGACCTCGGCGATCTCGGGGAACGCCTCGATCGCGGTGCGGCCCATCGCGAACAGCGTCTGCTGCAGCGCGTACGAGTGGAGGTCGGCGAAGGTCGCGAGCATGCGCTCGAGGACGCCCGCGTGGGTGGCGTTCCAGTCGATGCCCGCCTCGACCGCCTCGGGCAGGTACCGCCAGCGCGCCGTCACCGAGGTCGCCAGGATCCGGTCGTCGGTCTCGGCGAGCGTCGTGTAGCGGTCGCGGGGGAACCCGTGGAACTCGCTCCCCGTCGACTTGAGCACGGTCAGGTCGGTCACGCCCGCGAGGACGTGGACGTCGTCGCCGTCGACCTGCACGACGGCGGTGCGGGTGCCGCTGCCGGCGCGGACGAAGGCGTGGTCGTGGTCGCGGCCGTCCACCGGGATGCGCGCCCACCCGTGCTGGTCCGCGGTCAACGTCGCGCCCTCGTACCAGTCGAACGCCGTCGTGAAGTGTCGGCCGAGACGGAGCAGGAACTCCTCGGGGCTGTGCACGCCGTGCTCGCGGGCGAACGCGTAGACCGTGTTCTTCTGCGTGTCGGTCGCCAGGACCTTCGCGTTGTCGCCCGACGTGTACGAGTCGGCGAGGGCGGCACCGCGGAGCTGCGTCGTGATCGTCAGGTCCTCGATCTCGTGCCGGTCGGTGTCCCGCGTCACGCGGACGAGGCGGACCTCGGCCTTGCCGTACTGGTTCGGGCCCAGGTGCACGCTGGATGTGTCGGTCATGGGGTCAGCTCCCTCGGTAGGTGGAGTAGGCGAACGGACTGATGAGCAGGGGCACGTGGTAGTGGCCCGCCGGGGATTCGGGCACGACGAAGGTGACGTCGACGCGCGGGTGGAATACGGGGAGCCCGAGTCGCGCCCAGTGCTCCCCCGTGGCGAACGTCAGCGTCCACGCGCCGGGCGGCAGGAGGTCCGGGCCGAGGTCCCCGACCCGGCCGTCCTCGTCCGTCGTGCCGACCGCGACCACGGAGCCCGCGGCGTCGGTGAGCGTGACGGCGATGCCCGCGGCGGGCCTCCCGTGCGTCGTGTCGAGGACGTGGGTGCTGAGGTGGCTCATCCGATGCTCCGTTCGAGTCGGAGCAGGGCGATCGCGCGGAGCTGCTCCGCGACCTCGGCCCGCTCGGTGTCGTCGTCGTTGTCGAGTCGCCGTCGGAGCTCGGCGAGGATCTCGGGGGCCGTCCGGCCGGCGGCGCGGATGAGGAACACCCGGCCGAACCGCGCCTCGTACGCGACGTTGCCGTCGCGGATCGCGGTCGCGGTCGTCGCGTCCGCGTCGGCGGAGGCGGCCTGCTCGGTCCGTGACGCCGCGGCGCTCGCACCCGTGCCGGTGGGCCGGTCGCCGATGCGGGGGTGGTCGGCCAGCGCGGCATCGACCTCGTCGTCGGTCCAGCCGGCCGCGAGGTCGCCGGCGCGCTGCGCGAGCGCGGCGGCGGTCGCGTACGGACGGGCGGCCACGACCGCGTCCACCCAGCGCGGGACGTCGGCCCAGCTCCGGACGAGCGCCGCGGCGGCGTCCGGGTCGAGGGCGTCGAACTCAGGCACGTCCATGGCGGTCCTCCCCCGGGTGCCGCTGCGGGCCTCCCGGTCGTCCTGTGGGGCGCCGACGGTCGCCCTCGTCGAGTTCGCCGAGCGCGGCGTAGGTGCTGGCGATGGCGGCGACGCGGTCGCGTCCCGCCGGGCCGCTCGCGTCGTACACGTCGTTCGCGATGGCCGCGACGACCGCCGCCATCGCGGCGAGGCTGTCGAAGGCGGACGGCGAGTCGACCGGACACAGCACGAGGGTGCGTGCGGACGCTGCGAGCACCGCCGCGGTCGGGTCGGCGATGACGACGACGTCGGCACCGTTCGCGACGCACTGCTCGACGAGCGCGCCGACCACCGCGGCGTGCCGACGCACGGTCACGACCACCACGAGGTCCTCGGCCCCGACGTCGGCGACGTCCTCGCCGACGCTCTGGCCCGCGGAGGGAGCGAGTCGCACGTCGGCGCGGACCTGGGCGAGCTGGGCGCGCAGTTGGAGCGCGATCGGATGGGCGTTGCGGACCCCGACCACGGTGACGCGTCGGGCGTGCACGATGCGGCGCGCGAGTCCCGCCCGGTCGGCCCGGCCGAGGGAGGCGAACGCGGCGTCGAGGTTCCGGCGTTCGACCTCGCGCGCGTCGACGTGCGCGGCGTCCTCGGCGGACCAGGGCAGACCGGCACCGCGGGCGGCCATGAGTGCCTCGCGGACGTCGGCGGCGTCGCGGTAGCCGAGCGCGCGGACCAGCCGGCTGACGGTCGCCTTCGACGTGCCGGCCTCGGCCGCGGTCTCCGCCGAGGTGCGGAGGACGAGGAGCTCGGGGTCGTCCCGGACCACGGCCGCGACCCGTCGTTCGGCCGGGGTGAGGTCGTCCCAGACCCGGGCGATCCGACTCCGGAGGTCCGGCGCCGTCACGGGCCGACCTCCGCCGCCGCCAGCGCCTCGACCGCGGCGACGAGCGCGTCGAGCCCGAGGGCGATGTCCGCCACCGACACGAACTCGTCGGGGTGGTGGCTGATGCCGTCCGGGTTCCGGAGGAACAGCATCGCGACGTCCGTCACGAGGCCGAGCGACATCGCGTCGTGGCCCGCCTTCGAGAACAGCTCCGGTGGGGTCGGTTCGCCGGTCGCCCGGATGCCCGTCCGGACGGCGTCCATGAGCCGCGGTGCGCAGAACACGGCGGGGGCGGCGTGCACCTCGGTCGGCGTGATCGTCAGGCCGCGGCGCTCCGCGATCCGGTCGAACTCCGCGACCAGGGCGTCCCACACACGGTCCCGTCCGTCGTCGAACTCGCCCCGGAGGTCGACGGAGAGCCGCGCGTGCCCTGGGATGACGTTCACCGCGCCGGGTTCGACCGTCATGGTGCCGACGGTACCGATGTGCTGCTCGGCCACGCAGGTCCGTTCGACCGCGAGGGCCACCTCGGCCGCGCCGAGCAGCGCGTCGTGGCGCATCTCGTACGGTGTCCCGCCCGCGTGCCGGGCCTCCCCCACGACCTCGACGCTGAACCGTCGCGCAGCGGCGATGCTCGTGACGACACCGAGTGCCTGCCCGGACCGGTCGAGGAACGGGCCCTGCTCGATGTGGGCCTCGAGGTACCCGGCGAGCGATCCGGCGTCGACGGCGGCCTCCCCGACCCGGGCGGGGTCGAGCCCGAACGCGGTGAACGCGTCGCGCAGCGTCGTGCCGTCTCCGTCGGCGAGGTCCCACCACGCGTCGTTCCACACGCCGGCGACCGCGGAGGAACCGAGGAGTGCTTTGCCGAAGCGGGTGCCCTCCTCGTCGGAGAACGCGACGATCTGGATCGCGAACGGCAGGTCGTGGACGCGGTCAGCGAGCAGCTCGACGAGCGCGATGCCCATGAGCACGCCGACGATGCCGTCGTACCGTCCGGCGTCCACCACGGTGTCGAGGTGCGAGCCGACGAGGAGCACCGGTCGGGGGTCACCGTCGGCACCGAGCGCCGCCACCCGTCCGTGCAGGTTGCCCGCGGCGTCCTGCCACGTCCGCAGCCCCGCCTGCTCCATCCACCCGGCCGCGATCGTGTTCGCCCGCGCGTGCTCGGGCGACAGGTACACGCGGCGGATGCCGCCCTCCATCGAGGTCACGGCGGCGAGCTCGTCGCAGCGGTCGGCGATCGTCGCGGCCCGTGCCGCTGCCGGACGGGAGGCGCGCGTCGGCTCCGTCACCGTGCCTGCCGGTCCGCGGTCGGCGTCGCGCGCTCGCCCGCGTAGACGTCGAGGGCGGCGTCCACGCCGCCCCCCTGCGGGACCGCGACGCCCGCACGACGGAGGCACTGCTCGAGCGCGGCGAGGGTCGTCACGACGGCGTCCTTCCGGGCGTTCACCCCCATCGTGCCGATCCGCCAGACGCGACCGTGCAACGGCCCGAACGAGGTGCCGATCTCGATGCCGTGGTCCTCGAGCATGGCGGAGCGGACCCGGTCGCCGACGACGCCCTCGGGGATCTCGACCGCGACGACGTTGTGCATCTTGTGGGCGACGTCGCCGAACACCCTGAGGCCGAGCGCGCGGACCCCCTCGAGCATCGCGGCGCCGGCCAGGGCGTGCCGGGCGGCGAAGGCATCGCGCCCCTCGTCGAGGAGCACGCGGGCGCACTCCCGCGCGGCGTAGAGCATGCTCGTGGCCTCGGTGTGGTGGTTGAGGCGTCGCGGCCCCCAGTAGTCGAGGACCATGCCGAGGTCGAAGTAGTTCGACCGGATCGGGTCGTCCTGCACGTCGTCGCCCGGCTCGCGGATGCCGGCCTCGACCGAGTGCCGTGACCGCACGACCGCGACGGCGGCGTCGGACAGGCTGAGGGGCGCACTGCCCGAGGGACCGGACAGGCACTTCTGCAGGCCCGCGGTGACCGCGTCGATCCCCCAGGCGTCCATCTCGAACGCGTTGCCGCCGAGGCTCGCCGTGGCGTCCGTGTAGAGCAGGACGCCGTGCCGGGCGCAGATCGCGCCGAGCTCGTCGAGCGGTTGGTTCATCGTCGTCGACGTGTCGCCCTGCACGATCGCCAGGACCGTGGGCCGGGTCGCGATGATCGCCTCCTCGATCACGGACGGCGGGAACACCTGGCCCCAGTCGGTCGTGATCGTGTGCACCTCGGCCTGCGCGCGGGTGGCGATCTCGACGAGCAGGTGGCCGAAGCGCCCGAACACGGGCACGAGCACCCGGTCACCCGGCGCCAGCAGGGACACGAGCGCGGCCTCGGTCCCGGCGCGCGAGGTGCCGTCGACGAGCACCGTGGCGTCGTTGTCGGTGCCGAACACCTGGCGGTACAGGCCCTGCGTCTCGGTCATCGTCGCGGTCATCCACGGGTCGTACTGCCCGACGAGCGGGGTCGACATCGCCCGGAGCACGCGCGGGTCCGCGTTGACCGGGCCGGGACCCATGAGGAGTCGTGCGGGCGGGTCGACTGGCTGCATACGTGTTCCTTCCGTTCCACGGTCGACGCTACTGGGCCGGTCGTTTCAGGCGTGTAACAGGTGCCGCCACTCGGTTGCCGCTCAGCGCCGCGGCGTGCCGAGCGACACGGCGAGGTCGATCAGCGCCACGTCGCGTCCCGGTGGGCCGACGAGGCAGACGCCCACGGGTGCGCCGTCGACCATGAGGAACGGTGCGGACACCGCGGGCAGACCGCCCACCCCGGCGACGGCCGTCATGCGGAGCGTCGCGGCACGGACCACCTGGACGTCCGCCGCGTCGGCCGTGCGCAGCGGCGCGGGGCCGGGCACGGTCGGGAGGCACAGGACCCGTCCGTCGAGCTCGGTCCGGACCGCGGTGCGGAGCTCGGCGAGTCGGCGGCGGGCCGTGGCCTCGGCCGCGGCGTCCACGGCGGCGGCCGCGTCGAAGCGGGCGAGCACGTCCACGCCGAGGGCGTCGCGGTGCGCGGTCACCCAGGCACCGTCGTTCCGCCACGCCTCGGCGGCCTGGACGACGCGGAGGGTCTCGGCGAGCTCGTCGAGCGGCGGCAGCGCGACCTCGTCGGGCTCGAGCCGGGCCGCCGCGAGCCACCGCCGGAAGGCAGCGCCGGTCGCGGGCTGGACCGCGTCGAGGAGCGCTCGGGACACGACCAGGTCGGCGGCGTCGAGGGGCGCGTCGGCGGCGTCTCGGTCCGGGGGCGCATCGGCGGGGCCGGACGCACCGGACGCGACCGCGGCGGCGCGGACGGTCGCGGCGCCCCGGGCCAGCCACCCGATCGTGTCGAACGACTGCGCGAGCGGGAGCAGTCCCTCCCGGTCCACCAGACCGTGCGTCGTCCGGAGCCCCCAGAGCCCCTGGTACGAGGCGGGGACGCGGACGCTCCCGGCCGTGTCGGTGCCGAGCGCCAGATCCGCCTGGCCGAGCGCGACGGCGGCCGCCGGGCCGGAGGTCGAGCCGCCCGGCATGCGGTCCGGCGCCGCGCCGTTCGGCGGGGTGCCCGTGTGCGCGTTGCGGCCCGCGATGCTGTAGGCGAACTCGTCGGTCCGGGCGATGCCGGTGATCGAGGCGCCCGCGTCGAGGAGGGCACGGACGGCCGGAGCGTCGGTGGTCGCCGGCAGGGCCTCGCGCTCCCACACCGGGTTCCCCGCACCGACGACCTGCCCGCGGACGGCGAACAGGTCCTTGACCGCGACCCGGACGCCGGCGAGTGGGAGCGCGGTACCGGCGAGCGGGAGCGCTGGGTCCCGTGCTCCTCGGTCCGGCGCCGGTACCGACGCGCCGGGCACCAGGGGGTCGCCGACGACGCGCCAGATCGTCCGGTCGAACGCGGGTGCCCGGCTGGTCACGTGCGCGGCGGCGATGCGCCAGGAGCCCTCCGTGCGGCGCCAGAGCTGCGTCTGGATGCCCCGGCCACCGGTGTGGACGTGCGACTCGGCCACCACCAGCACGACGTCGTCGGTGAGCGGTCGCAGCTCGGTCCGCCCGATGCTCCGCCCGGGCACACCGCCACGCGCCGAGCGGAAGGCGCTGATCCGGTCGTGTCCGACGAGCAGCCCGGCCGCGTCGGCGCGGAGGGTCTCCGGCCCCGGCTCGAAGAGCGCGTCGAGGACCGCGACGTCGTCGGTGAGCAGCGCCGCCTCGTAGCGGTCGAACGCCGCGTGCAGGCCCTCCGGCCAGCTCGGTCCGGTCACCGTCGCGCGCGGGTCGACCCCGCCGACCTCACCGGTCACGGGGCACCGCCGGACGGGGCACCGCGGCACGGGGCACCGCGGCGAAGTCGGCCACGCGGATCGTCGCGTGCACCCCGCACACGAGGTCGACGACCTGCGACACGCGGAAGTCGGTCGCGGCGCTGAGGTACGCGTACGCGATGTGCTCGTCGACACCCCACCGGGCACGGACGAGCGTGATCGCCTGGCGGACGCACCGCCGGACGGCCTCGTCGAGGTCGGCGTCGAGGCCGGTGGGCACGAGGTACTCCGCGGTCTCGCCGAGCGGTCCGGCGAGCTCACCGAACTCCTGCAGTGCGCGTTCCCGCGGCACGACGTCGACCCGGAACGTGGCGCGGAGCGAGGCCTCCATGGCGGTGAGCGCGACCTCGCCGTCCCCCTGTGCGAAGTGCGGGTCGCCGACGTAGACCCCGGCGCCCGGGACCTGCACGGGCAGGTGCAGTGTCGTCCCGGCGGTCAGCAGCGCGATGTCGAGGTTGCCGCCGTGCGGCCCGGGCGGCACCGAGTGCGGGCGGAGGTCGTCGGACACCTGCACGCCGACGATGCCGAGGAACGGCCGGAGCGGGAACGTCACGAGGCGCGGACCGTCCTCGGCGACCGGCAGACGGCCGCGCAGTTCGCCGTCGCGCTCGACCACGTCCGCGAACACGCTCACCGGGAGTTCGCCGCGCGGCATCTCGCCCGGGAGCGCCCCGCGGCCGTGCCGGTTCGACACGATCCCGTACGGCACGCGGGGCAGCGCCTCGAGCAGCGTCATCGACACGAGGTCGCCGGGCTCCGCGCCCGCGACGGCGACCGGCCGCGAGACCACGTGCGGCCCGTCGACCGGGTCGCGACGGAGCTCCTCGGTGATCGCGACGGCGTCGTCGAGCACGAACTCCCGCGGGACGCCGTGCCGGGCGAAGAACGCCACCGGATCGCCGCCCTGGTCCGCGAGGATCCCCTCGTGGCTCACGGTGTCGAACGTCACGGTGTCGCCGGGCTGCACGGTCGTGACCGGCCGGTCGTCACGCGCCGGGAGGCGCCCCCACAGCACGTCGCCCGGTCGCGCTTCGACGAGGTGGTCGCCCCGCACCGGTCCGGTCCCGGGTTGCAGGACGCCGTCCGGGAGGACCGTCCCCCACTCCGTCACGTCCGCCCGCTCCACGGCGCGTCCCCCCTGCGGCTCAGGCACGGCGGAGCAGCCGTCCTGCGACCGCGGTCACGCCCTGGTCGGCGGTCGCGACCTGCGCGCCGTGCAGCCACGTGCGCGTGACGCGGCCACGGAGGGTCCGTCCGTCGTAGGCCGAGATCGGGTTGCGGTGCTCGAGCGCCTCGACGTGCACGGTGTCCTCGGCGTCGGGGTCGAACTCGACGAGGTGCGCGACGGCGCCGGGCGCGATCGCCGCACGGTCGGTCACGCCGACGAGGGCGGCCGGCCCGGTGGTGAACGCGGGCACGATCCGCTCCAGCGGCACACCTCGCCGGGCCGCCTCGGTCCACGTCGCGCGGAACCCGACCTGGAGGCCCGCGATGCCACCCCAGGCGAGGCCGAAGTCGCCGCCGCTCCCCCGCTTGAGGTCGACCGTCGACGGCGAGTGGTCGGTGACGACCATGTCGATCGTGCCGTCGAGCAGGCCCGCCCACAGGGCGTCCTGGTTGCCCGCCTCGCGGATCGGCGGGCAGCACTTGAACTCGGTCGCGCCGTCCGGCACGGACTCCGCGTCGATCGTCAGGTAGTGGGGGCAGGTCTCGACCGTGATCGGCAGGCCCTCGTCCTTGGCGGCGCGGAGCATCGGCAGCGCCCCGGCGTCGGACAGGTGGAGGACGTGCGCCCGTGCCCCGGTCGCGCGGACGCCGTCGATCACCCGGGCGATCGCGTCCTCCTCGGCGGCCGGTGGCCGCGACGCCAGGAACGCGCCGTACCCGGTGCCGAGGGCTCCGCCGTCCGCGAGGTGCGCGGGGTCCTCGGCGTGCACGATGAGCACGCCGTCGAACGCGGCGATCTCCGCCAGTGCACGCCGGAGCTGGTCGGCGTCGAGGTGGCCGAACTCGTCGACGCCCGAGGGTGCCAGGAAGCTCTTGAAGCCGTACACGCCGGCGTCCCACACGGGCCGGAGCGCACCGAGGTTCTCGGGGACGGCGCCGCCCCAGAACCCGACGTCCACCGCGACCCGACCCTGGGCCCGCTCCCGCTTGACGGCGAGTGCGTCGACGGTGGTGGTCGGGGGCACGGAGTTGAGCGGCATGTCCACGATGGTCGTGACCCCGCCGAGCGCCGCGGCACGGGTGGCCGACGCGAAGCCCTCCCACTCCGTCCGGCCCGGCTCGTTCACGTGCACGTGCGTGTCGACGAGCCCCGGGAGCAGCACGCGGCCGGCCGAGACCTCGACGACCGGCACCTCCACCGGTGCGTCGAGGGGCAGCACGGCGTCGACGAGGCCGTCCCGCACGAGGACCGTGGCCGGACGGAACCCGCCGTCCGTCCAGACGCGGTGGCCGCGGACGGCGACCGGCGCGGTCGCGTGCACCGTGCCTCCCGGATCGGTTCGCTGAGGCTGCATGTCGGGAGGATCGCACAGCCGTGTTTCCGGCATGTCTCGGCGGGTGGGCCGACACCCCGCCAGCCGTAACCGGGCGGAAACACGCCGACCCCTCGGCCGAAACACGCCGACCGTAGCGTCGCTGCACACGAGGTCCGGCGGCGAGCCCGGATCCGGGACGGGAGGTCGCCATGGTCACGCACCGACGACCGCTCGCGGCGTGGAACCGGGGCATGATCGCGCACGGCCGAGGTCCGGTCGTCCCGCGCGTCCCCGTCCCCCTCCCGCAGATCGGATCCGTCCATGGACCTCGTCACCGTCCGCACCGTGCGGACACCCACACACCGCGACGACCTCGCCCTCGCACCCGGTGAGCGACCGCTCGGCGGCGGCACCTGGCTCCACTCCGAGGAGCAGCCGGGCCTGACCGGGCTCGTCGACCTCACGACGCTCGGCTGGCCCGACGTGGAACGCACGAGTGAGACGCTCACGATCGCCGCGACCTGCACGATCGCCACCCTCGTCCGCACCACCCCCGACCCGGACTGGACCGCGTGGCCGCTCGTCGGTCGGTGCGCGAACGCGCTCCTGGCCTCGTTCAAGATCTGGAACGCGGCGACGGTCGGCGGCAACGTCGCGGTCGGGCTCCCCGCGGGAGCGATGATCGCACTCCTCGCGACGCTCGACGCGACGGCCGTCGTGTGGACCCCCGACGGGGCCGAGCGCCGGACGGCCGTCGAGCACCTCGTGCAGGGCGTGCGGACGCTCGACCTGCGGGACGGCGAGGTGCTGCGGGCGTTCGAGGTCCCGGTCGCCGCGCTCCGCCACGAGACCGGGTACCGACGGGTGTCGCTCAGCCCGCACGGACGGTCGGGGGCGCTCGTCACCGCGCGCTGGGGGCGTCCGGGTCGGTCGGGCCCGCCCGGGTCCTCCGGCGTCCCCGGCGGCTTCACGCTCGTCATCACCGCCGCGACACCGCGCCCGGTCGTGCTCCGGTTCGACGCGGTCCCATCGCACGACGCGCTGGCCGCCGTGCTCGCCGACGTCACCGACTGGTACGACGACCCACACGGGAGCCCCGCGTGGCGCCGCGCGGTCAGCGTGCGGTTCGCACACGAACTCCGGGACGAGGCCGCCGCGTCGGTCGGCGGCCCCACCGGCCGGACCGGGGAGGCGTCGTGAGGCTCCACGTGGACGGCGCCGAGCTCGAGGTCGCCCCGCAGCCCGGTCAGGTCCTCCGGACCCTGCTCCGCGAGCACGGCGTGACGGCCGTCAAGAAGGGCTGCGACTCCGGCGACTGCGGTGCCTGCTCGGTCCTCGTCGACGGCACACCCGTGCACGCGTGCATCACGCCGGCCCATCGGCTCGACGGTGCGACCGTCACCACCGCGGCGGGGCTCGGGACGCCGGAGGACCCGCACCCCGTGCAGCGTGCCTTCGCCGACGCGGCCGTGTTCCAGTGCGGGTTCTGCACCGCCGGGTTCGTCGTCACCGCATCGACCCTGACCGAGGACGACCACGCCGACCTGCACCGGAAGCTCAAGGGCAACCTCTGCCGCTGCACCGGCTACCGGGCGATCGAGGACGCGCTCGCCGGTGTGCGGAACACCTGCACGCCGACCACCGGCGACGCCGTCGGCACCTCGGTGGCCGCCCCGGCGGCGATGCGCATCGTGACGGGCCGCGAGGAGTACACGCTCGACGTCCGGAAGACCGAGGCGCTCCTGCACGTCGCGGTGCTCGGCAGCCCCCACCCCCACGCACGCATCACCGCGATCGACGTCACGAACGCGGAGGCCCTGCCCGGCGTCCACGCGGTCCTCACCCACCACGACGACCCCGGTGTCCTGTTCTCCACCGGACGCCACGAGTCGCGGCTCGACGACCCCGACGACACCCGCGTGTTCGACCGCGTGCTGCGGTTCCGCGGGCAACGCGTCGCGGCCGTCGTGGCGGACAGCGTGCGCATCGCCGAACAGGCGTGCGAGCACATCCGCGTCGAGTACGAGGTGCTGCCGAGCGTGCACGACCCCGACGCCGCCCGCGCTCCGGGCGCGCCGCTCCTGCACGGCGACAAGACCACGGACGAGCACCGGATCGCGGAGCCGGGTCGGAACGTCGTCGCCGCGTTCCACGACGAGACCGGGGACGTCGAGGCCGCGCTGGCCGCATCGGCAGCGACCGTCGAGGGCGAGTGGACCACCGGCCGGGTCTCGCACGCAGCGCTCGAGACACACGCGACCCGCGGGTGGTTCGACGACGACGGCCGACTCGTGCTCCGGACCTCGACGCAGGTGCCGTTCCTGGTCCGCGACGAGATCGCCCGCGTGTTCGGACTCGACCCCGAGCGGGTGCGGGTGCTCGCCAAGCGGGTGGGCGGCGGGTTCGGCGGCAAGCAGGAGATGTTGACCGAGGACCTCGTGACGCTCGCCGTCCTCCGGACCGGTCGGACCGTGCAGTACGAGTACGCGCGACGCGACGAGTTCACGATCGCCCCGACGCGGCACCCGATGCGCGTGCGGGTCCGACTCGGTGCGACCGCTGACGGGGTCCTCACGGCCCTCCATGTCGACGAGACCATGGACACCGGCGCCTACGGCAACCACGGCATCGGCGTCATGTTCCACTCGGTGAGCGAGTCCGTCGCCGTGTACCGGTGCGCGGCCAAGCGCGTCGACGCCGAGTCCGTCTACACGAACAACCTGCCCGGCGGGGCGTTCCGCGGCTACGGACTCGGGCAGGTCGTGTTCGCGATCGAGTCCGCCATGGACGAACTCGCGCGCCGCCTCGGCATCGACCCGTTCACGATGCGCCGCAGGAACGTCATCGTGCCGGGTGATCCGCTCGTCGTCACCGACCCCGACGAGGAGTCCGACCTGCACTTCGACGGCAGCTACGGACTCGACCAGTGCATCGACCTGGTCGAGGACGCCCTGCGGACCGGACCCGACACCGCCGCGCGGGATGCCCTCGTGCCGCGGATGGACGGCCCCGCGCTCGACCCCGCGTCCGGCGACTGGGCGTTCGGATCGGGCATGGCGCTGGCGGCGATCGCGACGCTGCCCCCGCGGGGCCACCACGCCCACGCCACCGTGGCGCTGACGCCCGAGGGGCGCTACCGGATCGGCGTCGGGACGGCCGAGTTCGGCAACGGCACGACGACGGTGCACGCGCAGCTCGTCGCAACGGCGCTCGCCACCACGCCCGACCGCGTCGACATCCACCAGTCGGACACCGACGCCGCCCGGCACGACACGGGTGCGTTCGGCTCGGCCGGGGTCGTCGTCGCGGGCAAGGCCCTGTACGCGGCCGCCCTCGACCTGCGCGAGGCGATGACGGCCCGGGCCCTCGACGTCGTCGCAGCGCGGACTCCGCGGACGGCGTCGGGCATCCTCGGGCCGAGCGTGTCCGTCGAACCGGACGGCGTCCGGATCGGGCAGGAGTTCGTGTCCGCCGCGGAGCTCCTCGCCGACGGTCCCCTCGTCGCGCACGGCCACCACGACGGCACGCCGCGATCCGTGGCGTTCACGGTGCACGGGATCCGCGTCGCGGTGCATCGACCGACGGGCGAGGTCCGGATCCTGCAGAGCGTCCAGGCGGTCGACGCGGGCACCGTGATGAACCCCGAACAGCTCCGCGGCCAGGTCGAGGGCGGCACCGCGCAGGCGATCGGCTCGTCGCTGTACGAAGAGGTCGTGCTCGACGACACCGGCCGCGTCACGACCGACAGCTTCCGGAACTACCGGGTCCCGAAGATCTCCGACGTGCCGCGGACCGAGGTGGTGTTCGCCGTCACGCACGACCCCCTCGGGCCCCTCGGCGCCAAGTCCATGAGCGAGGCACCCTACAACCCCGTCGCGCCGGCCGTGGCGAACGCGGTCCGCGACGCGATCGGCGTCCGTCCCCACCGCCTCCCGATGACCCGGGACCGGGTCTGGGCGCTCGCGAACGGGGAGGCGGGCTGAGCGGGGTGGTCGGCACCGCATCGCGGGTGCGCCTGACGGTGCGCGCGGGTCAGCTCGCCGCGTCGATCGCCACCTCGGGGCCGAGCAGGTGCGGACGGTCGTCCGGTTCCGACGGTTCGCGGGAGTGCCCGCCCCAGAGCGCTGACCGCGCGACGGAACGGAACCGCCGGAGTGCTCGACCCCAGTAGCCGAGCGGTCGCCGTCCGCATGCACGGAGCGCCTCGGCGTGGTCGACGCACAACACCGTCGCAGCTCCGACGGCGACGACCCACCACGCGACCCCGACGGCGGCCCTCGTGAGGTCGGAGGCGTCGGCGAACCCGGCTCGGAGTCCGTCGACCTGGAACCGGAGGTGCTCCCGTTCGTCCGTCCGGATGCGCTCGCCGATCCCGCGCAGGATCGGATCTGGCGCGTGGTCCGCGAGCGCTTCGAAGTACTCGACGGACACCGCTTCGGCGATCATGAACAGCGCGATCTCGGTGCGCAGCCCGAGCAGACGTCGCAGTCGGGTGAACGCCGAGTCGGACCAGTGCCGCCGGAGCGAGGGTGCGCCCATCCGGCGGAGGCCCACGCCGAACAGCGCGGAGTGCTTCTGCTCCTCCGACACGAGCAGCTCCAGGGCCCGCGTGTACACGGGGTCGCCGGCCGCCGTCGCCTTGGACAGCAGCCGGACCCCGTCGCCACCCTCACCGAGCTCGAGGCGTTGGAACGACCTCACCAACCCACGCCGCTGCCGGTCGCTCAGCACGACGGAAGCCGACCGGTCCCAGTCCCGTTCGAGTCGCTGCTGTCGCGCGGTGTTCGCCTCGAAGTACGCGACCCAGGGGTCGAACCCCGACGACTGCGCGTCCACCAGCGCTGTTCGTGCAGGGTGCTCGGTGCCTGCTGCGGTCCATGTCGTCCCCGCCGCGCTCGACCTGTCGTCCATCACAACTCCCCTCCGTCGGACCGCTGCCGGTCCGCTCCGTCGACGCGCCTCGCTCCGGTGTCGGACCGGGCGCTGGTGGGACGATCGTCGTCGTCGGGGACCCCGCCGTCGTCAGCCGCCCGGACGAGGTGGCTCGGCCGGACGACCGAGTGGACGTCAGTCGACAGGCCTCCAGCACCACCGCCGCGTGCTCGCGGCCTCGGTACCGTCTCCACATGCCGTGCACGTTCATCACCCATCCAGAAGTGACGATCGAACCGATGGCGCGTGTCGAGGACTGGGGCCTCTCGGCAGCGGGACGGGCGCGCGCCGCCCATGCGGTGGAGGTCGTTCCGCGTCCTGCCCACGTCGTCGTCAGCAGCGCCGAACGGAAGGCCCGGGAGACGGCGGCCGTCCTGGCCGCGGCCCTGGGCGTCGAAGTCGTGGTGGACCGCGAACTCGGCGAGATGGACCGGAGCGCGACCGGCTACCTCCCGCCCGACGAGTTCGACGTGACCGTCGACGCCTTCTTCGCCGAACCCACGTCGTCGATCCGAGGATGGGAACGAGCGGTCGATGCGCAACGACGGATCGAGCGTGCCGTCCGGAGGCAGTTGACGAACACGCGTGACTCCGTCGCGTTCGTCTCGCACGGCGGCGTGGGCGGTCTCCTGCTGGCGAGCCTGACCGGCGCACCGATCAGCCGAGGCCTGGACCAGCCCGGGCTCGGGAGCTGGTTCACGTTCGACCCCGGCACATGGCGCGCCCTGTCCGGGTGGCAGCGGCTGGATTGACGGGATCGGTCGTCCGCGGCCCCACAGATCCACCGGGCGGAGGACGTCGCGCCGGCCACCGTCCCGCTAGCGTCCTCGGATGACCGTCGCACCGACCAGCCGGAGCCGCACGACCGCACTCGCCGTCGGTGCCGGATCCGCCGCGGTCGGGTTGCTGCCGTGGATCATCACCGGCATGCGGCTGCCGCTGCAGAACCTCTGGGCGTCCGACGTGACCTCGCCGCACCAGATGCCGATCGCGCTCCTGCCGTTCAGCCAGTACGACGTCGCGCTCATGGCGTCGATGCTCGTCGTGGGCGGCGCACTCGCCGGCGTGCTGTTCCGCGCCGTGCGCGTGCCACGGACGATCGGCACGGTGCTGGCCGCGCTGATCGGCGTGTTCGCGCTCGACCTCGTCGCGGTCGTCGAGTCGGCGGTCGTCACGGGGGTCGGACTCCGTCGTCCGACGGGGTACGTGGCGACGTTCGTCACCCCGGAGCAGGTCTACCTGTTCGGGTTGGTGGTCATCGCGCTGTCGGCGACCGTGGTCGCACTCGTCGCCTGTTCGCTCGTCGTCGCTGTTCCGGCCCCCGGGCCCGTGATCGGCATCGCGCTCGCCGCGGCGACGCTGACGGACTGGGCCGACGCACTCGTCGTCCGGCCGACCACGGCACCGCCGACCTGGTCCGCGGATCTGCTGTCCGTGTCCCACCTGCTGCCCGGGCTGGCCGTCGGTGTCGCGGTCGGCTCGTTCTGGCAGCGCCCGTTCGGTCGGCAGATCGTCGGGGCCGTCGTCGCGTTCGGGCTGGCGTGGATCGGACCGACCTCGATCGCGGCGCTGACCGGCGCGCTCGGGTCCCGCGCGCTGCTCACGGTGCCGAGCGAGTTCGCGGACTTCGCGGTCCTCCTGTTCACCACCGAGGCACGGTCGTGGCAGGTGTGGGGTGGGGTCCTGATCGGCGTCATCGTCGCCGTCGCGCTCATCGTCGTGCGGTCCGTCAGAGCGCGAGCGACCGCAACCACGCGTCCGCCTGGCGCTGCGAGCGGAGACGGACGACACGGAGCTGCGGCCAGTCGCGCTCAGCGGCGACGACGTTCGCTCTGATCCGTGCGCGGCCCTTCCAGCCCCAGCGGATGATGTGCTCGGGGTTCCCGAAGAACGTCCGCAGCGGCGGTTCGACGTTGCCGTTCCAGAGCTCGACGCGTCGCACCGACCGTCGGATCGTCCGCAGCACGAGGCGGGACATGTGCAGGAGCACCGGGTAGTCGAGCGCGACGAGCGTGTCCGCACGCGAGACCACGAGGTCGCCGAGTTGCGACGTGTACGCCCACTCGGTGACCCACCTCGGTTCGCGCGTGAACGCGTCGACCGCCTCGACGAAGTCGGGTCGGGGCGTCCAGCCCGGACCGTGGAAGAGCGCGTCGACCTCGGTGTGCGGCAACCCGGCGACGCGTTCGATCTGCTGCGCGAAGGTGGTCTTGCCCGCGCCGGACGGCCCGGCGACCAGGACGCGCTGGGGCGGCGGGGTCAGGCGGTCGGAGGAGACGAGCACATCCCGACCCTAGACAAGGGCGCCGCTTCCTCGTCCTCGCGGATCTGGCGCCGTCTCCCGCCACCTCGCTGGTCGGGATGCCAGGATGACCTACGGCACGTCGCACCGGCGGCGGTCGGGAAGGCAACGATGTCGAAGCGGACGTACGCGCAGCACCTCCAGGCGATGATCGAGCGCGCCGGGTCCCTCACGGCGCAGGAGGCCGAGGCGCTCGGTCGCCTGTGGAAGGCCGACGAGGACATCGTGCTGCCCGAGCCGAGCTGGGCGTTCGAGATCCAGGGGGGCATCGACGTCCCCGTCGTCACGAACGTGCAGCTCGTCGCCGCCTGGGAGCACGCGCTCCACGCTGCGGGCACCGCGGGCCGAGTCGACGAGATCGAAGCCGCGCAGGACGCCGGCCGTGCGGCTGCACGCGACCTCCGTCACATCCACGACGACGAACTCGCCGAGGACGGCGCGCAGGAAGCCGTCCGTTCCGCGGTACTCGCGGCCGGCGTCCGCGACCTGATCCCGGACGACGAGTACCAGACGCTCACCGCGGCGTGGCGGCGCGTGCTCGGCGAGCTGCCCGCCTGAGCTGCTTCGCCATCAACCACCGGTGAGACGGTCATGACGGGAGATTCTCCGTCACCTCGGTGGCCACCGTCCGAGCCGTACGCGACACTCCGGCGTGATGACCCCTGCTCGGTTCGCCCGGGTCCGGACCGCCGCCACGCCGGTGCTGAAGGGTCGCCCCGACCTCCGCGGGTCGGCAGACTGACCCGGTGTCATCGCTCGACCCTGGTCCGGCCCTGCATCGTCGGCACACGCGATCGGGCCGCCACTCCGGCAAGCTCTCCCGGCGTCCGCTCGTTCTCACGATCGCGGCGATGACCGTCTACACACTGCTCCTCGCGGCCGGCGTGTTCCTCGCTCTCACAGCGGTGCAGGAGCACGCGGCACTCGATGAACCGGTTCACTGGGGCACGTATCGCGAGACGCTCTGGGAGTGCACGGTGGGTCGCGAAGGCAGGACCTGCACCTCGACCGGGACATGGACGAGCGACGACGGAGGCACGGTAGCGCACGACGTCGAGTTCGACGGGTTCGATGACGACGACGGGGCCCACCCCGGCGATGCCGTGCGCGCGGGCTACCGGACGTTCGACGCGGATGACGACGGCCTGCCTGCCACGGTCTGGGACGAAGAGGGGATCGACCAGACGTGGATTCCCCCAGCGGTGCTCGCGCTGGGGTTCCCAGCGTTCGCGGTGGTGCTCGCCGGTCAGTGGGGCGACCTCCAGCGCCTCGCGGAGCGCTGGCGCCGGCGATCTCATCGGTAGGCGCACCTGAGGCCGATGCCGCTCCGGTCAGGCGACCACCGCAGGCGTCCGAGCCAACCGCTCCCGCAGCCGGGCCGCCAGCTCGCGCTCGTCGGCGGCCACGAGCCTCCCGTCCCGGACGACGACGCGGCCGCCGACGACGACGTGCCGTGGACGGCGACCGGGTGACGCCCAGAGGAGGCCCGCGACCGGGTCATCGACGCCGGCATCGGCGACGCCCGAGACGTCCCACACGCACAGGTCACCGGCGGTCCCGGCACCCAGGTGACCGAGTTCCGGCCGACCGAGACCGGCCGCGGACCCGGCGGTCGCCATCCCGAGCACCTGGCGGGCCGGGAGCTGCGGGCCGACGAGCGCGGACACCTGCATGGCCAGACGGGCGTCGGCGAGCAGGTGGCCAGCGTCGTTGCTCCCGCCACCGCTCGTCCCGAGTCCGACGGCGATCCCGGCGTCGGCGAGGCGGGCGACCGGTGCGATCCCCCAGCCCATCGGCACGTCGCAGCCCGGCGCGTGCGTCGCGGTGACACCGGCCCCGGCGAGTCGGGCGATCTCGTCGTCCGTGACGTCGCACAGATGCGCGATGGTGACGTCCGGTGCGAGCCAGCCCCACTCCTCCAGGAGGTCGATGGGGCGTCGGCCGTACCGCTCGAGCGCGATCGCGGTGTCCACCTGTTCGTTCGCCTGCGTCCGCCGCCGGAGGCGGTGGCGCGCGGCGACCTCACCGAGTGCCAGGAAGGTCTCGCGCCCGTCGGAGTGCACGCCCGCCGGCCCGACCGCGACCTGGAGGCGACCGTCCGGGTCGACGCCGCCCACGGCCTCCCGGTCGAGCAAGGCGCCGACGATCGCGTCGGCCGACGCCGCGGCCTGCTCCGGGTCGTCACGAGCGGAGCCGCGGACGAAGACGAGTCGGCCGCCGAGTGCGCGGACGGCGTCGGCCGTCGCCCGCGCGAGCGCGACGGTGTCGTCGGGGGTGGCGCCCGTGGACCAGTTGAGGTGGTGGTCGGCGATGGTCGTCACGCCACTCAGGAGGCCCTCGGCGGCCCCCACGGTCGCCGCCAGTCCGTACAGCTCGGGGTCGTGCCCCGCTCGTCCGTAGGCGGCGGCCATCGCGGGGAGCCAGTCCGCCATCGGGACCCCACGCGTTCCGGGCAGGGTGCGGAACGCCGTCTGCAACAGATGGTGGTGTGCGTTCACGAGTCCGGGCGTGACGACGCAGCCCGTCGCGTCGAGGCTGGAGGACTCCGCGTGGCCGTCCTCGAGGACGACGTCGCCGCCGCGCTCCGTGCCGGGATCGACGAGGACACGGACGGCGCCGGTGACGGTGAGCATGGGGCCGTTGTAGCAGCGCAGTGTTTCCGGGCGGTGGCGGTGTGTTTCGGCGCGATGACGCGGACCGGCACCGGGCGGTGCTCGTGATCGATCGGAAACATCCCCGGAACACGTCGCCCCTAGGGTCACAGGCATGGCCCAGACCCTGATCCGTGGCGGGTGGGTGCTCACCGGAGCGCCCGAGTCCGTCCCCGTCGCCGGTGTCCCCGCACACTCCGACGCCTCGCCGACGCCCGCCGCGATCCGTGACGGTGCCGTCCTCGTCGACGGCGATCGCATCGCGGGGGTCGGCACCTACGACGACCTGCGGGCGGTGAACCCACACGCGGTCGTCCGCGGCGGGGCGTACGACATCGTGACGCCCGGGTTCGTGAACACGCACGGGCACTTCAGCGAGGGGCTCATCACCGGCATCGGCTCGCAGTACACGCTGTGGGAGTGGCTGCAGGAACTCATCGCACCCGTCAACCCGGTCATGACGCGGGACAAGGCGTACGCGGGGACGATGCTCCAGGGCATCCAGATGCTCCGCAGCGGCGTGACGACGGCGAACGACATGTTCTGCTCGGACCCGATCCCGGGCGACCCCGCCACGCCGGGCGTCGTCCAGGCGCTCGACGAGCTGGGGCTCCGCGGCGTGCTCTCGTTCGGGTCCGGTGACGTCGACCGGGACTTCGGGCCCGCGCCGATCCTCGACGAACTCCGTGTGCTCGAGGAAGCCACCGCCGCGAGCCGGTACAGCTCGTTCCGCGTCGGGATCTCCTCCATCGGCCGCTACACGGACGCCGCGTGGGAGCAGCACATCGGGTACGCCGTGGACGGCGGCCACGGCATCCACATCCACATCCACGAGGTGCGCGAGGAGGTCACCGCGGCGCGACAGCGCACCGGCAAGACCGTCGTCGGGCACGCGGCGGCCACCGGCATGTTCGCCGTCCCCGTGATCGCCGCGCACAGCGTGTGGGTGGACCGGGAGGACCGGCAGCTCTACGCGGAGCACGGCGTCGGCGTCGCGCACAACCCGGTCGCGAACGGCATCCTGGCGAGCGGCATCGCGCCCGTCGCCGAACTCCGCGCCCTCGGCGTCCCGGTCGGCATCGGCGTGGACGGTCCCGCCTCGAACGACTCCCAGGACTTCCTGCAGGCGATGAAGACCGCCGCGCTGCTCGCCCGGATCCGCGATCTGCAGGCGACCGCGATGAGCGCCCGCGAAGCGTTCGAGATGGGCACCATCGGCGGCGCCCGGGCACTGCGGATGGACGGCGAGATCGGCTCGCTCGAGCCCGGCAAGCGCGCGGACGTCGTCGTGTTCGACGGCGACAGCCCGGCGCTGGCGAACGTGCACGACCCCTACCAGGCGGTCGTGTTCGTCGCCGGGAGCCGCGAGGTCAAGGACGTGTGGGTCGACGGCGAGCTGAGCCTCGCCGATGGCGAGGTCACGCGCGTCGATCCGGCCGAGGCCGTCGCGCGGGCTCGGCCGCTGGCCCAGCAGCTCGTCGCCGAGGCGGGGTTGTCCCGGCTGTCCGCGCTCGGCGGGGGCCCGCTCGAGGGCACGGAGCGGCCCTGAATCGGGAGGCCCGTGGGCACGGGTCCGCAGGCCTCCGGCCCTAGCCGGCGCGGACCGCTGCGGCGATCCGCTGCGCCGCCTGCGTCGGGTCGATGTGCGTCGTGTCGACCACCTCCGCCTCGGCGTGGAGCCAGGTGCGAGCGGCCTCGGCGTAGGGCTCCAGGCGCGAGAAGCGGAACGTCGACGGGCCGAGGACCGGGTCGTTCTGGATCCGGTCGCGGATCGTCTCCTGGTCGGCGTGCAGGACGAAGTGGCGGACCGGGATGTCATGCGCGGCGAGGCCGTCGCTGATCTCGCGCCAGTACCGCTCGATCAGGACGGTCATCGGCATGACGAGGATCCCACCGGTGTACTGCAGCACGCGTCGGGCGGTCTCGACGACGAGCGGTCGCCAGGGCGCCCAGTGCTGGAAGTCGTCGGTCGCCGGGAGGCCCGGTCGGATGTCCATGAGGACCTCACCGACCTTCTCGGCGTCGAGGACGCGCGCGTCCGGGAGCATCTGCTGCACGAGCGCGCTCGTCGTCGTCTTCCCCACACCGTGGGTGCCGTTGATCCACACGATCATGCGCGGGACTGTACCGGTCGCACATGCCGACACGGACCTCCCGGATGTCGGCGCGCCGTGGTCCACGGGCGGCTCGAGTCGTGCCAACCGACGTGGATCGGGGTACGACGGGTGCATGGTCAGCGCGAGTCCGGTCCCCCAGTCCGCCACGAGCGAGGACAGCCACCTCAAGCAGCGGCTCGGCTACTGGTCCCTGGTCGCCACGGGAATCGGCAGCGTCATCGGTTCGGGCTGGCTGTTCTCCGCGATGTACGCCGCACAGACGGCGGGGCCGGCAGCGCTCATCGCGTGGGTGATCGGCGGCGCGGTCATGCTCGCGGTCGCACTCGTGTTCGCCGAGCTCGGCATGGTGCACCCGGAATCCGGTGGGCTGGTCCGGTACCCGCTGTACTCGAACGGGCGCTTCGCCGCGAGCATCGTGGGCTGGAGCATGTGGGTCACCTACGTCGCGAACCCGCCGACCGAAGCGTCCGGCGTCGTCCAGTACGCCAGCTCGTACATCCCCGGGCTCTTCCGCCACGGCCAGCTGACGTTCCCCGGGATCCTCGTCGCCATCGGCCTCATGGCGGTGTTCGTCGTCGTCAACTACTTCGGTGTGCAGTTCTTCGCACGCAGCAACAACATCGTCACCGCGGTCAAGATCTGCATCCCGACACTGACCATCGTCATGCTGTTCGCGAGCGGGTTCACGCACAGCGGTGGCGCGGGTGGCACGCACAACTTCGCCGCCGGCGGCGGGTTCGCCCCGTATGGCATCGGCGCGGCCCTCGGCACCATCGCGACCGCGGGCATGGTGTTCGCCTACACCGGCTTCCGCAACATCGTCGAGCTGTCGGGCGAGGCCCGGAACCCGCACCGGAACATCCCGGCCTCACTCGTCACGACGATCCTCGCGGCGATCGCGCTCTACCTGCTGCTGCAGCTCGCGTTCATCTTCGGCGTGCCGCAGCACCTGCTCGGCAAGGGCTGGAGCGGCATCGACTTCAACTCACCCTTCGCGCAGCTCGCCATGCTCCTGGGCATGACCTGGCTGTACTGGGTCCTCATCGCCGACTCCATGGTCTCGCCGTCGGGGTCGGGCATCGTCTTCACGGCGTCGAACGCGCGCAACATGTTCGGCCTGGCGAAGAACCGGTTCTTCCCCTCGTGGTTCGCCAAGGTGCACCCGGGATCCGGCGTGCCGCGACGGGCGCTCATCACGAACTTCCTCGTCGGCATCCTGTTCCTGCTCCCCCTGCCGAGCTGGCACGCGATCATCGGTGTGACGGGCACGCTCATCGCCTTCACGTTCTCGATCGGCTCGGTGTCGCTCGTCGCGTTCCGTCGGTCGGGTCTGGCTGACCGCGCGGCACGCCTGCCCGGGATGTCGGTGATCGCGCCGTTCGCGTTCGTCGTGAGCGCGCTCGTCATCTACTGGGTGCCGTGGTCCGAGCTGGTCCTCACCATCCCGATCATCGTCGTCGGACTCATCTGGTACGCGGTCACGTACGCCCTGCAGCACCACGGTGCGGGTGAGGTCGTCGGCGGCATCTGGCTCGTCGCGTATCTCGCCGTCGTCTACGGCATGTCGGCGATCGGGAGCTTCGGCGGCCTCGGCCTCATCGGGGCGCCGTGGGACTCCGTCGTGCTCGCGGTGCTCGCGGCCGGCCTGTACGTGTGGGGCACGCAGTCCGGGATCCGCTACATGCGCTCGCGTCCCGAACTCGTCGACGAGCTCCGCGCGCAGCGGATCGACGCGGCGCCGTCCCCGTCACAGCCGTAGGGCGCGCGCGGACGACGAGCGCGCCGAGCAGCGACAGCGCAGTCGTCGTCGGCGCGCGCCCTCCGGCAGCGATGGGCCCTACAGGTCGAGCACGAGCCGGGGGCATCCGCCGCGCGCCCGCGAGACGCAGATCATCATCGTCCGCCCATCGGCGTGCTCCTCGGCGCTGAGCACGGTGTCCCGGTGCTCGACCTCCCCCTCGAGCACCGGGGTCTCGCAGGTGCCGCAGGTGCCCTCGCGGCACGACGACAGTACGAGCACGCCCGCGTCCTCGACGACGTCGAGCAGCGATCGGTCGGGAGGCACGGTGACGGTGATCCCCGACAGCGCGAGTTCCGCCTCGAACGGCTCCCCCGGTGCGGTGGCGTCGTCGGCGGCCGTGAACCGCTCGACGCGGACGGCGTCAGGGCCGCGGTGGGCGCCGGCCGCCACGACCGCGTCCACGAGCCGCCGCGGCCCGCACGCGTAGACGACCGCGTCCGAGGGTCCCGCGAGCAGGCCCGGCACGTCGAGCCGGGTGCCCTCGTCGCCCGGGTAGAGCCGGACCTCGGCGGGGTGTGCGGCGGCGAGGTCCGCCGCGAACGCCATCCCCGCCCGATCCCGTCCCGCGTAGTGCAGGGTCCACGGGGTGCCGTCGGCCTCGGCCAGGGCGATCATCGGCAGGATCGGTGTGATCCCGATGCCGCCGGCCACGAACACCGCCGGGCGTGCGGGGTCGAACGCGAAGTGGTTGCGCGGACCGCGGACCGCCACGGTCTCGCCGGGCACGAGGACGTCGTGCACGGCGGCGGATCCCCCGCGGCCCTCCTGCTCGCGGAGCACGGCGACGCGCCAGTGCCCGTCCGCGGTCGTGGCGACGAGGGAGTACTGCCGCTCGAGCCCGGGGCGTACCTCGAGGTCGACGTGCGCCCCCGGGGTCCACGCGGGCAGCGGTGCCGCGTCCACCGGAGCGAGGTCGAGGGTGACGACGTCCCGGGCCACCGCGGTCCTGGCCGCGACCCGGACGGCGATGCGGGCCTCCTGCGCGCTCATGCGGCACCTCCGGTCGGCGCGGGCGTCTGCTTGACGACGATGAGGTGGAACCGCTCGCCGTCGGCGCTGCACCATCGGTGCGGCGTGCCGCCGCGGTAGTACGCGGAGTCGCCGACGCCGAGCCGCGTCACGTCCCCGGCGAGGTCGAGGAGCACCGCCCCGGCCACGACGGTGAGGAACTCGTCCTCGTGGTGTTCGTAGTGCTCGCCGGGATCGGTGTTCGCGCCGATCCACTCGAGGGGCTCGAACGCGTGGCTGCCGCCGTGCACGAGCAGGCGGGCCGATCCCAGGGCGAACGGGCTCCGGGCACCCTCGTGGGCGCGGACGACCTCGGGGCGCGGATCGTCGGGCTCGCGGAGCTGCGGGTCACCGGCGGCGAGCAGTGCGACCTGGCTCGTCCCGAGCGCGCCGGCGATGCGGTCGAGCGACACCATGCTCGCTCGGGTGTGCCCGCGCTCGAGCTGGCTGAGGAACGAGTGCGACAGTCCGCTCCGGTCGGCGAGCTGCACGAGCGTCAGGGACCGGTCACGGCGGAGTTCGCGGATGTGCTGGCCGATCCGGCGGGCCTGCTCGTCGACGACGCGCGTGCCGGCGGCGTCGGGGTCGACGACCTCGGTGGTGACCACGGGCTCCTCCATCGTGCTGGCCGCTGCGGGCGGCGTCGCGGGTCGTTACATGCGGCAACGGGGGCGAAACGCGCGGGAAACGTGGCCGCCCTAGCATCGCCGATGTTGATGCGATCAACATTTTGGCACACGAGCGGAGGGATCCCGTGAGCGCGACACTGCCCCGGCCACTGGCACTCCTTCGCCACGGACTGCTGCCCGACGGGCGCCGTGTCGACATCGCGATCGAGGGCGGCACGGTGTCCGAGGTCGCCCCGGCCGGCACGCTCACGGCGGACGCCGAGGCCACCCTCGACCTCGAGGGGCGTCTGCTCCTCACGGCCCCCGCGGAGCCCCACGCGCACCTCGACAAGGCGCTGAGCTTCGACCGGATCCGACCCCCGCTCGGTGACCTCGGCTCGGCCATCGGCGCCTGGATCGCCCACGCGGCGGACATGACCGTCGACGACATCGCCGACCGGGCCCGCACCCAGGCCCTCGCGATGCTCGCCACGGGCACGACCGCGGTCCGCACGCACGTCGACGTGCTCAGCGGCGACGGAACGGCCACGACCGACCAGGCCACCCGCGGCGCACGAGCGCTGCTCCGGGTGCGGCGTGAACTCGCCGGCCTCATGGACATCGAGCTCGTCGCACTCGCCGGTCACCGCGCGCCGGACGCGCACGTCGAAGCGGTGCTCGACCTCGGGGTGGACCTCGTCGGCGGTGCCCCGCACCTCGCCGACGACCCGGACGCCGATCTCGACCGCCTCCTCGCGATCGCGGCGCGGCGCGGACTCGGCGTCGACATGCACGCCGACGAGAGCCTCGACGGCCCGGTCACGCTCGACCGCTACGCGCGGACGGTGCGGGACTGGCCACGGGACCGGCAGTACTCGGCGGGACACTGCGTGCGTCTCGGCACCCTGTCGCCGCAGCGCCGCGCCGAGGTGATCGAGGACGTGCTCGCCGCGGACCTCGGCGTCATCACACTCCCGATCACGAACCTGTACCTGCAGGGCTGGCAGCACCCGGTGTCGACGCCGCGCGGTCTGACGGCGCTCCGGGCGCTCCTCGACGCCGGCGTCCGGGTGGCGGCCGGAGCGGACAACGTGCGGGACCCGTTCAACCCGGTCGGGCGGTCGGACGCGCTCGAGACCGCCTCGCTGCTCGTGACCGCGGGACACCTCACGCCGGAGGAGGCGTACCGGCTCGTCAGCGACGGCGCCCGCAGTGTGATGGGCCTCCCGCCCGCCGGGGCGGTGCCGGGTGCGCGGGCCGAGTTCCTGGCCATCGCCGCGTCGAGCCTCATCGAGGCCGTCGCCGAGGCCCCCGCGGACCGGCTCGTCGTCGCGCACGGCCGGCTCGTCGCGGTCACCGAGGTCCACCGCTCCGTCGCCGCGCCCACCCCCGCGCCGACCGCCCCCGGCGACACCGTTCCCGCCGACACCACCCCCGCAACCGCCACCCCGGCACCCGCCGCCTGACCCAGCCCGATCCACCAGAACGAAGAGGTAGCCGTGACCACCACCGCACCCGCGCCCGCCACGTCGACGGACACGCTGCTCGACTTCGGGAACGTCGAGATGACGTTCCCGAACGGGACCATCGCCCTCCAGGGCGTCGACCTGACGGTCGACCGCGGCGAGTTCGTGTCCGTCGTCGGTCCGTCCGGCTGCGGCAAGTCGACCCTCCTCCGGATCGCCTCCGGACTCGAGACCGCGTCCGACGGGACCGCGTCGGTCGGGGCCTCCCGGATCGGGTACGTGTTCCAGGACGCGACCCTGCTCCCCTGGCGCACCGTGCAGGGGAACGTGGAGCTGCTCGCGGAACTCGGCCACGTGGGCAAGGCGGAGCGGGCCGAGAAGGCGCGCCGGGCGATCGACCTCGTCGGACTGAACGGGTTCGAGACGAACCTGCCGAAGCAGCTGTCGGGCGGCATGCGGATGCGCGTGTCCCTCGCCCGGTCGCTCACCCTCGACCCGGAGCTGTTCCTGTTCGACGAGCCCTTCGGCGCGCTCGACGAGATCACGCGCGAGCGACTCAACGACGAACTGCTCCGCCTGTTCGTCGAACAGCGCTTCGCCGGGCTGTTCATCACGCACTCGGTGTCCGAGGCCGTCTACCTGTCGACGAAGGTCATCGTCATGTCCGGCCGTCCCGGCACGGTCGTCCGACGCTTCGACGTCCCGTTCCCGATGCCACGGGACCCGGACATCCGCTTCACGCCCGAGTTCGCCGAACTCGTCGGCGAGGTCTCGCACGCGCTCCGGGAAGGACACCGCTGATGGTCACGCTGCAGGAGGTCGCCGAGACCCGCACCGCCCGAGCGGCCGCCCGTCAGACACGCAGCAGGACACGGCCCGCCGTCATGTGGTGGCAACCCGTGGCCGTGTTCGTCGTCCTCATCGCCCTCTGGTACGTCGCCGCGACGTACTACGACAAGGCGAAGAACCTGGCGTTCCTCGTCCCCTACCCGCACCTCGTCGCCAAGGCGATCGTCTGGGACACGAGTCCCGACGGCACGCCCTCCGGGTTCGACGGGCAGCTGTGGCAGGCGCTCGCGCGGACGGCCCTGGTGTCCCTGACCGGGCTCGCGATCGCGATCGTCATCGGCGTCGTCTGGGCGATGCTCATGGCGCAGGCGAAGTGGCTCGAGAACTCGCTGTACCCGTACGCCGTCGTGCTCCAGTGCGTGCCGATCCTGGCGCTCGTCCCGCTGATCGGTGCCCTGTTCGGGTACGAGTTCGCCAGCCGCGTCATCGTCACGGTGATGATCGCGCTGTTCCCGATGGTGTCGAACACGCTGTTCGGTCTGCAGTCGGCCGACCGCGGGGCGCGCGAGCTGTTCCGGCTCCAGCAGGCCGGCCGCGGCGCCCAGCTGCTCAAGCTGCAGATCCCCGCCGCGCTGCCGTCGATCTTCGTCGGACTGCGGACGTCGGCCGGGCTCTCGGTGATCGGCGCGATCGTCGGCGACCAGTTCTTCCAGCGCGGCAACCCGGGCCTCGGCGTCCTCATCCAGGTGACCGCGTCGCGGCTCATGGGCCCCGAGCTCTACGCGACGATCATCGTCGCCTCGCTCTTCGGCGTCGCCGTGTTCCTCGTCTTCGGCCTCATCGGGCGTCTCGCCGTCGGCCGCTGGCACGACTTCGGCTGAGTTCCCGCCCCCATCGTCTCCCCCTCCCACCACACCCTGCACCCCGCACCACCCCGACCTGCACCACGAACGGAGCACCCATGCGCAGCAGAACCCGTCTCGGCGTCGTCGCCGCAGCCCTCGGCGTCACCGCCCTCGCCCTCACCGGCTGTTCGACGAGCACGTCGGACAGCGCCGGCGCCGCGACCACGTCGTCCGCCGCGAAGGGCCCGGCCGTCGACCTGTCCGGCGTCTGCCCCTCGACCGTCGTCGTCCAGACGGACTGGAACCCCGAAGCCGACCACGGGCACGTCTACCAGATGCTCGGGGCGAACCCGAAGATCGACGCCTCGGGCAAGTCCGTCACGGGCGACCTCATGGCGAACGGCAAGTCGACGGGTGTGCAGCTCGAGATCCGCGCGGGCGGTCCCGCGATCGGCTACTCCACGGTGAGCTCGCAGATGTACCAGGACAAGTCGATCACGCTCGGCTACGTCTCCACCGACGAGGCCGTCGAGTTCTCCGGCAACCTGCCCACCACGGCGGTGTTCGCCGAGAACGACGAGTCGCCCATGGTGCTCATGTGGGACCCGGCGACGTACAAGAGCGTCGACAGCATCAAGGGCCTCGGCAAGGCGCTCAAGGCCAAGGGCGGCGTCGTCCGCTACTTCAGCGGCGCCGCGTACATGACCTACCTGGCGCAGGCGGGATACCTCCCGACGAGCGTCCAGGACGGCAGCTACGACGGCACGCCGTCGAAGTTCGTGACCGCGGGCGGCAAGGACGCGCAGCAGGGCTTCGCGACCGCCGAGCCGTACATCTACCAGCACGAGGTGGCGGCCTGGGGCAAGAAGCTCGACTCCTCGCTCGTCTCGAGCACGGGGTGGAACCCCTACCCCGAGACCATGTCCGTCCGCTCGGGCGACCTGGCGAAGCTCACCCCGTGCCTGAAGAAGCTCGTGCCGGTCATGCAGCAGGCCGACGTGGACTACTTCACGAACCCGACACCGACGAACGACCTCATCGACACGCTCGTGCAGGACTACAACAACGGCTGGACCTACGACGCCAAGGTCGGTGCGTTCGCCGTCCAGCAGATGAAGAAGCTCAAGGTCGCCACGGACGGCAGCAACGGCTACGTCGGCGACATGGACGCCAGCCGGCTGAACTCGTTCATCACCAAGGCGGCGCCGATCTTCGAGAAGTCCGGCGGTCACGTCCAGTCGGGGCTCACGGCCGACGACCTGTACACCAACCAGTTCATCGACAAGAAGATCGGGTTCGGCTTCTAGCCGACCCACCGGCCGGGAGGCGCGTGCCGGCCCCGCACCGCGCCTCCCGGCCGCCCACCCCACGCCACCCCACCAGCAAGGAGCCCCACATGCCCGCCACCCCCGCCGCCCTCGAGGCGTTGCGGCTCGACCTGGTCGACCTGCTCGGTGACCGCGGCGTCAGTGCCGACCCGAAGACCCGCGAGCGCGCGTCGGTCGACGAGGCGACGATGAGCCCGATCCTCACCGAGCAGCTGCCCCTCGGCCTCGCCGACCTCGTCGCCTACCCGGCCAGTGCCGACGCGATCGCGCAGACGGTGCAGGCGGCGGCACGGCACGGCGTCCCGGTGACGACGCGCGGCAAGGGCACCGGCAACTACGGGCAGGGCATCCCGCTCGACGGCGGTCTCGTGCTCGACACCTCGCGTGCCCGCGCGGTCGTCGAGGTCGGGGACGGGGTCATCACGGCCGAGGCCGGCACCCCGATGGTGATGATGGAGCAGGCCGCGGCCGCGCAGGGCCAGCAGCTGTGGATGTACCCGTCCACCGCGCAGTCGACGATCGGCGGCTTCCTGTCCGGCGGCTCGGGCGGGACCGGGTCGATCTCCCACGGCTCGAACTGGGAGGGATTCGTCACCGCCCTCGACATCGCGCTCCCGGGTGAGGACGGCCTCCTCCACGTCGAGGGGGACGAGGCCCAGACGTTCGTGCACACCTACGGCACCGCCGGGGTCATCGCGCGGGCCACGGTCCGGCTCGAGCCGCTGCAGGACTGGCGCGCGGTCTACGCGAGCTTCCCGACGTTCGAGCGGGCCCTGACCGCCGTCCGGACGCTCCGCGGTCTGACGCCCGCGCCCCGGCTCGTCAGCGCGGACCGTGCCGAGATCGCCGCCACGCTCCCGAAGGACACGCCCGTGGTGGCGGGTGCGGCGAGCCTGCGCGGCATCATCGACGCCACCGCGCTCGAGGACGCGACCGGGCTCATCGAGGTCGCCGGCGGCACGGTCGTCGAGGTCCGCGAGGGCCTGCAGCAGACCACGAAGGTGTCGATGCTCTCGTACAACCACCCGATCTGGTGGCTCAAGCGGAACACACCCGACACCGTGTACTTCCACGTCGAGGTCGGCGGCGAGGCGCTCATCGACCGGATCGCCGACGTCGAGGGCGTCTACCCGGGCGGCATGCTCCACATCGAGGCCGCCCACCGGTTCCCGATCGGCATGCTCACCGCGCCGTACACCGGAGCCGACGAGGTGTACGCCGGGTACCCGCTGCTCGAGGCCCTCGGCGTGCGGGTGCACAGCCCGCACCAGTACTACGTCGACCACGGCGTCGAGGACCTCGTGGCGCTCAAGCAGCGGACCGATCCCGAGGGCGTGCTCAATCCCGGACACATCGTCGACCCCGCGCTCGTCGACCCCGCGCTCGTCGTCACGGGCGGCTCGACGGCCTCGGCGCAGCCCGCGTCGGCCGCCTCGACCGGCATCCCGGGGTTCGGCAAGTGAGCACGCGCAAGCTCGCCGAGCTGCCCGGGCCGGACGTCGCCGCCCGGTTCGGCCCGGACACGATCGTCGTGCAGCCGACCGGCGCGGTCGAGCACCACGGCCCGCACCTGCCGCTCGTCACCGACTTCCTGCTCGCCGAGCACATCGGCGGCGCAGCGGTCGAGCGAGCGGCCGACGAGGGCCTCGACGTCTGGCAACTGCCGACCCTGGCGTTCACGAAGTCCGACGAGCACAGCTGGGCTCCCGGTACCGTCTGGCTCGACGCCGACACGATGTTCGACACGGTCGTCCAGATCGGGCGGGCGGTCGCGCTCATGGGCGCCGGGACGCTCGTGTTCGCGAACGGCCACGGCGGCAACACGGCACTCCTCCAGGTGGCGCTCCGCGAGATCCGCCGACGGACGGGGCTGAAGACGTTCCTCATGCCGACGCTCGCCCGTGTCCCGGGACCCGACGGCGAGGACGCCGACGAGCGCGGCCTCGGCATCCACGGCGGTGCCGCGGAGACCTCGATGATCCTGCACCTGCGTCCGGACCTCGTGGACCTCGCCCGAGCGGACCGCTGGGTGCCGGACCACATCGCCGACTTCGAGCGCATCGCGTTCAACGGCGGCCCGGTCAGCTTCGGCTGGCTCTCGAACGACTTCGGCACGCCCGGTGTGGTCGGGGACGCCAGCCGTGCGAGCGCGGAGTACGGGAAGCTCCTGTGGGACGTGTCGCTCGACCAGGCCGTCGCGTCCCTGCACGAGATCGCCCGGTTCGACCCCGCGGTCCCGCGGTGACGGACGGGGGCGTCGTCGTCGGCGGGCTCGCCCACGGCGCCGACGCGGACGACGACGTCCCCATGGACCCGCTCGCGCTCGCCGCGCGCTGGCTGCCGGCGCCCGGATCCGGTGTGACCCCGACCATGACGTTGTCGACGATCGGGCTCGACGGCTACCCCGCCGCGCGCACGGTCCTCATGTCCCTGTTCGACGGCCGTCGCGTGCACTTCCACACCGACAGCCGCAGCCGGAAGGCCGCCGAGATCGCCGCGGTGCCCCGTGCCACCGTGACGCTCGTCTGGCCCGAGCTGGCCCGGCAGCTCGTCGTCACCGGCGACGTCGAGCGCGTCACCGACCGGGAGGCCCGGGACGCCTACACCGCGCGGAGTCGCTACCTGCAGGTGCTCGCCTGGCTCAACGACGACGACCTCGCCGCGGTCGAGTCCGACCACCGCCGGACGCGCTGGGCTGCCTTCGACGCCGACCGCCCCGACCTGGATCCACCGACCACGTGGGCCGGCTACGCGATCACCCCGGTGCGGATGGTGTTCTGGCGCGGCGCCGCGGATGCACCGAGCAACCGGCTCCGCTACGACCGGACGGACGCCGGTTGGACGGTCGCACGCGCCGCGGGCTGATCCAGGGCCCTGCCCCCGGTCACCGGCATCAGGTGAACGACGGACGCTTCCGGAACCACTCGACCAGGGCGCGACCGCGCGACGCGTTCCGGTGCTCGTCCCGACCGGCCACGGTCAGGTCGGAGAACCCCGCGACCGCGGTCATGTCCGCGTCCGCCGGCTGGAACGCCATCGACCATCCGGGGAACGCCCGTTCGTCGAGCGGGTCCTCGCAGAGCAGCCGCACGTCCGTGTGTCGAGGGTCCCGCCGGATCACCTCGAACCGCTCGCGCACGGCGTCGTCCGGGCCCTCGAGGACCTGGATGAACCGGCCGTCGCGGTGTGCCAGGACCCCGGTGATCTCGAGCGCCGTGTTGCGGGTGCGCGCGTCGGTGAGGATCGCGGACAACTCGTCGTCCGAGAGCGGTCGGACACTCGTGCTCATGTAGACCAGGGACAGCATGGGGATCCTCATTCCGGGCGGGGCGGCCTCGATCCGCCGGTCGGCCCGCGAACCACGGCCGCACGACGGTGCTCCGCCAGTGAATCCGCACCGCGGTCCGCCGCACAAGCCCCGCCTTCGGGGCCCAGGGCGCCGGCGGTCCCCGCGCGGTAGCCTCCGGGGTGTGCCACCGACGGCGCGGCCCGTCGAGCACCATTCCGGCCGTCACCGTCCCGTCGATCGCCGTCGGCGTCCGGCACGTCCGCGCGACCACCAGGAGCAGCACCGCCATGACCCGAACCGTCCTCGTCGCCGGAGCCACCGGTGACCTCGGTCACCGCATCGTCCGTGCGCTCCTGGAGCGGGACGTGCGGGTCCGCGTCCTCACCCGTCCGGGCAGCACCGCCGCCGACGAGCGGTACGGGTCCGACGACCGCGTCGAGGTCGTCGCCGCTGCGTACTCCCACCGGGAGGCCCTGACCCGCGCGGTCACGGGTGTCGAGTCGGTCGTCTCCGCCGTGAGCGGCGTGCGCCCTGTCATCGTCGACGCGCAGCGCGCGCTGCTCGCGGCCGCGGTCGCCGCGGGCGTGCCCCGGTTCGTCCCGTCGGACTACTCCTCGGACTACCGCCGCATCGCGGTGGGCAGCAACCGCAACTTCGAGCTCCGCCGTGAGTTCGCGGCGGACGTGGACGCCGCGCCGATCCGGGCGACCTCCGTCCTCAACGGCGCGTTCACGGACATGCTCACCGGGCAGGCGCCGATGATCGCGTTCGGGCGCCACCGCGTCATGTACTGGTCGTCACCCGACCAGGTGCTCGACTTCACCACCAAGGACGACGTCGCCCGTGTGACCGCGCTCGTGGCCCTCGACGAGGACGCACCGCGTGTCGTCGAGGTCGCTGGCGACCGCGTCTCCGCCCGGGACGTCGCCCGCACGCTCACCGAACTGACCGGCACGCCCTTCGGGCTGCAGTGGGCCGGCACCACCGGGTCCCTGTCCGTCATGAGCAAGGTGGTCCGCCGACTGTCCCGCAGCGACCAGGACACGTTCCCGGCGTGGCAGGGGATGCAGTACTTCGTGAGCATGTTCAGCGGGCAGGCGCAGCTCCGCCATGTCGACAACGACCGCTACGGGCCGTACCCGTGGACCACGGTGCGCGACGTGCTCGCCGACCACCTGGCGGCGGACGAGGCGCGCGTGGCCTGAGCGGGCCTCCCGGGCGCCCCTGCTGAGCCGCGGACCGCGTGCGCGGGCGCGGTCAGAGGACGACATCGCACACGATCGTCGGCGGTGGTGCACCGTCGTGCCGCGCGGCGTACGCGCGCAGCGTCGCGGCCTTGCCGCCCCCGGTCGAGGCGAGCCGCTCGAGGTGCGGGAGCAACCAGCGCGACGCGTCGTCCTCGTCGAGGCGGTCTGCGAAGTGCTGGAGGAACTCGTCCACGCACCAGACCGCGGTGTGCGAGGTCTCGCCCTCGCACTCGGAGTACGAGACGAGCCGTTCGTCGAACGCGATCCAGACCCTCCGTTCGCACGCCGCGTCACCGGGGACCGGCGTGCGCGTCCACTCGGCCACTCGGTGGAACAGCGTCGGCTGCACCGGCTGCGGCAGTCCCTGCCCGTTCGGACGGGTCGGATGTCGCGGACGGGACGAACGCGACCGACCCCCGGACGCGATCGACCCCGGGACACTACGGATCGACATGGGCCCTCCCCCACGGGCACACGGAACCACCGGATGCCCGTCACGATCCTAGAGCGGGAGGACGAAAAGTGACGAATCCACCGCTTTGGCTCGTGCTCGGAGGACCGCCAGGAGCGTCGTCACTTCCAGATGCTGACCCAGTCGACGTCCACGTGTCCGGTCGCCGTGGCCGGGACGGCGCCCTCACCGATCCAGGTCTCCGCCTGCAGGGTGAGCCGGAAGGCGGTGGTCGGGACGGCGTTCGTCACGGAGTCGACGAGGGTGCCGTCCCAGGAGAACCGGACGACGCCGTGGTCCCACTCGGTGGTCGCGGTGTGCCAACCCGTCGTGTCGGACCCGGCGTACTTGGTGACGGCTGGCGCGAAGCTCATCCGCCCGTTCGCGTAGGTACCCGGGATGGCGGACGCAGGGCGCGGGGTGCCGCCCAGGTCCGCCTCGGGCCAGTCGATCTCGCCTTCGTTCCAGTTGTCGTCCTCGGGCCAGAGGATGCCGACGAACTTGTAGCCGGGGGTCTTCGTCGTCTTGTAGCGGACCGAGACGCGGCCCGTGGTCAACGGCAGGTAGTTGTCCGGGACGACGGTGGAGACGAGCGGCTGTCCGTTCTCGCTGTGCAGATCGAAGTCCAGCTCGCCGCCGGACACGGACAGGACCTTGTTCGGCGCGTACTGCCCGAGCCCCGACGTGTCCCTCGAGCCGTCGTACGCGGACAGGTCGTGGTACCTCGACAGCACCGTGCCGACCGCGGCGGGGGTGGTGAAGTCCTGCGCGTACGCCTGCTTCCACACGCGACCGTTCGACGTCACGTCGCCCTTCGGCATCGCCACCCCGGACGGGCTGGTGGTGACGTTCGCGCCGCTCACCGGTGCCGGTGCCGTGCCCGTGGCGGTGATCGTGACCGTCTTGCACCCGAGCGCGGTGTTCGAACCCGCGCCGGTGTTCACCGCGGTGACGCACACCGACTGCGCTCCGGACTTCGACGTCGTCAGGCTGCCGGAGTAGCCGTGGTCCCCGCTGACGTGCTTGGCCCGGTCGACGTCGGCGCGGGCCCCGGTGGCCTGCAGGGTGCCGACGGCCACACCACCGACCGTCACGGTGACGCTGTTGCTCGCGGCCGCGCTGCTCGGGTCGTAGGTCCACCCCGCGACACCGACCGTGCCCGTACCACCCGACGCCGTGTCGAACGCGCCGACCGGGTTCGCGGCGGTGATCGTGACGGTCTTGCAGCCGAGGTTCGTGTCGGTCCCCGCGCCCGTGTTCACCGCCGTGACGCAGACCGACTGCGCACCCGTCTTCGCGGTGGTCAGGGTCCCGGAGAACCCGTGGTTCCCGCTGACATGCCTGGCCCGGTCGACGTCCGCTCGGACCCCGGTGGCCCGGAGCGTTCCGGCGTTCGTGCCACCGACGGTGACGGTGACGCTGTTGCTCGACGCCGCGCTGCTCGGGTCGTCGGTCCACCCGGCGACGGTGACCGCGCCCGCACCGCCCGATGCCGTGTCGAACGCGCCCACGGGGTTCTGCGTGGCCGCGTTCGCCGGCTCGACGCTCGCACCCACGGCGAGGGCGGCGAGGGCCACGGCCACGGTCGCGGCGAAAGCACGCGTCATGGTCCGGAGGCGGACGGGGTGACGGGATCCCGAGCGGGGCATGACGTTCCTGACGACGTGGTTCGGCGCGGTCGTGCGTCGGGTCACACGGGAGCAGGGAAACGTGCGTCGGGTACACACGTGAGGAGCTGTTGCCCATGACAACAGGTTCGGCGGCGCGCGCGTAGTGCCCAGTTCGGGGGCTTCCGGACGCATTCGGCGATCAGGGACCGGATCAGTGTTGCTTCGTATTCGAAGCAGGTGTACGGTTCTGGTATCGCTTCGAGTTCGAAGCAGTGAGCGAAGGAGTCCATCATGAAGGCAGTCCAGTTCCACGAGGTCGGCGGTCCCGAGGTCCTCGAGGAGGTCGAGATCGAGCAGCCCACCCCGGGCGCCGGGCAGGTGCGGGTCCGCGTCGCGGCATCCGCCTACAACGCGGCCGACGCCGGGATGCGCGGCGGGTTCCTCCCCATCCCGATCGCGCTGCCCCACGTGCCCGGGTACGACGTGTCCGGCACGATCGACGCGGTCGGCGAGGACGTCGACGGGCTCGCCGTCGGCGACGCCGTGATCGGCTTCCTGCCGATGGAGCGCGACGGTGGCGCGGCGGAGTACGTCATCGCACCCGCCGAGGCCCTGGTCCCCGCCCCGACGAGCATCCCGCTCCCCGACGCAGCCGCGCTGCCGTCCGTCGCGTTGACCGCATGGCAGGCGCTCTTCGACGACGGTGGTCTCCACGCCGGTCAGCGCGTCCTCATCGTCGGCGCCGGTGGCGTCGTGGGGAAGTACGCGATCCAGCTCGCCAAGCGCGCCGGCGTGTTCGTCAGCGCGACCGCCAGCCCCCGCAGCATCGACGCCGTCCGCGCGGCCGGCGCCGACCAGGTCATCGACCACACGGACGCCGATCTGCTCGCATCCGTCGACGGCCAGTTCGACGTGTTGCTCAACCTCGCACCGATCGACCCGGAGCAGTTCGCCGCGGACGTCGCCGCCGTCCGCGACGGAGGCGTGGTCGTCAGCACGACGGCGTTCATGGCCACGCCCGACGACGAGTCCCGCGGCGTGCGGGCATCGACGGTGTTCGTGCTGCCGAACCGCGAACGCCTCGCCGAACTGGTGTCCCTGGTCGACGACGGCGCGCTCACCGTCGAGGTCACCCGTCGGATCCCGCTGGGCGACCTGCCCGCGCTCCACGCGGAAGCCGAGGCCGGTCGGATCGCCGGGAAGGTCATCGTCCTCCCCTGACCGGTGACAGGGACCGTCGTCCCCGGTTCTGCCGGGGCGTCCCTCCGCTGCACCGCGTGGGCACGGCGTGGCGGAGGGAGGGAACGGCAGCCCCCGTCACGCTCCGGCCGCGGGACCTAACGTCGTCGTCATGGACATGATCACACTCAACAACGGCGTCCAGCTGCCGCCGATCGGCTTCGGCGTCTTCCAGAGTTCCCCCGAGGACACCGTCGAGGCGGTCCGCACCGCACTCGACGTCGGCTACCGCCACATCGACACCGCAGCCGCGTACGGCAACGAGCGTGAGGTCGGCCAGGCGGTCCGCGCCTCCGGCCTCGACCGGGACGAGATCGTCATCGAGACGAAGGTGTTTCCGTCCGACTACGGGTACGACGAGGCCCTGCATGCGTTCGAGAAGGCCACCGGCAAGCTCGGCATCGACACCATCGACGTCTTCATCCTCCACCAGCCCGCACCCGACCGGTTCGAGAAGACCGTGCAGGCGTACAAGGCCCTGGAGTCGCTGTACGCCGAGGGCAAGGTCCGCGCGATCGGCGTGAGCAACTTCATGCCGCACCACCTCGAGTCCCTCCTCGCGCAGACCGAGGTGGTGCCGGCGCTCAACCAGATCGAGCTGCACCCGTACTTCACGCAGCGGGAGGTCCAGCGTGTCGACGCCGAGCACGGCATCCTCGACCAGGCGTGGTCCCCGATCGGCGGCATCACCTTCTACCCGGGCTGGGGCGGCGACGAGCGCGTCAGCGTGCTCGCGGACCCGACCATCGGGGCGATCGCCGAGGCGCACGGGCGGACCCCGGCGCAGGTGATGCTGCGCTGGCACGTGCAGCAGGGCCGGAACGCGATCCCGAAGTCCACCGACCCCGGCCGTATCGCCGAGAACTTCGCGGTGTTCGACTTCGCGCTGTCCGACGACGAGCTCGCGCGGCTCGACGCGCTCGACACCGGACGGCGGGGCGGCCCCGACCCCGACGGTGACTCCTCGCGCTTCGACGCGCGGGTCATCCCGGAGGCCTGACGCGCCGACCGGTCGGACGGGAGGCGCGGTGCCGGCGGTAGCGGGCCTCCCGTCCGACCGCGCACCGGTCGCGCACCGGCCGCTCGCCAGTCGCTCGCCGGTCGGCTGGTGAGCTCCTGCCGGTGGCGCGGGGTACCGACAGCACCTCCCCGGTCGCCGACGGTGGTCGTACCGTCGATGACATGGACGCGACGACACAGGTCAAGGAGTTCCTGACCTCCCGACGGGGCCGCATCACTCCGGAGCAGGCCGGCCTTCCCGTGTTCAGCGGCAACCGACGCGTGACCGGACTCCGACGCGAGGAGGTCGCGTTGCTCGCCGGTGTCAGCGTGGACTACTACGTCCGCCTGGAACGCGGGAACCTCGGCGGGGTCTCCGACACCGTCCTCGAGTCGCTCTCGCGCGCACTGCAGCTGGACGAGGTCGAGCACGCGCATCTGTTCGACCTCGCGCACACCCAGAACGCCGCGCCCACCGCCCGGCGTCGTCGCCTCACCAACCGCGTCCGGCCCAACGTGCAGCGGATGCTCGACGCGATGAGCGCCCCGGCGTTCGTCCGCAACGGCCGGTCGGACTTCCTCGCCGGCAACCGGCTCGGACGTGCCCTCTACTCGCCGCTGTTCATCGACCCGATCGGCACGCCCAACACCGCGCGGTTCGCGTTCCTCGACCCCCGTGCCCGCACATTCTACCCCGACTGGGACCAGCTCGCGTCCGATCTCGTGGCGGTCCTCCGTACCGAGGCGGGCCGGAGCCCGTACGACAAGGGGCTGACCGACCTCATCGGCGAGCTCTCGACCCGGAGCGACGACTTCCGCGTGCGATGGGCCACGCACGACGTCCGCGCGCACCGGAGCGGCCTCAAGCGCATCCACCACCCGGTGGTCGGGGACCTCGAGCTGACCTACGAGGCGTTGGACCTCAACGCCGACACGGGTCTGACGTTCGTGGTCTACGGCACGCTGCCGGACTCCGCCTCGGAACAGGCGCTGCAGCTACTCGCGGCCTGGGCAGCCACCGCGGACGCCGAGGAGCGGAGCGCCGCGCTCGTGATCGACCAGGATCCGTCTGCTGACATGGTCCGCCGGTTCGAATGAATCTCACGGTCAGCGGTCCTGATCCCCGCTGGCCGCACGCACGAGAGCGCAAGCCGTTGCCGAATCGCCCGTAGTGTGTCATCAGCACGAGGGGGCTGGGGATGGGACGAGTGCGGACAGCAGTCGGGGCCGTGATCGCCCTGGCAACGGTCCTCGCCGTGACCGGGTGCGGCCAGGACGCGGCCGACCTCCCGACCGCGCCCCTCGCCCGCGCCGACCTCGTCGGGACCTGGGCCTCGGACGGCGCTGGCACCATCCGGTTCGACCGCGGCGGCACGGTCCGTCTGGTGGGTGTCCCCCTGCGCGGGATCACGGCACAGCCTGATGACCCGGCCACGCCCTCCACGAGCACCGGCCGCTGGCACATCGAGGACGGCGATGGGTGGGGGTGGAAGACCGTGTGCTGGGAGAACCGCGATGCAGACCGCTGCACCGCGATCGTTCGCGGGTCGGCCGCACATCGCCAACTCGATCTCGTGGTCGGCGACCCGGACCAGGTGGATTGGTACCGCTACCACCGAGTGTCGTCGTGACCCTCAGCGCTCAGAGACACGCTTCACCGTCGCGTTCGCGCGGCGACGGTGCCAGCGGTCACCACGAGCAACATGACCGCACCGGTGGCCGCGACGATCCCGCCGAACAGCACCAGCACCCCGGCCCCGATGTTGGCCCCGCCGCCGTCCGCTGTCACGGCGTCGAACCAACCACCGAGTACGAGTGCGGCGAGGCCGATGACGAACACGATGCCGCCACCGACGACCACGCCGCGGTGCCGACGAGGTCCGCGACCAGAGGGAGATGTCATGCCGGCAGCCTCTCGCGCCAGTGTTGCCGAGGGCAAGGCACCCACGCCGTAGGCGAGCCCAGGGCGCATGGCTACCGCGGCAGCCGCACGGCCAGGTCCAGGATCCGCGTCCGCTGCAGCGCGCCGAAGTTGTCGTCGGAGATGAGCGCGACGCCCACGCGCCCACCGGCAGCGCGGCCCGTGATCGCCATGCCTTCGTAGTTGTCGAGGAGCGGGTTCGTCTGGGTCTCGAGCGCCGTCGCGCCGAGCGTCGGACCCTTCACGAGATCGGCGACCAGTGTCTTCCGCAGGATCCTCGACGCCGGTGCGGCCGAGAGGTTCCTGACCCCGCTCACGTCGGAGGCCCGCGACAGACCGGAGACCGAGTACAGGTCCGCGGAGTTGCCCGCGGTCGCCGAGAACGCGGCTTCCTCGACGAGCATCCGGTCGTCCGACACGAGCGCGACCTCGGGGATGCGGTTGCCCGTGTCCGTGCGGTACCCGACCTGCTTCGTCAGCGCCCACGCGCCGGAGCGCCCCCGGGTGTACACGAGCAGACGGTGGGCGGTGGCGTCACCGGCGGCGGAGACGTCGCCGGACAGCGCGCCCTCCATCGACGCGACGATCGTGTGCCCGGACGGCGAGATCGACAGGCCCTCGAGCGTCGCGTTCGCGGTGGCCTCGCCCGGGACGCTCGCACCCTCGAGCCCCGCTCCGGACAACGCCGTGCCGGTCACCGCGAACCGTCCGGGGACCGGCAGCTGCGCCTTCTGCACGCCGTCGCGGCCGAAGACCCGGATCGACGGTTCCGTCTCGGAGCTCACCAGGTAGTCGCCGTTCGGGAGGACCGCCAGGCCTTCGTCGTCTGCCGTGAGACCGGTGTAGGGAACGCCCTGTTCGTTCCTCAGGACCAACGGATCACGGGTGACCGTCGGGTCGTCGAGGTTCCGGAAGAACCAGATCCGCGACGGGTCGTCCGCGTGGTTGTCCACGGCGGAGATCCACGACCGCGACCGGCCGTCGTAGGCCAGCGACGAGAGGCCACCCACCTCGGCTCCGTTGTGCACGAGCTTGTCCAGCGCGTCGCTGTAGCCGAGCGCCACCGCCGCTGGCGGGACGGCCTGGGACGGCCCTCCATGGTGTCCGAAGACGCGGACGACCTGCGGATCGTGGTCACTGGTCTGGTCGGCGAACTCCGCGTTGAGGTGCACCACCTGGTAGTCCGGCGTCCCGACGCCCGCGGTCACGAGGATGTGGTCGAGGACCTCGCTGATCCCGTCGTACACGTACGTGTACTGCTGGTTCGCCGGCAGGGTGGTGATCAGGTCGGTGAGGACCGGCTTCGTCGCGGCCTGGCCGTGCAACGGCTTGCCGGTGAGCGTGGCGAGCGCAGGGCTGAACTGGTGGTCGTTCAAGTCACCCGCCACGACGACCGCGGCCCTCGCGTCGACCTTGAGGATCTGCGCCGTGAAGTCGTGCACGAGCTGCGCCTGCTGCTGACGCTGCACGGCGGACGACCGCGCCGGGTACTGGAATCGACCGTCCTGGTTCTGGTCGCCGAGCTTCGCGTCGAAGTGATTGCCGATGACGAAGACGCGCCGGCCGCGGAACGTGAACTCGCCCACGAGCGGCTTCCGGCTGCTCTGCCAGGCGGCGTCCGTCGGAGCGATGCGCCCCGGCGACAGGGTGACGTCCGGCACGCCGTGGGAGGAGGTGACCACGGTCGCGGTGGTGGACCGGTTCACCGACGCAGGACCGCGGTCGTCGAACCTCACGCGCTTCGGGTTGAAGAGGAACACGACGCGGATGTTGCCGCCGGGCTGACCGCCGTCGGCGTCGTTCACCGGATCGATCTCACGGGACGCGTAGGACGGGCCTCCAGCCGTGGTGATCGCAGCGGTGAGCTTGGCGATGGTCTGATCCGCCGCGACGACACCGTCATCGGTCGCGCCGTCGTCGTCCTGCACCTCCTCGACGGTCAGGATGTCGGGCGAGCGCAGGTTCGCGACGACCCCCTTCGCGAGCGCGGCGAACTTGGTCGCCGGGTCCGACGGCGCCAGGTTCTCGACGTTGTAGGTGGCGACCGACAGCTGATCGGGCTTCGGGGTCGTCGCGACCGTCGGGGTGATGCCTCCCCGCGCGACGGACCCGAGTGTCGTGGCCGTGAGGTCGTACCCGCCGTACTGCGAGTAGTCGACCTCGCCCACGGTGGCACCACGGAACACGTCACCCACGTCCACCCGGGGATTGCTGCCGTTCGCCGCGACGACCTCGAGACGTCCGGACGGCGTCGCGTTCTCGGCGGTCAGGAGCGTGCCGCCGCGCGTCGTCGGGAGCTGGGACGGCTTCGTCGTCACGTACTGCTCGCCGTACTCGTCGCTCGGCCCGACCACGCGGGCGTCGTCGACCTCGACACGCATGCCCTCGAGCGACTCGAAGAAGTCGAGCGCCGTGCGTGTCGGCGTGATGGGCGTGGACTCGATGTTCCCGCCCGCGAGGTCCGGAGCGGACGTGTCGGGCACGCTCGTCGGGCCGAGGACGATCGGCGCCGGCAGCGCGTCCCCCGTCGAGACGACGGTCGCCGTGGCGTTCGTGAGCTCCGTGACCGACAGGTTCGAGGTGGTCGCCGTGGTGTCACCGGAGGCGAGGGGGTAGTAATCCCTGACCGTGCCGCTGACGAGGACACTGTCACCCGCGGCGACCGCCGCCCTCGAGGAGCTGTAGACGAAGACGCCCTCGCTCGTCGCGGGGTCGCTGTCGGCGTCGGGGTCCTGGATCCAGTAGCCCTTGCTGCTGCCCGACGTCCGGATCCCGGTCACGATGCCGGGGACGTTCGTGACCTGCTCGCCGTTGAGCGGCGAGACGAACGACGTCCCCTGGATGTCGTGGATGCGGACCGTGCCCGGCTCGGGCGCAGGGCCGGTCGGCGGGGTCGTCGTCGATGCTGTGTTCGCCGCACCCGGGGTGGGTGCAGCGGCGGCGAAGTCCGTCGCGTTGTGGTCGTCGTCGGACGCCCCCTGCCGCTGCACCGAGGCCGTGTTCGAGGCGCCGACGGCCGGGCTGCCCTCGGCGATCGCCGCGGAGCCGAACCCGACGAGGTCGACCGACGCACTCACGCACGTGGCGCTGTCGGCACAGGTGAGCGCGGTCCGGCTCGCGACGACGGCGACCGTGCCGTCGGTGGCGCTCATCGCGATGGTGCCCGTGACGTCCGGCGTCGGCAGCGCGGTCGTCCCGCCAGCGCCCTTCGCCTCGGCGACGAGGTAGCGACCACCAGGAGCGAGCGTCCCGCTCAGCGGGGTCACCTGCCACGTGCCCGTCGCGGACCCGGCGTGGTACTGGACCGAGTGACCGCTGAGGTCGATGGTCGACGATCCCCGGTTCGCCAACTCCACGAAGTCGTTCGTGAAGGTGCTGCCGGCGTTGCGCCCACCGCCGTACACCTCGTTGACCACCAGATCCGCCGACGGCGCCGCCGTCGCGGGCATCGCGGTCAGCAGACCTCCGGCGATCCCCACGGCCGCCACGACCGATGTTGCGATTGAACGTCGCATGCTGCTCTCCCCTGAACCCCGACGAGCAGCATTCAACCCTGTTCGGGTGACATCCGGGTGACGCGGAGGAGGCCGAACGGATTCACCGAGATCGGTGCGGCAACGACGGCGGCGGCGTCAGCCTGCGTCGCTGACGAACTCCGTCGTCACCCAGGGCAGCAGGTCCCGCTCCACGACCGAGGTGATCACCCGGCCATCGTCGAGTGGCACCGCCAGCCCGAGGACGAACGCGTCGGTGTCGATCGTGAACCCGTCCCTCGCCGTTCCGTCCACGACGACCGCCCGCGGCTGCACCGCGCGGATCGAGACCAGTTCCGTCCAGCCGGGCTCCATCGTGGGGTCGCCGAGTCCGTACTCGTCGCGGAACCGGTTGTGGAGGATGTGGTCGACGTGGGCGCGGAGCAACTCCGGTGGATCGCGTTCGTCGTCGCCGGGCGCGGCGGATCCCGGAGCGAACCAGTGTGTCTGCACGGCCTCCCACAGCGAGGGATGACGCATCCGCTCCCGGCGCTCGAGCAGCCACGGCGGCAGGTCCCGGGGCACCGGCCGAGCGAGCGCGTCCTCCATCTCCGAGGTCAGGTCCGCGAGGTTCACCGGGTCCGAACGGTCGTCCGGGTTCTTCCACACCATGTACATCCGTGCCACGGCCGCGCTGATGGTGACGGCGTCCGCACCACTCCCCTGGCCATGCGACGAGATACCGGCGACGCCCAGGTCCTCGAGATGCCGTTGCGGAACGAATCCGGCGACGGCGATCCCGAGCGCGTCCGCCTCGGCACGCATCGCCAGCTTCAGATCCGGCTGGTCCGTCGGCACCCTTCCCCCGATGTGCATGTCGTGCAGTCTGCCAGGGTCCGTCCCGAGCGGTCCTGCGCCATGATCGAGCCATGAGCGCAGATCACGACACCCACCCTCGCGTCGTCGCAGTGAGCAGGGACGGTGCCCATCGGTTCAGCAAACCGGTGGTGGACGAGGTGGTGCTCGTCGCGGGATTGGGCATCGAGGGTGACGCGCATGCCGGCGTCACGGTTCAGCACCGGTCTCGCGTCGCACGGGACCCGTCCCAGCCGAACCTGCGCCAGGTGCACCTGATCCACGCCGAGCTGTTCGATGACGTGGCGGAAGCGGGACACCACGTCGAGCCGGGTCAGATGGGCGAGAACATCACGACTCGCGGGGTCGACCTCCTCGGTCTTCCCGCAGATGCGCTCCTGCTCTTGGGGTCGGACGCTCGCGTCCGCATCACGGGCCTCCGGAATCCGTGCCAGCAGATCAACGAGTTCGAGCCCGGCCTCCTCCGGGCGGTCCTCGGGAGGGCCGAGGACGGCTCGGTCGAACGCAAGGGCGGCGTCATGGGTGTCGTCGTGTCCGGCGGGGTCGTCCGTCCTGGTGACCCGATCCGGGTCGAGCTGCCCGACGGCGATCTGCAGCCGCTCGGTCCGGTCTGAGCGACGAGACCGGCCGGGGCGCCCGAGGACCGAGGAGCCGACGGTGGTGCAGCGCGTGTGGCTCGTCCGCCACGGCGAACAGGTCCGGCACCGCGACGGAGCGCTCACGGTGCGTGGGACGCAGCAGGCCGACGCGGTGATGCAGCGCCTCCGGACCGAGCCGATCGGGAGGATCGTCATCAGCCCGGCGCGCCGCGCCCGCGACTCCGCGACGCCGCTGCTGATCGACCGCCCCGCGCTCCCTGTTCGAGTGGACGACCGGGCGCGTGAGCGCATGGAGTACGACCCACCGGTCGTCGACGACGCATCGTGGGATGCGTTCCGAGAAGCGTGGGACCGCACGGAGCGCGATCGGGACCTCGTCCCGGCCGTCGGCGATTCGTCGCGCGCAGCCGCGGCACGGCTCCGTCACCTGATCGACGAGGCACTCCCGGACGCAGGTGATCTCGTCGTGATCACGCACGGCGGCATCATCCGCGACGTGCTGCGAGACATCCTCTCCGACGACGAGATGCGATCGCTCCGCCCCGACGCCCTCGCGGGGCTCCCGCACGGGTCGATCACACGTCTCGACGTCGTCGCCCTCGGCTACCACGTGGGCGAGATCGGCACGACGGAGCACCTGCCTGGGTCGCTCTCGGCGGATCCGCGTCAGTGAGGCCCGCGCGTGAGCTCCTCCGACGCCCTCCAGAGCCGATCCGCCGCGTCGGGATCGAGCGCCCACGCCTTCACCCCGTGCGGGTGATCCGCGAGACTCGCCTCGTTCGGAACCGTGTAGGCCTCCTGGCAGTCGTCGAGGTAGTGCCCGCCGGTGTGGGCGAACTCGTGCGCGACCGCGGCGACCATGGTGGTCGCGGCGCCCTGCTCGACCGTCTTGTAGGCGAACACGCCAGCGGCTTCGGCGGCTTCCAACGACGCCTTCTGCGCCGCCGAGAAGTTCCGCTGGAGCCCGGTGGCGATCCCGCCCGGGTTGACGGCGTTCGCGACGATGCCGTCGTCCGCCCAACGGCGCGTCGCCGCCACGGCGAACAGGGAGTTCGCGGTCTTGGCTCGTGCGTAGGCGATCTGGGGATCGTACTCGGATCGGGTGAAGTCGAGGTCGTCGAGGTCGACGTTCGCCCGCATGTGCGCGGTGGAACTGAGCGCGACGATCCGGGCGCCGTCGCGCTCCGCGGCGCCTCTGGCGAGTGACCGTCGAAGACCATTCGCGAGCGCGTGGTGGCCGAGGTGATTCGTGGCGAACTGCAGCTCACGCCCTTCCGCCGTCCGCTCGAGCCCCCCGGTCACCACACCGGCGTTGTTGACGAGCAAGTGCAGCGGAGCCTCCCAATGCGCCACGAAGGCGGCCACGGAGGCGCGATCCGCGAGGTCGAGGTGACGCACGTCCGGCCGGCGGCCCGTCGAATGGGCGACGACGTCGGCCACCGCCGTGCCGGCAGACGTGTTCCTGACGGCGAGCGTGACCGCAGCGCCGGCGGCGGTGAGGGCGCGGGCCGTCTCCACGCCGAGTCCTGACGACGCGCCCGTGACGATCGCGCGCAGACCCATCAGATCGACGTCGACCAGGACGTCAGCGGCGGTGGACTCGGCGTCGAACCGCGTTCGGATGAGCGGAAGGGGCATGCGGGCAACTGTACCGACTAGACAGGTTCTGTCTAGTCGGTATGGAAGGCGGTATCATCGGCGGCATGGTCGACACCTCCACCGGCACGGATGTGGGACGCCGTCGGACCGTGCTCGAATCAGCGCTCGACACGTTCGCACAAGCGGGATACCGGCGGACATCGATGGACGTCATCGCGCGAGCAGCACGGATCTCCCGCCCGGGGTTGTACTTCTTGTTCGAGTCGAAGGAGGCGTTGTTCCGGGAGGCCGCGGCACACGTCCTGACCCAGGATCTGGCAGCGATCGAACAGCTCCTCGCGGACGACACGCGGCCCATCGCCGACCGCCTGCTCGACGCGTTCGACCGGTGGGCCGGACGGTACGTCGGACCGATGGTGCGCGACGTGTCCGCCGTGATCGCCGACAACCCGGAACTCCTCGATGCCACCGCCCGTGAGGCTCCCGCGCGGTTCGAGGCCATGGTGACCGCGGCGATCAGCGACCACTGCGCGGCGGCAGCGGACGTCGCACGGACGCTGAGCAGCGTGTCCGTGGGGCTGAAACACCAGGTCGACACCCGCGACGAGTACCGGGCGCGGCTCGAGGTGGCGATCCGACTCGTTCTGCGGGCAGCGGCGACAGTGGATGCGGCAGGATGAGTCGACGCGGCAGCGAGGGGAAACGTGCCGCACGAGGGGGCACCATGCGCACACTGCTCGTCGCCATCACTGCCGCGTGCGCGGTGATCTCGCTGACCGGATGTTCTGCCGCGGCGCCGCATCACACCGCACGGAGCGCCGTCGCGCACAGCACGGGATCCGCCGCGTCACCGACGCCCGACCCGGACATCGCGGTGACCTGCGCAGGGCTGACGGAGCTCGAGACGGACCTCTCCGCCGCAGACAGCGAGCGGAGTGCGGGCACCATCGAGGACGCCGGGTACGCCGCGATCGTCGATCTGACGCCGACCGTCGTGTCGGGGATGCTGCGAACGCCGGATCGCGGCCTGGTCGCCGACCTCACCGGCATCCAGGACGCTGTTGCCAGCTCGCCGCCGACCGTCGCGTCCGCGCAGTTCGACCCGGACGCGCCCGCGTTCCGCGCGGCCATGCAGCGGGCACAGCACGATTGCGCTGCCAATGGCTCACCGCTCGTCGCCTACGCGCCCGCCGGCCAAGGGTGATGACGACCTACGAGCTCATGACCGGGTGACCCGCGACCCTCAGTCCGCCGGGGCCATGAAGAGGAACCCGAGGTTGTTCCCGTCCGGGTCCTCGAGGTCGCGGGAGTACATGAACCCGAGGTCCTGCGCTGGTTGCGGCTCGTGCCCACCGGCGGCCAGCCCCTTCTCCACGATCGCATCGACCTCGTCGCGGGAGTCGCGCGTCAGGTTGAGGCCGACCTGCGCATGCGTCCTCGGGTCGGCGATCTCCTTCGTGGTCATCGTCGCGAAGAAGTCCCGCGCGACCACCATCAGGTGCAGGTTGTCGGCGACCTCGAAGCACGTCCCGTGCTCATCGGAGAAGTCCGGGTTGACGACGAACCCGAGCGCCTCGTAGAACGCTGCCGATCGCGCGAGATCTCCTGACGTGATGCTCACCCACATGCTGGTCGTCATCGATGCCTCCGGGGTCGTCGCAGTCGCGAGCCAGCCTGCTCGGTCCGGATCCGCTCGTCAACGGGCGCATCGGATCCCCAGCGCATCCGAGTCGACCGGACGGTTCGACGACGCGGGTCACCGAGCGTGGTGCCATGGTGGCGGCCGAGCGCGGAGATCGACAACCGCCACCGGCCCGTGGTCCACGTGCCGACGGTGCGGTAGTGCCACCGAGTGATGCACGGAGCGGCGACAGCGCGGCGTCGAGCGCGGGTTGGCTACGCTCGGCCCATGTCCGACGCCGGAGGGGACCCCCGTTTCGTGATCGCCGCCGACGCCGGGGGCACGTTCTCCCGCGTCGGGTGTTTCGCCCTCGACGGCAGACTGCTCGGCTCCGCGACGGGTCGAGGCGGGAGTCCGTACCACCAAGCGGACGCCGCCGCGAACGTCGCGGACACGACGGTCCGCGCGTTGCAGGACGCCGGCCGCGACGCTGCTGACGCTGTCGCGCTCGTCGCCGGGCTGGCGATGGTGAGCCGTGCCGGTTCGAACCAGGGCGACGGGGACAACGGCTGGGCCGATGACTTCTTCCGCGTGCCGGGGCTGCAGTGCGAACGGCTCATCCTGAACGACGCGGTCGTCGCGCACCGCGGCGCCCTGCTCGGTGCCCCGGGGATCATGGTGGTCACCGGCACCGGCTCGATGATCCTCGCGATCGACGCGGACGGGACCGAGGTCGAGAGCGGGCAGTTCGAGCACTACGCCGGCGCGGCCCGGCACCTGGCCTACGAGGCGGTGCAGCTCATCCTGCTCGGCGCCGCCGGTCCGGACGACGACGAGTTCGTCGCGGCGGTCCTCCGCTCCTGGGGCGCGGACGACGTGCCGGGACTCCGCCACGTCATCCTCGGCCTCGCGCACGTGGACCGGATGGAGGTCCGGCACCGGTTCGGCGCACTCGCGCCCCTCGTGACGGAGGCCGCCGACCGATCGCCACTGGCGGATCGGGCGCTCCGTGATCTCGCCCGCAAGACCGCTCGCGGCGTCGGACTGCTGGCGCCCCTCATCGGCGGCGACCGCGTGACGGTGTCGACGACGGGTGGTCTGGCGACGACGCCGGCGTTCACCGCCCGCCTCGCGGACGCGCTCGACGAGGACACGTACGCATCGGTGGCACTGGTGCCGGCCGCGCTCGACGCGCTCCGCGGTGCAGCGCTGATCGCGTACGGGACCGTCGGGGCGGCCACCAACCGGTCCGTCATCGACCGTCTGCACGAGAGCCAGCAGGACGCTCGACCCGACGGCACCGTCGCTCGATCGTGACGTCGCCGGGCCGCCTGATCCGCCACGCTCGTGCCATGTCGGTAGGGAGGCCCGTGGTGGCGGTGGCCGCAGCGCTCGCCGTGCTCGCGGTGCCGCTGGAGGCTCGGCGACGTTCAGCTGGGTCGGTCTCACCACCGAGGGTGACCCCCGGTACCGACCTTCGTGCGCACGACGCCGTCGGGCGTCTCCATGGCCTCCACCTCGGCGTTCGACGCGTACGGCCAGAACGGATGGACGACCTGGGACTGCCCCGACCTGCAGGACCTCCTCCGTCGCCGCCAGTGCGTCGCGACGACGCGCGCGGGGCGGTGAGACCAGGACCGGCCGCTGCTGGGCCCGAAGCCCCTCCCTGCGCCGTCTCGCTCGGTAGCGTGGGGCGATGGAACCGGTGACGCTCCGAACGCCGCGGCTCGTCCTCAGCCCGCAGACGACCGAGGACGCGGATCAGATCGTGGCGTACTGCCAGGACCCGGACGTCATCGCGTTCACCCCGATACCGGTGCCCTACGGACGCGACGAAGCTGAGTCGTTCGTCCGGCAGGTCGAAGCGGGATGGCGGGACGGGACCCGGTTCGAGTTCGCGGTCCGCCCGCGAGCCGACCCCACCGACGTCGTGGGCGCGGTGAGCATCTTCGGTGTCGCAGACGGAGCCGGAGAAGTCGGGTACCTGCTCGCGCCCGCCGGTCGCGGCCACGGCTTCATGACCGAAGCGGTCAGCGCGATCCTCGACTGGGCGTTCGCCGGTCCTCCCGACGGTCTCGGGCTCAGCCGTGTGCAGTGGCATGCCCTCCCTGAGAACGAGGCTTCCGCTCTGGTCGCGCAACGATGTGGGTTCCGCCTCGAAGGACGGCTCCGATCAGCCCTGACACATCGAGGGACGCGCCGTGACCAGCTCCTGGCGGCGGTGCTCCGGACGGACGACCGCCAGCAGCCGGTCCGTTGGGACGACGGTCCGCAGTAGCTCAGACGAGCCATCACCAACAGGCACCCGTCGACCATGAGCGGACCGGTCACCCCCACCAGGGCTCGTCGACGACGACGTGGTACCGGTCCGCGTTCTGGCCCCGCAGTGCTTGGAGCAGGCAGCGCACCTCCGCAAGCCAATCGGTGTCGCCGGTGCCGTCGGTGGGGAGCTCGTCCACGTCGTACCGTGCGACCCAGCCGCGGAGGGCATCGTCGAGGGCGGCCGGAGGTGCGTGCCTGCAGCAACCCGAATGCTGCAGGCACGCACGGAGCCGTTGCGTTCCAGGGCAACCCGAATGCCCGGCATCGCGACGGCACGAACCAGCATAGGACCTCTCGTGGGATGGTCGTGGGGAAATCCCGTCGGCGGTCTCGTCCCGCTCGTCATCTGCGTCATTGCAGCGGAGGCTCCGGCAGCACGACGCGGACGTTCCGCCACGTCAGACAGGAGCTGCCCGGAGCATGCCGACCGTCAGAGACAGCGCGCCGGCAGCGTTGGCAGCCAGGGCTGCTCGTCAGCCGATCGCAACCGGCCCCCTTCGGTTGCTCGCGGCGAGCAAGCTCCGCGAGGTCGTCACCAAGCCGTGCGAGGACCGGTGCGGGTGCTTCACTGGGTCAATGATCACGAAGCCACCGCCCCGCCTGTAAGAGGTCGATGTGGCCCCGGTCCTGTTGGACGACTCGAGCGTGCAGGTGTTCAGCTGCCCGTTCGAAAGCACCCGGGTCGGGAGTGACGTTCGACGCGATCGAGCGCTCGATGGAGCGGCCGCCAAGTCCCAGGGACGGGTAAAGCGCCGGGCGCGCGGCCGAGGCCTGAGCTGGGTGCTGCCGAGCGCGACGATCCTGATAGCGCCGAAAGAGGTGCGCCTCGAGCTATGTCATGAAGCCGGTATCCCCCTCACCCATGCGTCGAGACCGCTGTCGCTTTGGTTCACCCGTTGTGGATCACCTGCCGTGCCGTCAGCGCCCCGACCGACCAGCTCGTTCTGAGACGATCAACACCGCGAACGCCACAACGATGAGCACTGCCCCGAGGATCTGCGTCGGCATTCCCGGGGGCAGGACGAAGAGTGCAACGCCGCAAGCCGCGAGCACGATCAGGAGCGTGAGAGCCCAGGGGCGGATGCGCATGCGTCTGTTTACCATCGGCAGCCCGGCACGCTCCGTCTCGCTAGTCGATCCTTCACCGGGCGGGGGTGAGCTTGAAGTGGACGATGTCGACGGTCGAGGTGTCGGTGAGGGAGGGGTAGTGGTGCCGCAAGCTCCCCGAAGGTCCTCAGCGGTGGCAGCGTTTTCAGCTCGAGCATCAGCGTCGGTGAGCTCGTCGAACGTCTTGGTTTCGATGAGTTCGACCTCAGCGGGTAGGCGCTTGTAGGTCTCGTCGAACTCGAACAGGAGCCAAGCTGGTCCGGTCGCGCCTGGTTCGTTGAGGCGCGTGGTTGCGGTCTTGCGGCCCTCGACGATCGCGTTGTAGTACCGCGGGTTGAAGCGGATGAAGCGTTCTGGGTGGGCGTCGGGAAAGTTGTACGTGTAGGGCAACAACGCCCACCCGGTGACGGTGTCGGGACCAGTCGATGTAGGGACGATGACGAGGCAGTCGGGGTGCTGATCGAGGAGGACTTGCCGGCAACTCAGCACGCCTTCATTCCCGGCCGATGAAAGGTCTGCTACTGGGAGGGCACAACTGCGTTGCCGGCCCTAGTCTGGCGACGTGCGCAATAGAACCAATCGCGTCGTGTTGTGGGACTTCGACGGCACGTTGGCGTCTCGTGAAGGTCTTTGGTCCTCCACTCTGGAAAAGGCGCTGCAGCCGATCGCTCCCGGGCTCGGACTCGCCGCAGCGGACTTCCCCGCCGAGCTCTCTGTCGGCTTCCCCTGGCACTCACCCGACATCGTGCGCGTAACGCAGTCCGCTGCCGCATGGTGGGCTGCACAGCATTCTGTGTTCCTCCGTGCGTACACGGTGGCGGGCGTGGGACGAGAAGATGCGGAACGCGCGATCGCCGAGATCCCTATTGAGTACTACCGGCCTTCGGCCTGGAATCTGGCCGAAGACGCGATACCGGCGCTCGCGCGCACGGCTGCCGTCGGGTATCGGAACGTCATCCTCAGCAACCACGCGCCCGAACTCCCGAACCTCGTCGCTGACCTCGGACTCGGCCCCTGGATCGATGCCACCGTCACGAGCGCAGCGGTGGGAGCCGAGAAGCCGAATCCGCGCATTTTTGCGCGCGCGATGGAGATTGCGGGCGCCGGGGAGGACGTATGGATGGTCGGTGACGACCGGATCGCCGACATCGCCGGCGCCGAAGCGGTTGGCCTGCGAGCGATCCAAGTAGGACCCCGCTGCACCTTGACCGATGCAGCGTGGCAGATCATCCAAAGCACTGGAGCGCCCCTACCAGGCGGGTCGGCTCCATCTCAATAGCCGATCGGTAGCCGACGTCGGCATAGCTGGAGATGCGACGCGTCAGTCCGCGGGGAACGGACAACGGGCGATCCACACGGTGAAACCAATGATGACTAGCGCCTCGAGAGCCAAGGGGAAGAAGCCCCACCGGGGCGCGAAGCCTGCTGCAAGCGATCCAAAGCCGAGGATGGCGAGTGCAACAGCACCTAGTGCGAGGAACGCGGCCGGGATCAGGCTCAACAGGGGTTGAGCGTTGAGCGCGAGCTGAGCGTCACGAACCCGTCGCTTGTCTCGCCCTCGCCAAACGATTCCTCCGACGGTGAGCACGAGGATCGCCACACTCACCAGGGGGAACAGGGCCTCGGCCATGGAGTGAGATTACGGCCACGCCAGCGTCGACGCGCGTCTCGATGGCAAGATCAGCTAGCGGGATGCTGACCGCCCCCCGCTAAGGGGTGCCCGCGCCCGGGGTCCGCTCGGCCGAGCTCGAGAAGCCAACGCGGCACCGTCGCCGTGCAGATCGATCCATCCGGCGGCAGCTCACCGTGCCGAGCTCGTACTCGCATTCACCGCAGGTCGTCCGCGTCACGTCCTCTCCGCCCGGGTGTTCGTCCCACCGATGCGTGCACGCGGGGCAGGCCGTGCCCCCGAGCCGCCTCGACACGGCGCGGTAGTTCAGAAGCGCCGGCGCACCGTCCCATGGCCACCATCGGCACCATCGGCGGAGCGCGATCGGGCTGGTTCCGACGTCGAGCGGCACTTCGCTCCGCGTCGACGTGGTCACGACGACCACACATGGGATGACGCCTCGAAGCGTCACCGCTGTTGCGATGACGTCGATGCTTTCGGGCACGAGCTCGCCGGTCCCGCCGGTGCTGTCCATGACGACGTCGGTTGTCTTGGAAACAGTCAGCAGGACCGGAAGTCGCACCGTCCCGAGGCTCGTGTCGTGTTCGTCGACCCACCCGTGCAGGAACAGTTGGCCGTCGCTCACTCGAGCGGCGGTGACGTCGAACGTCGCGTCGTCGAGAGCCGCGAGGGTACGAGCTGGCACGGCACGGTCTTCGCACCTCCGAACACCGCGACGCGCCAGGACCACTTCCTCGTCGTTGCGCGGCGTCGCATGTGAGAAGAACACCGGCCGGAACCCGTCGATGTCGACCGTGACGTTCTCAGCCATCGACTCCAGGAGGGCACGGTGCTCGGAGGCGAGCTGCGCCGCGCCCCACACTGACACGGGGTCATCGCCGAGGCCGACGTCGATCCCACGAGACATGGACAGCAGCTCCCGGTCCGCGTTCCCCCTGATCAGGACCGCCCGGTCGCCGAGTTGCATGAGGCGGTCGAGGACCTGCGCCGGCTGAGGGCCCCAGGTGTGGTCTCCCGTCACGACGATCAGCTCCGCGCGCTCCACGGCTGGCTCGCTGAGGACCCGCTCGAGCGCAGGCAGCATGCCGTGCACATCGGAGAGGACGGCGACGCTGGAAACCATGACCTCACAGTGCCACGAACGCCCGGCGAGCAATCAGCCACCCGCACAGGGACGTATGGTGCCGAGCTCCTTGCTCGTGGGTTTGCGATCTGCAAGCGTTGGCGCATGGGCGACGACGTGACCACGCTGCGTCGAGTGCCCGGGTTCCGCTCGTACTGGTCGGCCGCGACAGTCTCGTCGTTCGGATCAGCGGTGAGCGCGGTCGCCGTACCGGTTCTCGTGGTGACGGTGCTGCACGCCACTCCGTTCGAGGTGGGCCTGGTGAACGCTGCCCAATTCCTCCCGTATGCATTGTTCGGTCTGATCGTCGGCGCGTACGTCGATCGCTTCCGGCGGAAGCCACTCCTGATCTGGGCGAGTGTCGGTCGTGGCGTGTGCCTCGGTACGATTCCGGTCCTCTGGCTGACTGGACTACTGAACCTCTGCGTGACGGCGGCGGCGTTGTTCGTGTTCGGTGCCTTGTCGGTCGTGGGCTTCGCCGCCACGCAGTCTCTCCTGCCTCGGATCGTCCCTCGCCCGCTCCTCTTGGCGGCGAATGCGCGGGTGGATCAGAGTGACGCGGCAGCGCAGACGGTGGGCCCGGCTCTCGGCGGTGTCGTGGTCAGCATCGTCACCGCGCCGGTCGCGATCGCCCTCGACTCGGTGAGCTACTTCGTCGACGCTGTCCTCATCGCCCGGGTCCGCGTTGTCGAGCAGAAGCGGGCACGCCTGCCGGGTACGCGGCTGCGGCACGACATCGTTGACGGTCTGCGTTGGACGTACGGTCATGCAACGCTTGCGCCTCTGGCGCTGTCCACACACCTGTGGTTCCTCGCCAACGCCGCGGGTCTGACGGTATTCGCGACCCTCGCGCTTCGCACCCTCGCACTACCAGCCGCCGTGTACGGGGCCATCATCGCCGTCAGCGGAGTCGCGATGCTCCTCGGCGCTACCGCTGCGCCGCGCCTCGGCACCCGCTTCGGTGCCGGCCAGACGATCATCGCCGCTCGAGCCGCGTACCCGATCGCGTGGGCGGCCATCACGTTCGCAACCGTTGGCAGTGGCGCTGCAGCGCCGCTGGTGGCCGTCGTGGTCTTGTTCGTCGCGTTCGCCGTGCATGGCGCTGCGGCGGGGTGCGAGAACGCGAACGAGATGAGCCTCCGCCAGACCGTCACACCCGACGCCCTCCTCGGCCGCATGAACGGCACGATGCGCAGCGCGAACCGAACGCTCGCCGCAGTAGGAGCAGTGGGTGGCGGTGCCCTCATGACCGTCGCCGGAGATCGCTTCGCCCTGCTCGCGGTGACTCTCGTGTTCGCCGCCGCCGTAGTTGTCGCTGCGTGCTCACCCCTGCGAACCACGACCGTTCGCTAGCTGATCCGCTACCGGGCACAGGAGCAGCTAGCTCCCGGTACCGTTCACGTCGTGAAGGTCGGTCTTCCTGTCATCGCCCTCGTTGGCATCGTCGTCGGAGTGCTCGGGTCCACTTATTCGACTTATTCGACGTCGGGCCAGATGGTGCTCGGATGGATCATGATCGTTGCGGGCTTTGCTACTGCGGCTGTCGCGGTGACTGCGCGAGTACGCGAAAACCGCCAGCTGCTTCGTCGGTGGGCTGACGAGGACGAGCGCAAGCAGGACTGACCGCTCGTCTCGGCTGCCGATCGGCTACGGGACGCCATCGAGTTCTCCTTCGTGATTCCGCAGCAGGAGATGATGCTCAGGCTGCAAGAATCGCTGAGTGACCAGGGGTGGCGGAGTGGAGTTTCCGGACGTTGACGTTCGTTTTGAGGTGCAGCCGCGGCGACTTTTCGGGCCGTTCTGGCAGCTACGGGTCGTCATCGGCTACTGAGGCAGCGCGCTGCCGGTGCTACCGTCGCAACGTGCACATCGTGATGTTCAACTAACGGCCCTGCGTCTCGCCCGCGCAGGAACCTGACCCCAGGGTGTCTTTGTCGTGCCCCGGGCTTCAACCGTTAGTACCGCTTCAGCCGCACGCTGTAAGCGCATCACCAAGCGTTCTCCATGCTCACCGTGCTTCGTATTCCCGACGCGCTTCGCGCCTTCATCCCGGCACTCGTCGGTCGTTCCGCTCTCGCGATGGCGAGCCTCGGCATCGTCCTCGCCGTACAGGAAAGCACCAGCTCATTCGCTGCCGCAGGTGTCGCGGCCGCTGTCTTCGGCGTAGCCAACGTCGTTGCCGCTCCGTCGCGCGCCCGGGCAGTCGACCGATGGGGGCAACGACGTGCTCTCACGACGCTCGGCGCCAGTCAAGCCGCGGGCCTCGCCGTGCTCGCAGCATCCGTCGCCGCGCATGCACCACTTCTCATCATCCTCGCCGAAAGCGCCGTGATCGGGGTGACCGCCCCGCCGCTGGGAGCGGCGATGCGCGTCATCTGGGCGGCCCTCACCCAACCGGGCGAACAGCGGAAGCAAGCGTTCAGCGTCGACGCGGTCGCCGAGGAATTGCTCTTCGTGATCGGTCCGGTCCTGATCGCCAGCGTCATCACCGCCACAACAGCCGCGATCGGCCTGTTGCTGACTGCTGTGGTCGTTCTCGTCGGCACCCTCGGGCTCACGACGAGTACCGCGTCACGGGCGCAGTCGTCAAACAGCAGCGACACCTACCGAGCGCAGCGGCCGCTGAGACAGCCCGGATTCCCTCGCGTCCTGGTCGTGCTCGTCGGGGTCGGATGCGTGCTCGGTGTTGCCGAGATTGTTGCGCCCGCGGTCGCGGAAGAACACGGCTCCGTGGCGAGCTCGGGGTGGCTGCTCGCTGCGTTCGCCGCCGGGAGCGCGATCGGCGGTGTGCTCTACGGGCACATCCGCTGGCGGGCAACGCTCGGGACGAAGCTGCTGCTGCTTGCCGTCGGCATGGGGATCGTCGCTGTCGGCGTCTCCCAGGTCGGTGGCCTGATCTGGTTCGCAGGTGGGCTCGTGTTGCTCGGTCTGTTCCTCGCGCCGTCCCTCATCACCGGGTACCTCGTCGCTGAGGCTGTCGTGCCCGAAGCCGCCCGGACCGAGGCTTCGACCTGGGTGAACACCGCTGTCAATCTCGGAGCTGCGCTCGCCTCCGCCGCCACCGGCGCCCTCATCGATCACGCCGACGTGGCCGTCCCACTCGCCCTGGTCGGGTTGCTCACCGTTCTCGCGGCAAGCATCGCCCCGCGCAAGCAACTGCTGGGCGCTAGTGAGTGACCGAACGTCTTGACGCCCCGAACAGGATCGTCAGCCGGACGGGCGAGCTAAAGCCCGGTGGGGCCTTCGCGGATAATTCGGTCTGCAATCTGCCATGCGCTCTCCTCCGCGCCGATAGGGCGCTCCTGGACGAGCTGTCGTACATCTTCTCTGGGCCGGAGTCGCTGTTCACCGGCGAGGATGAGGTGCGAAGGTCGTGCAGAAGTGCACAGCGCATCACGTCAACCAGCGATTCGGGTCCGTCCTGGAGCTGATCGGGGCCGTGGAGCGGCTGGCCGCCGTTCCGGGCCAGACCTCAGCGTGACGATCGCCGTAGTCCTGAGTGATGATCACCTGATGGGCACTTTGCGGACCCCTACTCGTCGACGATGATTCGAGAGACGCGCTGGAACAGCTACTTCCACCTCGACGCGTTCAAGGCGTCGGCGGAGCACGTCGACGAGGGAACCCGGTACGACGCAGTCAAGGACGGCGTCGACCCGTCGTCCGTCATGGAGCTCGTGGAGCAGTGGGACGAGAAAGTCCTGAAGACGGGGATCGGCCGCGAACAGCTCGGCGGCAAGAGCGCACCGAGCGTGTCCTGATGGTCTGGGACTTCCTCCGGGGCCTCGTGAATGCGGTCCGCTCAGACGACCGTGGTGGAGACGGCAGCTACGACGCCATGCAGCTCGAGCACTTCCACTGGAAGTGCGAGTGCGGTGGCCACTCGCGAGGTGGGTGGCTATACCGGATGGGCGCTGAGCAGGGCGCGCTCATGCACCAGAACCGGAAGGGTGTCGGGCATCCGATGCCCGAGATCTACTCGACATCCACTGGTTGATCTCAGGCGGCAGCCCGGCGGTGGCCGCGGTTCCAGCTCGAGGCGCCTTCGTCCCTGCTCGCCCGCCGCCACGCGCACGCCAACCCACAGTCGTGTCCCACAGCCAAAAAAGCGGCCCCAGGCGATGCCCGGAGCCGCTTTCAGGATGACTACTTTCGGTGAGTGCGCTGTGTCAGCAGCTGCATGATGGAACCGGTGACCATGACAGCCCCGAGCATGATCGGGTAGCCACTTGCGGCACCGTATCCGAGGACTCCTGTCGGGGTAAGCGTTCCGACGTCACTGCTGTTCCAGCTCACTCGCTCCACGACGACGAAGGCGACGATGGCCAGGACAACGACGCCTGCCGCGAGTCCGATCACGGGTACCCGCCACGACACGAACACCGATGCCGCAGCGACCACCCCGACCATCAACAGGATCAGCGGGTGGACGGTGAACCAGCCGGTGAGCGGCGCAGTCGCCACGACGGAGATGACGTAGTACGCCAGGAGTCCGACCACGACGCCGGCGACGACCGCCAGGGTGACTCGGCCAGCCGACGCGTGAGCGCGACTGGTTTGCATGTGAATATCCGACGTTGCCATGATGCCTCCTTAGGAGTTAGCCGACCTAGACGCTACAGGCGAGCGTCTTGGTCGCGGATTGCGCGGTGACCGAAGAACCGATCGAGTTCAGGCCGTGCCAGCTGGTGTTCGAGCTGCCCTTGCACTTCGCGTCCGTGGCCCAGTACATCGACGAGTTCGGGTCTACGGTCACGGTCTCGAAATCGCGTGCCGTCCACCCGATGGTCGCCTTGGTCTCGAGCAGCCCGTTCACGGAAGTGCCACCGGCGCACCCAGCACTCAGGTGGTGGTCGTGGTACGACCAGGCGTACCCAGACTCCTTGTACGGGGTCTGGGCGCTCGAGGTCGAAGTGCAGGAAGCAGTGATGGCGGTGTGGGTCACGACGCCGTCGGCGTAGTTCACCAGCACGGTCTCACCCGGCTTCATCGTCACCCCCGCCGGAAGCGGGATGTCCGCCGTCGACCGCACTGCGCCGACACTCGCTTCCCTCAGTCCGTTGAGCTGTGCTCAGAGACTGGATGCGTGCGTGGAGCGTTCGGATCGCGGTACTGTCGACGGGCATCGCTTCGGACGTACGATCGACCACACGCGCCACTCCGTCTGCGGTCCCAGTGGCGGCGGCCGTGGCCGCCGATGCCGGAGCTGCTGCTCCGACCGTTATTCCTGCGATGATGATGGCCCCACCCAGGCCCAATACTTTCGTGGACATCGACGGAGTGGAGGCTGAGACGCACTTCACCGTTGTCCACCGAGCCTGGCGTGGTCGGGGTTTGGGTATCGCCGTGAAGGCGGCTTCTGTGCTGACGCTCGCGGCAGAGGGCGTTACGCGATTTCGCACAGGTGGTTCCGTGGACAATGTCGCGATCCTCCGCGCGAACGATGCGCTGGGCTACGTCCGCGACGAGGAGTGGGTGACGCTCGCTCAGAACGTTCGGTAGCCGATCGGCTGCCGAGACGCCGATCACGCTGCCTACTGGTCCGCTGCAGAGAGCCAAGCCCGACCGATCAAGGCACGAATGCCGACTGGGTCACCACGCCGGACCGAAGCGGCGATCGCTGCAGCGTTGATGCCGCCGGTGTACTGAGAACGCTCATGAGTGTCGATGAGCGTCCAACCGTCGCCTTCGGCGTAGAGGATCTCGCCAGAGACCACGTCGACGAACGCCTGGTCGACCACGTCGAGGAGATCGGCCGAGCCGGAGTCGCATGCGTCGCACCCACAGTCGGGCTCCATGGCCACCATCACGGGTGGGATTCCGATCCCGATGCCGATCACCGTGTCGGACACTGACTCCATCGACCCGTGCACCACGAGGAGTTCCAACGCGTCGGCGACGCGTGGGCGGAGGCGAATCGCGAAGACGCCCCTCGGGCCGTACGGCCAATCGGGAAGCCGTGCCTGCTCAGCGGCGGCGAGGCCCAGGTCCACGAGGGCTCGCTCCCACGCACTCGCCCTGGCTCCCACGATCCGGTAGCGGTCCGGATCGGTGACCCGCGAGTACTCGGCATCCTCGACCTCGCGGTCAACATGGGGGTCGGTCCACGACGCACTGCCGCGGTAAGACGCCTCAACTCTCTTGAGAACGTCGGCAAGGTCCATGCTTCGATCCTAGGGAAGTGGCAGCATCTCCGACCACCGTCGAGCAGACGTGCTGGCTGACGCGTTTTACGGAGTAGGCCGCGTCGACGAGCGGCGTCCGATGGCCGATGGCTTACCGGAACTCGCGCCTTCCTGCGGCTGTCCAGACGAAAGGTCGGCGCTTACGGCTGTGCGCTTCGGGAGGACGGGACCGTGCCGTCGAACCATCGAAGCTTGTACCGGGCGGTCCATTGGTCGAACCGTGACAGTTGGAGGAGGTAGTCGTCCGAGGGAAGCACGTTCCGGGTCTCACCGGTGCCACGGGTGAGCACTGCGCTGGCCTGTTTCCGCGCCTGCGACATGGACCTCTGCTGCCGGATGGTCAGCTCGGTCTCGCAGGCGAGCACCAGGATCATGCTTCCGAACAGGAGCACGTTCGGAAGCGTCCGTTCCCCGGTCGAGCGGAAGCCTTGCGAGCCGAACACGATGATCAGGCCCGCGACGTAGACGATGAGGACACCGCGCGCGGAACGTTGCGCCCGCACGGCCGTGCGTCGTGTCCGCGTCGCTTCCGGCCCGATCCGACGCGACCACTCGGAATCCCTGTCACCTGCCCGATCGCTGCGCTTACTCGGTCGGTTCACCGTGCCTGCCGTCGGCGGGCCGCGCGATCGTTCCGCCGACGCTCCCGGTTCAGGTAATACAGCGTCGAGTACTTCGCGGCGCGACGAACGGATCCATAACCGGTGAGCATCGCCCCGCCGCTCACCGGAATCGCTGCACCGGTGACGGTGTCAACGACCCGTAGCTGCCAGAACGGCCCGAAAAGTCGCCGCGGCTGCACCTCAAAACGAACGTCTACGTCCGGAAACTCTGCCCCGCCACCCCTGGTCACTCAGCGATTCTTGCAGCCTGAGCACCTTCTCCTGCTGCGGAATCACAAAGGAGAACTCGATGGCGTGCGGTCGCCGATTCCCTCCTGGTCAACGCTTCCAGAGGTGGACGACCACCGCCCGATAGCCGATGTGTGGCCGGAGCACGCGAGGACGCACCTCTTCCCCGGCTGAGACCCCCTGGATACCGTGGTCACATGGACTGCTTCGCGAGCTGGCGCACGCGCGACTGAAGGGACGGCTGTGGCCGTCGCTCTCCTCCACCCCAACCCCGGGCGTGGAGCCTTCAGACTGCTCACGAAAGAAGCACAACCATGCACATCCGCGACTGCACACCGCTCGACCTGCCCGCGCTCACCGCACTCACGATCGAGGCCTTCCGGCCTCTCCTCGCCGGCTCCCTCGTGCAGCTACGGGCCGAGGTCACCGCACACGACCACGGGCACTGGGAGGACGACTACCGCCACGAAGTCCCCTCCCTGCTCGCTCCCGAGGAGGGCCGCTTCATCACACTGGCGGAAGAACGCGGCAAACCGCTCGGCTACGTCGGCTGGAACACCACGGGTGAGACCTCCGGCCGACTGGAGATGGTTGCCGTCCACTCTGATGCTCGACGGCGTGGAGTCGCGCGAGCGCTCTGCTCCGCGGCACTGACAAGGCTCGGAGAGCTTGGGGTCACCGTGGTGCACATCGGAACGGGCGGCGACGAGTTCCACGCCCCGGCACGAGCCCTCTACGAATCCCTCGGCTTCATCCCGTACCCAACCGTCGACTACGCCCGGACGCTCTGATCGGAGCGGGGAGGGCCGCGATCGGCTGCCCTCCCGGCTCGATTAGGTCGTTCCCGATGGCGTCTTGAGAGCCGATCGCGCACCTGAACGCGTCGTAGTCTGAATCGATCCGCTGCCGAAAGGACGCAACGATGCGACCACTACTCCTCTCGGGCGGCCCGGCAGTCGGTAAGACGCCTGCGCTCGGGCTCTCGCCGCCGCTCAGGAGCGAGCCGCCTACATCGATGGTGACGACATCCGTCAACTCATCGTCGCCGGGGCCTCCACGCTGTGGTCCGGCCCGGACGGAAGGGCGCAGCACACGCTCGCGGCCCGCAACACTGCGAACCTCGCGCGAAACCTCAGCGACGCCGGCTTTGTTGTCACAGCCTCGGACGTCGTGACCTCCGAGGTCCTACCCGTGTACCGCTCGCAGCTACCCGAGTGCTTCATCGTGCACCTCGCTATCACCCTCGACGAGGCCCGCACACGAGCAACCACCCGTCCGGTCTACATCACGGAAGAAGAATTCGAGCTACTGCACCGAATCAGTGCCACTCCGCCAGCGGTAGACCTCATCCTCGACGTCACAGGTATGACAGTGAACGACCAGATCGAGTGCATCGGCAACGCTTGGGTAGAGGCAGAGTCGGCCGTCCGGTAGCCGATCGTCAACCGGACCTCGACGGACCCGGCTGTCTTCGTGCGCCCGCAGAGCATGTCCGATGTACTCGACGGGATGGAGCGAAGCGGCCTCGTCCACAGGGTCGGTGTCCGCGCACGCGGCCGGAGGAACCCGGCGGCGATCACGCCGGCCGGGCAGGCCGCGCTCGATGCGGCACAGACTGTGGCCCTGGCGACGAACGACCTCAGCGCCTTCGGGTTGGACGCCTCGCAGAGTGCTCAGCTGAACGCGTTGCTGCTCACCGTGATCGACGGTGCTCAAGCTGCACCCGTCGTCGACGACTCGTTGTGACCAGTGCCCGATGCATGGTCCCCCGCCGAACGACGGAGCACGACCGGACGATGCCCCGGACGCCGTGTCTCACAGAGCCCGTCCGGTGTCAGTCTCGATGCGGGCACGTCATTCGAACGTCGGCATCCGCCGGGGCGGATCGGCGAGGCGGAGGCACGTCTGCGTGAACCGCAGAATCCCTCTCGTCACCTTGCCGGCGACGTCAGCAGCAGGGGGTGCCAAACGGTGCCTCGGGATGAAGCGAGAAGCACGACCACACCGCGAAACGAAGAGGGCCCCCGGAGAACCGGGGGCTGCTACGTGGTGGGCGATACTGGGATCGAACCAGTGACCTCTTCCGTGTCAGGGAAGCGCGCTACCGCTGCGCCAATCGCCCAGAGTTGAACTCCTACCGCCCTTGCGAACGATACGAATTCGAGGTGGGGACGGGATTCGAACCCGCGTATACGGCTTTGCAGGCCGCTGCCTCGCCTCTCGGCCACCCCACCGTGCTGAGGTTCACGTCTCCGTGAGCACCGGATCGGTGGGGATCCTCTCTGGTGAGCCTTCAGGATCCGGGGATCCTGCACTCGAGCGGATGACGAGATTCGAACTCGCGACCCTCACCTTGGCAAGGTGATGCGCTACCACTGCGCCACATCCGCATCGCCGCCACTGGACGGTCCGTTTCCGGCCCGCCGCTCGCTGCGACTCCGTTACTCTATCCGACCTCCCGCCCGGATCGCAAAACGAGCCAGGCCGGGCGTGTCAGCGAGCTGACGACGCGCGGGGACGTCGCCGAATAGGACGACGGCGCTGCTTCCAGTAGTATCGATGGGCGCGGGCAGCCGCGCAGGGGCGATTGGCGCAGTTGGTAGCGCGCTTCGTTCACACCGAAGAGGTCATCAGTTCGAGTCTGGTATCGCCCACCACCACGAAGGCCCCGGGGAGTCCCCGGGGCCTTCGTCGTTCCGCAGGGTGGCCTCGTCTCAGCCGCTGACGCCGTCCCGCCAGGCGAGCAGCGCCTTGACCGGCGCCAGGTCGATGTCCGGCCCGCTCACCCCGATGGTGAACAGCCGTGCCCCGAGGGCGTGCTGGGCGTCGAGGGCGGAACCCTGCTCGGCGGTCAGCGTGCCGGAGACGTCGACGCCCGTCGAGATCTCGATCGCGTCGGTGGGCCGGCCGACGCGCTCGCACCACTCGTGCAGCACGCCGAGCTTGCGCTCGAGCGTCTCGACGTCCGAGAAGCTGTGCCAGATGTCGGCGTGCTCCGCGACGATGCGCAGCGTCTTCTTCTCGCCGCCACCGCCGATGAGCACGGGGATCTTCCGGGTCGGCGCGGGGTTGAGCGCCGCCCAACGGGCTTCGATCCGGGGCATCGCGGCATCGAGCGCGTCGAGCCGGCTCCCGGCCGTGCCGAAGTCGTACCCGTACTCGGCGTAGTCGCGTTCGAACCACCCGGACCCGATGCCGAACACGAGCCGCCCGGCGCCGTCCTTCGCGCTGATGTGGTCGACGGTGCGGGCCATGTCGGCGAGCAGGTCCGGGTTCCGGTAGGTGTTGCACGTCACGAGCGGGCCGAACTCGATCCGGGTCGTCTGCTCGGCCCAGGCGGCCAGCATGGTCCAGCCCTCGAAGTGCGTTCCGTCGGGGTCGCCGGACAGCGGGAAGAAGTGGTCCCAGTTGAAGGCGATGTCCACCCCGAGGTCCTCGAGCTCGGCGAGGGTGTCGCGGATGGTGGCGTAGGGCGAGTGCTGCGGGGCGATCTGGACGCCGACGCGGACGGTGGAGGCGGGCACGCGGTTGCTCCTTCGAGGGAGTGCTGGACGGGACTCCTCGCCACGCTAGCCCGGACGGCGACGGGACGGCGCGCCGATGGTGGCACGGCGTCCCGTCGGGTCAGCTGCGGCCTTCGGTGCCGCCCTTGAGCATGGCGCCGAACGCCGCGCACACGCCGACGCCGCCGAGCACGCCGATGCCGATGATGACGACTGCGATGACAGTGAGCATGGGGGTCCTCCAGATCCGAACGGTGCGTCCGCAACGCTACCCGGTCGGGAGGGACGGCTCCCCCATCCGGACGGGCTGCATCCTGTGGACCCGCACCGGAGGCCGCTTGGAGGAAACCTCCACAGGGGCGTCGACTCCCCCGGGTCGGCCTTGTCGGGCGACCACGCGGCTGCTGGCGAGCACGCGGAGGCGGGCATAGCCTCCCGTCCATGGTCGACATCGCCGTCCCTGACGTCCCCATCGCACCCACACCGGACGCGTCCGGTGGCTCGTCACCCCACGCGGCCGACCGGCGGTCCCGTCCGCGCATCGACGTCCCCGGGGTCGCCGAGATGCTGCTCGGACGCTGGGCGGAGGACCGCCGGATCTCGCGCGCGCTGGTGCTCGACCCGGCGACGCACCGCCTCGAGGGTGCTTCGGTCGACGACCACCGCGAGCGGGCCCTCGCACAGTGCCGGCTGCTCGTCGAACAGGGCGCGATCCAGCGTCCGTTCCCGCGGTCGTTCGGCGGTCAGGAGAACCACGGCGGCAACGTCGCGGCCTTCGAGGAGCTCACCACGGCGGACCCGTCGCTGCAGATCAAGGCGGGCGTGCAGTGGGGCCTGTTCGGCTCGGCGGTGCTGCACCTCGGCACGGAGCACAACCACGAGGAGTTCCTGCCCGACATCCTCGACTTCACGGTGCCCGGCTGCTTCGCGATGACCGAGACGGGGCACGGCTCCGACGTCCAGAGCATCGCCACGACCGCGACGTACGACCCGGCGACCGAGGAGTTCGAGATCCACACGCCGTTCCGGGGTGCGTGGAAGGACTACATCGGGAACGCGGCGGTGCACGGGGTCGCCGCGGTGGTGTTCGCGCAGCTCGTCACGGGCGGGGTCGGGCACGGCGTGCACGCCTTCTACGTGCCGCTCCGCGACGCGACCGGCGCGTTCCTGCCCGGGATCGGTGGCGAGGACGACGGCGTCAAGGGCGGCCTCAACGGGGTGGACAACGGCCGGCTGCACTTCGACCACGTCCGGGTCCCGCGGACCAACCTGCTCGACCGGTACGGCGCGGTCGCGCCGGACGGCACGTACTCGTCGCCCATCGCGTCCCCCGGCCGCCGGTTCTTCACCATGCTCGGCACCCTGGTGCAGGGCCGTGTGTCGCTCGACGGCGCCGCGGTCGTCGCACAGAAGCTCGCGCTGCAGATCGCGGTCACGTACGCGTCCGAGCGTCGGCAGTTCCCGACCGCCGAGGGCGAGGAGGGCGTGCTCCTCGACTACGGGCAGCACCAGCGCCGGCTCATCCCCCGGATCGCCCGCGTGTTCGCGCAGTCGTTCGCCCACGAGCGGCTCCTCCGCACCTTCGACGACGTGTTCAGCGGTCGCGCCGACACGCCGGAGCGGCGCGAGGACCTCGAGACGCAGGCCGCGGCGTTCAAACCGCTGTCCACGTGGGCCGCGCTCGACACGCTGCAGGAGGCCCGCGAAGCGTGCGGCGGGGCCGGGTTCCTCGCCGAGAACCGGCTCACCGGCCTCCGGGCCGACCTCGACGTGTACGTGACGTTCGAGGGCGACAACACCGTGCTCCTCCAGCTGGTGGGCAAGCGCCTGCTCGGTGACTTCGCCGCCGCGGCACCACGGGACCCGGCCGGGGCAGCCCGCTTCGTGGCCGCTCGGGTCGCCGGCCGGGTCGCCGACGTGACGCGGGTCCGTGCGGTCGGGCAGACCGTGCTCGACCGCGGTTCCGTCCGCCGCGCGTCGCAGGACCTCCGGGACCCGGTCACGCAGCGCCGACTCCTCGCCGACCGCGTCGACACGATGGTGGCCGGCATCGGCATGCGTCTCCGCAGCGCGGGGAAGGACCGCGTCCGCCAGGCGCGCCTCCTCAACGAGCAGCAGCACGAGCTCATCGAGGCCGCTCGTGCCCACGCGGAGCTCATGCAGTGGGACGCCTTCACGGCGGCGCTCGCCGACGCCCCCGACGACGACTCGCGGACGGTGCTGACGTGGCTCCGCGACTGCTTCGGACTCGGGCTCGTCGAGGAGCACCTCGCCTGGCACCTCATGCACGGGCGTCTGTCCGCGCAGCGGGGCGCTGCCGTCTCGGCCACCAAGGACCGGCTCGTGGGTCGACTCCGGCCGCTGGCGACGGACCTCGTGGCGACGTTCGGGTACGAGCCCGGCCACGTCCGCGCGCCGATCGCCTCGGGGGCGGAGGCGCGACGGCAGGACGAGGCCCGCGCGTGGTACGCCGCCGAGCGGGCCGCCGGACGGACTCCCGGCGCGGAGCCCCGCCCGCGACGATGAGCAGAACGATCAACCCTGGCGCGTTGATCCGGGAGCAATCAACCTCCCAGGGTTGATCGGCACCAGATCAACCTCGTAGGGTTGACGCGGAGGTCGAGCATGTACGTCATCACCGCAGACCAGATCGACAGTCGACACGGAGCCGACCTCGTCGAGGCCGCGCTCGCCGCGATCAGGGCGGCCGTGGGGCCCCGGTTGCTCCTCCCCGCGGACCGGACCGCGGGCGACGAACTCCAGATCGCCACCGCCGACGCGGGCGCCGCACTCGACGTCGTCTTCCGGCTCGCCCGCGCGGGTGACTGGAGCATCGGGTGCGGCATCGGCGACGTCCAGACGCCGTTGCCCACGGCGACCCGTGCGGCATCCGGGACCGCGTTCTACCGTGCGCGCGAAGCCGTCGAGCGCGCCAAGGACCGGCCCGACCACGTCGCGGTCGCCGTCGAGCCGGGCCGGCACCGCACCGCCGATGACGTCGAACCCCTCGTCACGCAGGCAATCCGGCTCCGCGCGCGCCGGTCCCCCGAGGGCTGGGAGCTGGCCGACCTGCTCGACCAGGGCATGAGCCAGCGTGAGGCCGCCCGGCACCTGGGGATCAGCCCGCAGGCGGCGAGCAAGCGCGCGGCCGCCGCCGGGCTCCGTGAGGACGATGCCGTGCGGGCGGCGCTGGTCCGGCTGCTCGAGGACGCGGACCGCCCGGAACCGGACGGAGCGCCGGCATGACCGCGGCGCAGGTCCTCGTCTGGATCGTCGGCCCCGTGGTCCTGCTCGTCTGCTGCGTGCTCGCACTCACCTCGGGCCGGGAACCCCGCACGGCGGCCGGCCTCGCCGGGGTCGTGCCCCTCGCCGCCGGCGGACTCGCGCTCGCGTTCCACGTCGGCGTCCCCGCCCCCGACCCGGCACTCGCGAGCGTCATGACCGTGCTCATGAGCGTGCTCGGCGTCGTCGGCGGCGGACCCGCCACCGCCGTCGTGCTCCGCCTGGCGACGCACCGCGACGCGACGCCCGGGCGCAACGGGGGCATCCTCATCCTCGACCAGCGCGGGGACGGGCAGCGACACGAGGTCCTCCGCGGTGGCGCGGCGATCGGTCACCTCGAACGCATTGCGGTGGTCGCGGCGATCCTCGTCGGTCGACTCGAGATCGTCGCCGCGGTGATCGCGATCAAGGGCCTCGGCCGGTTCTCGGAGCTCGACAGCGCGGAGGCCCGGGAACGGTTCATCATCGGCACGCTCGCGAGCATGCTGTGGGCCGGGGCGTTCGCAGCGCTGGTCGCGCTCGCCTGACGCGATCAGCCGGGGGGCAGCCTCAGCGAGACTCCTCGGCGTCGCCGCGACGGTCCCCACCCGGGGCGCCGCCGCCCCCGCCCAGGGCACCGAGCGCCGCGCGCAGCCGCGCTTCGGCATCGCTGGAGGACCGGCTCGCCTCGACGTTCGCCTCGGTGACGGCGGCGACGACCTCTTCACGCTGGATCTTGACGCCGCGCGGGGCGTCGATGCCGATGCGGACGCCGTCGCCGCGGGAGTCGAGGACGGTGATGACGATGTCCTCACCGACGAGGATCCGCTCGCCGATCTTGCGTGTGAGCACCAGCATCCCGACAGCCTATCGGCGGACGGGCGCGGGGAGCCCCCGGTGCGGACTCGGCACGGCGCCGATCGCGTCGACGGTCACCGCCAGCTCCGGACGTCGACCACGGGGAACCCGAGCATGTGCACGGTCTCCGGCGTCGTCGTGTCCTCGGCCCCGACGCTGAGGACCCCGGTCACGCCGATCGTCCGCTGCACCGCGCGGACCTCGCGCGCCGTGTCGTCGTGCTTGCGGCCCGCGTCCACGACCACCCACACCTGGTCGGGCGCGATCCCCACGAGTCGTGCGGCACGCTCCGGGTCGTCCGCCGCACCGCTCCACACGAACGACGACACGACCGCCGTGCCCTCCTGGACCCCCGCGGCCCGGGCGAGGATCGCCGATCGCCGGTCCTCGACGGGCAGGATCCGGAGCGCGTGTGCGGTCGCCACGACCGGGAGGACCTCGGTCACCGCCGCGGACCGGCCCACGACGAGCACGAGGTCACCGTCGGCGCGACGGACCGCGGGCGGGTCGGGAATCCGGTCCGTCGCGTCGGGGACGGGAGCCTGCACGAACCCGTCGACGCCGGCCGCGACCGGGGTGAGGGGCGTCGACTCGACGAGCCGGTCCTCCCGGTCGGACGGCAGCGGAACGGCCGGACCCACCGCGGGCGTCGCCGTCCCGCCCCCACCGAGGGCCTCACCGAGCGGGACGCGCGGCGCCAGGCCGTTGAAGGTGAAGTCGTCCATGAGCGAAGCGAAGGCGTCCGAGCGGGTCGCGACGACCTCCTCGTCCGCTCCCACCAGGAGCGGACCGGCCGGGCCGGGACCGGACGACACCGACCTGCCCGAGGCCGGGATGCCGGGAACGGGGCGGAGGGACCCGCGCGCTTCCTCGGCGGCGCGGCGACCACGACGGGTCATGACGGCGTCGGCGGCGGCGAGCCGGTCCTCCCGGGCCTCGGCGTCCTCGAGCAACGCGAGGATCCCGGCGCGACGGGGCCCACCCGCGTCGATGGCGACGCGCGCCACCGGTTCGTCGCCGGGCGCCGGCACCTCGACGGTCGCCTCGTAGTGGTGCTTCCGGAACAGGCCGCCGATGCCGCCCGTCGTCACCCGCTCGGCCGCGACGATGCGGGCCGCCGGGCCGAACTCGGCGCGGACGTCGGCGCGCAGGGCGTCGAGCGTCGGCGCACTACGCTGCGATCGGATCGGCGGCACGGACGACTCCCACGGTCTCGATGGTGGAGCCCGCGGCGGTCGCCTCCTGGTAGGAGAGCACCGGCAGGCCGTTGGACTGGGCGGACACCAGGCGGTGGATCGCCGGACGGAGCTGCGGCGCACACACGAGCACGGCCGACAGGCCCTGGTGCTCGACGGCGCCCACGGCATCGCGGACCGATCCGAGCACCTGCTCCACCCGGTGGGCGTCGAGCAGGATCTGCGTGCCCTGCTCGGAGGGGCGGAGCCCCTCGAGCATGGACTGCTCGAGCCCGGGGTCGATCATGATCACCCGGAGCACGCTGCCGTCGAGGTAGCGCGCGGCCAGGGCGGGGCCGAGCGCCGCACGGGCCGCCTCGACGAGTCCCTCGGGGTCCGTCGAGACCTTCGCCCGGAGCGTCAGCGCCTCGCAGATGCGCCCGAGGTCGTTGATCGGCACGCGCTCGGCCAGGAGGCCCTGCAGCACACGCTGGAGCTCGGCCATCGACAGCATGCCCGGCACGAGTTCCTCGACCGCTGCCGGGTTGGTCTGCTTGACGCCCTCCGTCAGGACCTTGACGTCCTCACGCGTGAGCAGCCGGGCGGCGTTGTCCCCGATGATCGCCTGCAGGTGTGTGACGAGCACGGACACGCGGTCGATCACCGTCGCGCCGGTCATCTCGGCGGCGTGCCGGAGTTCGGCGGGAACCCACCTGCCGGCCAGCCCGAACACCGGCTCGGTCGTCGGCTCCCCCGGCAGCCCGTCGAGCTGGTCGCCGAGGGCGAGCACGCTCCGTGCCGGCGCGGTGCCGCGGCCCGCCTCGACCCCCGCGATGCGGATCGCGTACGTCGACGGCGGCAGGTCGACGCTGTCCCGCGTGCGCACCGGCGGGACGACGAGTCCCATGTCGACCGCGATCTTGCGGCGGAGGGCGCGGACGCGCCCGAGCAGGTCGTCCGAGGCCCCGGACACCATGTCGACGAGGTCGGGCGCGAGCAGGATCTCGAGCGCGTGCACCCGCATCTGCTCGATGAGGTCCTCGGGGGTGTCCCCCGTCGGGGCGACGGCCGCGGCCCGCTCGGCCCGTTCCGCGGCGGCCGCATCGGCCTTCGCCGTGACCCCGAGGCGGTACGCGACGATGAGGAGCGCCGCCCCGACGAGCAGGAACGGGACGATCGGCATGCCCGGGATGAACGCCATGCCGCAGGCCGCGATCCCCGCGATGAGGATCGCGTTGCGGGACTGCGTCAGCTGCGTGGCGGCCGAGGAGCCCATGTCGGCGTCCGCGTTCGACCGGGTGACGATCATGCCCGTGGACACCGCCATGAGCAGCGCCGGGATCTGCGTCACGAGGCCGTCACCGATCGTCAGGATGCCGTACTTGCCCAACGCGTCGGTGATCGACAGCCCGTTCTGCACCATGCCGATCGCGATGCCGCCGACCAGGTTGATGACGATGATGAGGATGCCCGCGATCGCGTCCCCCTTGACGAACTTCGAGGCGCCGTCCATCGCGCCGTAGAAGTCCGCCTCGGCGGACACCGCTGCCCGGCGCTCCTTGGCGACGGTGTCGGTGATGAGTCCCGCGTTGAGGTCCGCGTCGATGGCCATCTGCTTGCCGGGCATCGCGTCGAGCGTGAACCGTGCCCCGACCTCGGCCACGCGCTCGGCGCCCTTCGTGACGACGACGAACTGGATCACGACGAGGATCATGAAGATCACCGCGCCGATGATCACCGACCCCGAGACCGCGACGTGCCCGAAGGCCTGGATGACGTCGCCCGCGAACCCCTTGCCGAGCACCAGTCGCGTCGACGCGACGTTGAGTCCGAGCCGGAACAGCGTCGCGACGAGCAGCAGCGACGGGAACACCGAGAAGTCGAGCGGCTTCCGCACGAACAGCGTCGTGAGCAGGATGACGAGCGCCAGCAGGATGTTGCAGATGATGAGGAAGTCGAGGACGAACGACGGCACCGGCATGATGAGCAGCAGGATGATGCCGACGATGCCGATCGGCACGGCGAGCTTGGGCAGGTCCTTGCGGTTCACGCTGGGGCTCCTTCGGTGGTCCGGGCATGACGGATGCGGCGGGGCAGGGCGTCCCCGGCGAGCTGGTCGGCGGCGATGACGGTGGCGACCTCGTCGGCGGTCGTGGGACGCGGGGCCGAGTGCACGCCGGTGGCGGCGCCGCGGGCGCGGAGCGCCATGACGAACGACAGGACCCGGGCCACGGGCGTGTAGAGATCGACCGGGATCTCCGTGCCGATCTCGCACGCGGCGTGCAGTGCACGGGTGAGCGGGACGTCGCGGACGATCGGGACACGGTCCGCCTCGGCACGGTCGCGGATGACCTCGGCGACGGCGCCCGCGCCCTTGGCGACGACCTTCGGTGCCGACTTGCCCGGCTCGTACCGGATCGCGACCGCGAAGTGCGTCGGGTTCGTCAGGACGACGTCGGCCGTGGCGATCGCACCGATCATGCGGTTCCGGCTCATCGCGAGCTGTCGGGAGCGCCGGTGCGACTTGACGTGGGGATCGCCGTCCGTGCTCTTGTGCTCGTCCTTGACCTCCTTCTTCGTCATCCGGGTCTTCTTGCGGTTCCGGCGCATGACGACGAACACGTCGACCGCCGCCAGGAGCAGGCCGGCCGCGATCGCCGCGCGGAGGAGCGTGGCGGCGCCGTTCCCGGCGGCCTGCAGCACCGCGGTGAGCGGCAGCGACCCCGAGGACATGAGCACGGGCACGAGGCCCTGCACGGCCCCCCAGAGCACGAGCCCGACGACCGCGCTCTTGAGCAGGGCCTTCGCGCCGCCCCAGAGCGCCTGGGTGCCGAACACCCGGGTGATGCCGGTGAGCAGGTTGAACTGCTCGTAGTTGCCGGTCATGCGCTTGATGTGCACGCCGCCCTGCGCGATCGCGGTGGCCGCCACGACGACCGCGACGACGCCGAGCATCGGGGCGAGGGTCGACCCGATCGAGCCGAGGTCGGCGGCCATGGTCTCGCGGACGGCGCCCACCGTCGGGTGGGCGATCACCCGCTCGATCCGGAACACCTGGTCCGTGCCCGCTGCGGCGGCCGATGCGATGGTGGACGGCACCATGACGGCGGCCGCGGCGACCCCGAGCCAGGCGCTGAGGTCGGTCGAACGGCTGAGCTGGCCCTTGCGGTGGACCTCCTTCATCCGCTTCTCGGTCGCCTGTTCGGTGCGTTCTCCGGTGTCGGACATGGTCACCGCCCTCCGGTCAGCAGGGTCACCGCGTCACCCGTGAGCGAGGACACGACGCTCGGCAGCGCCATGAACAACGCGCCGGCGAACATGACGGTCAGACCGATCTTGATCGGGTACCCGAGCTGCAGCGCGTTGAGCGCGGGTGCGACGCGGGTGAGCAGGCCGAGGCCGACGTCGGACAGGAACAGCACGACGACGAGCGGGCCCGCGATCTGGAGTGTCGAGAGGAACATCTGCGTCGTGCCGGCGAGCATCGCGTGCACCGGGTCGGCCAGCGAGAACGACCCGGCCAGCGGCACCGCGTCGAACGAGCGGGTCAGGCCGCCCACGATGAGCTGGTACCCGCCCGAGGCGAACAGGAGCGCGAGCGACGTCATCTCGAACAGGCGCGTGAACTGCGCCCCGTTCACCTGGGACTGCGGGTCGTACGCCTGCGCGAGCGTGAACCCGCCGAACAGGTCGACGAGCGCGCCGGCCGACTGGACCGCCGCGAACACGAGGTAGACCAGGAACCCGAGGGTCAGTCCCACGGCGAGCTCGACGACGAGCGCGACGACGAACGCGCCGGTGTCGAGCGCGTGGTACCGGGCTGCCGCCCGTGGCGCGACCGCGAGCGCCAGGCCCATCGCGAGCATCGCCTTGACCGTGCCGGGGAACGCCTTGTACGAGAACGGCGGCGCGATGACGATGAACGCCACCATCCGTACGCCCGCGAGCATGGTGCCCTCGAGCTGGTCGAAGTCGATCGACAGGTCCACGTCAGCTCCCGAGCAGGTTCGGGATCTGGTCGAACAGGAAGTGCGTGAACCCGACGATCTCGTCGATCATCCAGTTGCCGCACACGACGAGCGCGACGGCGACGGCGAGGGCCTTCGGGACGAACGCGAGCGTGACCTCCTGGATCTGCGTGATCGACTGCAGGAGCGAGATCGCGAACCCGACGACGAGGGACGTGATGAGCACGGGCGCGGCGAGCTTGCCCGCGACGATGAGCGCCTGCAGGACGAGGTCGATGACGGCTTGTTGGTTCACGACACCACCTGGTAGCTCTCGATGAGCGACTTGATGATGAGTCCCCAGCCGTCGACGAGCACGAAGAGCAGCACCTTGAACGGCAGCGAGATCATCACCGGCGGCAGCATCATCATGCCCATCGACTGGAGCGCCGCGGACACGACGAGGTCGATGACGAGGAACGGGAGGAAGATGACGAACCCGATGATGAACGCGCTGCGGAGCTCCGAGATCATGAACGCCGGGACCAACGTCGTCATCCCCACCGCGGCCTCGTTCTTCGGGTTGGGCCGGCCGGCCGCGCGGGTCATCAACGCCAGGTCCTCCTGCCGCGTCTGGTGGAGCATGAACTTCCGCAGGGGCGCACTGCCGACGTCCACGGCGTGCTGGAAGTCGATGTGCCCGGCGAGGTACGGCTGCAGGGCGTCGTCGTTGATGTGCCCGATGATCGGCCCCATGATGAACAGGGACAGGAACAGGGCGAGCCCGGCGATCACCTGGTTCGGCGGGATCGACTGCAGTCCGAGCGCGTTCCGGGTCATCGACAGGACGACGAAGATCTTCGTGAACGACGTCATCATGAGCAGCAACGCGGGTGCGACGCTGAGCAGCGTGATGCCGACGAGGGTGACGACCGCCGACGAGGGGGTGCCGTCCGGCCCGTTCACGGACACGTCGAGGCCGCCGTTCGTCGACGGGGTCGCGGGCGCGGTGGGGGCCGCGGGTGCGGTCGGCCCGACCACGCCGGCGGCGTGCGCGCCGCCAGCGGTGAGCATGAGGAAGCCGACGACCGCTGCGAGACCGAGGAAGACCAGGACGGCGATGCGTGCGACCCGGACCGCGCGGGCTCGGCTGCTCCGGGCCTCCCGGCCGACGCCGGGCGCGAGGACGAGCGGACGCAGCGGGGTGCGTCCGCCGGGGACGAGCGTCATCCGGCGCGCCTCGCGCGGACGGCCGCGGCGGCCTGCCGCCACGTGTCCGCCGACAGGATCGAGCCCTGGAGCTGCTGCTGCGTGGGCACGGCGATGTGCGCGGCGCGGCGGTTGCGGGGGCGGGCCCGGAGGACGGGTGCGGCGCTCTCCGGCTCCTCGGTGAGCGCCTGCGCGGCGGCCGGGAGGGACGGTGCAGCCTGTGCCGCCAGGACCGCCCGGAACGGGTCGGTCGCGTCGGACCCCGCGTCGGACCCCGCGTCGGACCCCGCGGCCGACGCAGCGGGCGCGGTCCCGGAGGCGAGCACGGCCACCTGCTGCTCGGTCACACCGAGGACGAGCCGCTCACCCTCGACGTCGACGACGACGACGCTGGCCTTGCCACCGATCCCCTGGCGCGCGACGACCTGGACCGCCGCCGAGCGTCGTCCGCGACCACGCGACGAGCCGGTCGTGCTCTTCGCGACGCGGCGCTGCACGAACCAGAGCAGGGCCAGCACGACGCCGAGGGAGAGCGCGACCCGGAGGGCGACGACGAGGGTGTCCACGGAGGGTCAGATCCCCTCGGCGACGTCGAGGATCTTCGTGATGCGGACGGCGTAGTCCTGGTCGACGACGACCACCTCGCCGTGCGCGATGAGGCGGCCGTTGAGCAGCACGTCGGCCGGTGCGCCGGCGGATCGGTCGAGTTCCACGACGGCCCCGGGCTCGAGGCCCAGGACGTCACGGACGGCCATGCGGGTGCGACCGATCTCGACGGTGAGCGCCATCTCGACGTTGTTGATCCGGCCGAGGTTGCCGCTGATCGACGAGGCGACGGCCGCGGCCGCGGCCGCGGGTGCGTCCTCGCGGATGCGGATGGCGAACCACCCCGCCGGGACGCCCGCGGCGCTCAGCTCGAACACGGTGGTCTGGGGGTCGAGCAGGAGTGACGCGGCGGACGCGCGCACGGCCTCGCCGAGCACGCCCACGCCGAGCATGCCGGCCGCCGCCTCGAGCGCTGGCCGGACGACGTCCGTCACCGAGACGAGCGGCGCGTCGACGCCGCCGGCGGCCGTCATGCCGTCGAGGTCGAGGAGCACGAGCGCGAGGTCGGCCGACAGGGCACCGACGAACGACGCGACGACCGCGCCGCCCGCCTGCCCGGCGGCACCGCTCGCCGCTCCCGGCGTGAGCGGGGTGGCGCGCAGGGGCGTGGGGGTCGGGAGCTGACCGACGAGCGCCTCGGCGACCGAGGTCTGCAGGGTGATGGTGGCGGTCATGACGCCCTTTCGGTGTTCGGAGTGCGTGCGTGGGCGCCGGCGGCGGCGGGCGTGGTGGCGACGACGACGCCGGCGAGACGTGAGCCGTTCGCGCCGACCGCCGCCGTGCCGATCGGCTCGCCGTCGACCGTCAGGGTCAGCGGACGGTGCTGCGGGTGCGGGAGCGGCACGACGTCGCCGACCGCGAGGCCGAGGACGACGGCCGGACGCACGACCGCCGGGGCGAGCTGCAGCGAGACCCCGACCGGCACGTTCGCGATCTGCGCGTCGAGGAGTTCGCGCGGATCGGCCGTCGTCACCGTCGGGTTCGACTCGCCGAGCTGCGGCAGGACGACCTCGAGCGGGATCGCCAGGGTGGCCGGCGCGATGCGCTCCCCCACGCGGATGTCGAACGACGCGACGAGCATGAGGTCGCTCTTCGTGGCCGCCTGCGCGAACTGGCTGTTCCACTGGAACGAGCCGACCCCGATCGGCTGCACGAGGAGCGTGCCGAGCGAGTAGCGGAGGTCGTCGAGCGCGTCCTCGACGAGTTTGCGCACGAGCGCCTGCTCGATCGGGGTGAAGGTGCGCTCGGGGGCCGGCAGCGGTCGGGCCGCTCCGAGCATGTGACTGACCCACGTGAGCACCGAGGTGAGCGGGAACTGCAGGACGCCCTTGGCGCTCACGTCCTCGATCGTCAGCAGCACCATCGCGGTGAGCGGCGGCAGCGACGCGGCGTACTCGTCGTACGTCAGCACCTGCACCTGCTCGCAGGTGACCTGGGAGAGCACCCGGACCTTCGCGGTCAACTGGGTGCCCCACTGCCGCGCGAACGTCTCGAACGCGAGCTCGAGCACGCGGGACTGCTCACGGGCGAGGGTCGTCGGTCGACGGAAGTCCACCACCTCGACCTGGGCGTCGTCGTGCGCACGCTGGTCCCCACCGTGGTCGTCGCGGGGGGACGCCACGGCGCGCTGGGCGAGGAGGTCGGTCACGACGGGCACTATCGGTCCCGCGGTGATCCGTCGTTAGCGCTGTCCCCCGGACTGGGCGGGGGTCCCGTCGCCGCTACCCATCGCCCTCCGCGGTCGTCGGCGCCGTGGTCCCCGCCGTCTCGCCCCGATGCGCCGCGTCCTGCGCAGCCGCGATGGCCGGCATGAGCGCGCTGACGTCCTGGTCCTGGTTCGACAGCACGACGATGTCGACGCGACGGTTCAGCGCGAGGTCGGCGTCGGTCGACCCCTTGGACAGCGGCCGGCTCGACCCGAACCCGACGCTCTGCACGTGGTCGGCCGGCAGGCCTCCGCGCTCGACGAGATCCCGGAGCACGCCGGTCGCGCGGGCCGCGGACAGCTCCCAGTTCGTGGCGTAGGGCGCGGTCGAGTTCCGCTGGTCGGCGTGCCCCTCGACGCTGATGTCGTGGCCGCTGCTCTTGAGGACCGGGGCGATCGCGTCCATGACCGCCCGGGCCTCGTCCGACAGGTCCGCGCTGTTGGTGGCGAAGTACGTCTCGCTCCCGACCAGCCGGACCGTCAGCCCGCGGGCGTCGAGGTCGAACTGCACGTTCGCGGTCTTGCCCTCGGCCGTCAGGTTCTTCTTGATCGCGGCCTCGATCGCCTTCAGGTCGTCGAGCTCCTTCTTCGCCGCCTCGACGTCCGCCTTGCTCGCCTTCGCCACGGCGGTGTTCGGCGTCGGGGCCGCCGCGGGGACCGCGACCGCGCTCGGGTCGGCGCTCGTGCCGTCCGCGTTGCTGTTCGCCGTGCCGCTCGCCGCACTCGAGTGCTCCGCATCGGACTTCGACAGCGCGTAGCCCTTGCCGTCCTTCTTCGTCACCTCGTCGGGCTTGACGACCGTGCCGGACGCCGTGTCGACCTTCTGCTTCTGCACCTGGCCGAAGCCGGTCGCGAGCGAGTCCTTGAGCGCGATGAACTTCTGCTGGTCGACCTGCGACATCGCGAACAGGACCAGGAACATGCACATGAGCACGGTGATCATGTCCATGTACGACGCCATCCAGCGCTCGTCCGGGTGGTCGTCGTCATCGTGTCCGCCGCCGCCGTGACCGCGGCGCCCTCGCCCTCTGCCAGCCACGTCAGGCCGCCAGCGCTTCGTCGTCGGCGGCGCCCTTGCCCTTGCCCTTGGCGCCCTTGGCCGGAGCCGCGTCACCGCGGGCCGACGGCGGCACCATGGCGCGGAGCCGCTCGCCGAGCAGGCGCGGCTGACTGCCCGCCTGCACGGCCAGGAGGCCCTCCATGAGCAGCGTCTGTCGAGCCACCTCGAGGTCGGCGAGCTTCTTGAGCTTGCCGCCGATCGGCAGCCACAGGAAGTTCGCACTGAGCAGGCCCCAGAGCGTCGCCACGAACGCCGACGCGATGAGCGGCCCGAGCTCGTCCGGCTTCGACAGGTTCGCGAGCACGTGGGTCAGGCTGACGACGGTGCCGATGATGCCGACCGTCGGGGCGTATCCGCCGAGTCCCATGAAGAACTTGCTCGCGTTCCGCAGGGTCGATGCGTTCGACTCGATCTCGTCCTCGAGGAGGATCCGGAGCTCCTCGCCGTCGGTGCCGTCCGCGATGTTCTGGAGCGCCTTCTTGAGGAACGGGTCGTCGTGCTTGTCGGCCTCCTGCTCGAGCGACAGCAGGCCGTTCGTCCGCGCCGTCTCAGCCAGACCGACGACGTCCTCGATCACCGATGCCGGGGGCACGACCTTGCCGGTGAACGCGGTCGGGATCGCCTTGAGGTTCGCGATGGCGTCCTTGAGCGTGGTTCCGGCGAGGCCACAGGCGAGCGTCGCGCCGAACACGAGCACCATCGGGGCGGGGATGATGAGTCCGGAGATCTCGACGTGCTCCATCGAGACCATGCCGAAGAGCGCCCCGAACGCGAGCAGGACGCCGATGATCGTCGCGAGGTCCACGTCAGCGCCGCCCCTCGGACGTGCGCGGTGCGGCGATGTCGGACACCGGCGCGAGGACCGGCTGCGGGCCCGTCGTGTTCACGCTCGAGGCCGTGTCGTCGGCCACGCCGGAGGCGATCGCGATGATCCGGGCGCGGTACGCGGCGATCATGTCGATGACCTCGGCCATCGACTCCTGCACGATGTACTTCGCGCCGTCCACCATGATGAGGGTGGTGTCCGGGCTCTCCTGGATGCGTTCCACGAGATCCGGGTTGACAGCGAATCTGCTGTCGTTGAGTCGCGTGACGACGATCATGGCCCGTCCTAGGTCGTGTGCTCCCGCCGCCGTCCGTGGGGCGGGTGTCCCGCTCGTCCTGAGCGGTACAGGCACGACTATCGGCCGTGGCGTCGCCGCCGTTAGCCCCTCGCGCACGGGCGGCGATCGCGCGCTTTACACCCGCGTCGTCCACCTGGCAACCCCGTGAGTCCTCCCGGCCGCGTCCGCACACAGTTGTGGCATGCGAACCATGGGTGTCGAGGAAGAACTGCTGCTGGTCGATGGCGAGACCGGCGAGCCCGTGCCCCTGGCCGACGAGGTCCTCGGCTGGCGGACCCGGCTGCAGGGGTCACGCGCCCACGGTTCCCTGACGGGCGAGATGCAGCTCGAGATGCTGGAGACCGTGTCGTCGGTGCACAACCGGCTGTCGGCGCTCGAGCAGGAGGTGCTCGCGAACCGCGGCACGGTCGACGCGATCGCGGCGCTCGAGGGTGCCCGGGTCGCCGCACTCGCGAGCGCGCCGCTCCCGACGCGACCGCACGCCCGGGACACACCGCGGTACCGGACGATGCTCGACCGCTACGGAGCGCTGCCCCGTCGGAGCCTGTCCTGCGGGCTGCACGTGCACGTCGGCATCGAGTCCGAGGACGAGGGCGTCGCCGTGCTGGACCGGATCCGCACCTGGACACCGGTCCTCATCGCCCTCACCGCGAACTCCCCGTTCCACGACGGCGAGGACACCGGGCACGCGAGCTACCGGAGCATCGAGTGGACGCGGTGGCCCTCCGCCGGGCCGATGGAGCGGTTCGGATCCGTCGCCCGGTACAACGCCGTCGAGCAGGCGATGCTCGGCACCGGTGCCCTGCTCGATGCGGGCATGCTCTACCTCGACGCTCGGCTGTCGCGGTCGTTCCCGACGGTCGAGGTGCGCGTCGCGGACGTGCCGCTCGACCCGGCGGTGACGGCGATGATCGCGGGCATCGTGCGGGCGATGGTCGACACCGCCGCGGCGGACTGGCGCAACGGCGTGCCCGCCCCGGACGCTCCCGCGTGCGCGGTTCGACTGGCGAACTGGCGGGCGGCACTCGAGGGACTGGAGGGCGAACTCGTCGACCCGGTCACGGGACGTGCGGCGGAGGCGCGCACGGTCATCGGGATGCTCCTCGAGCGCCTCGGCCCGGCGCTCCGCGCGAACGGTGACGAGCAGTTCGTCGAGCGGGGCATCGCCGAGGTCCTCGCGCACGGCACGGGTGCCCAGCGGCAGCGCGCCGAGTACGCGCGGACGGGCGATCTCGGCGCCGTGGTGCGGAGCGCGGTGCTCGAGACGCAGGGACGCAACCGCTCCGGGACGATCGACCTCGAGGAGCCGGACCCATCCGCAACCCCGCACCGGGCCTCCCGGCCGAGGACCGCGACCGCCTGACGACCGGCAGCGGGAACCCGCCGAGCCACGGCGCGGACCCGTCGGCCGGGCTCCGCGACGTGCCAGGATCCAACGGTGACGACCGCGGTGTTCCTGTTCGTGGCCGGTGTCGCCGCGGGCGTCATCGGCACCGCGGGCGGCATCACGTCGCTCGTGGCGTACCCGGCCCTGCTCGCCGTGGGCATCCCGCCCCTCGCCGCGAACGTGACGAACTCAGTGGCCCTGCTCGGCAGCGGGGCGGGATCGGCCCTCCGCGCGCGGGGCGACCTGGTCGGGCACGCGCCGACCGTCCGGCGGTGGCTGCCGGTCACGGTCGTCGTGTCGACCGCGGGCGCGGCCCTGCTGCTCGCGACGCCGTCGCACGTGTTCGACCGCATCGTCCCGTTCCTCGTCGCCGCGGGGTCCGCCCTGCTGCTCGTGCAACCGTGGATCGACCGCCGACGGACGGCGACGACGATGGCGCGCCCGGTCGCCGCGGCGAGCGTCGCCGGCGTCTCGCTCTACAACGGGTACTTCGGGGCGGGCTCCGGGGTCCTCATGATCGCCGTGCTGCTGCTCGACGGCGAACCCGTCCTGCACCGTGCGAACGCGCTGAAGAACGTGTTGCTCCTCGCTGGTGACATCGTGCCCGCCGTGCTGTTCGCCCTCTCCGGGACGGTCACGTGGGCCGCGGTGTGGCCCCTCGGCCTCGGCGCGCTCATCGGCGGGCTGATCGGTCCGAGCGTCGCACGGCGTGTCCCGCAGTCCGTGCTCCGTGTCGCCATCGCGGTGTGCGGGTTCGTGCTCGCCGGGTACCTGCTCGTCGCGGCATGACGAGCGGATCGGGAGCAGGCTCGGGGCATGACCGCTGACGACGCACTCGGGTCCATCGACCTCCCCGGCACCCCTCGACTGGTGGGCGCACCGTGGGGTGACACCTCGCGGCGGGGCCGCCCGTACGCGAAGGACCCGTCGGTGATCCGGTTCGGTGGCCGCTACCTGCTCTACTGCTCCTTGCCGTCCGGGTCCGACGACGTCGCCGAGGGCTGGTCGGTCGCCGTGGCCGAGAGCGACGACCTCGTGTCCTGGCGCACCGTCGCCGTCCTGCCGCCGTTCGGCGACTACGACGCGACGGGCGCCGCCGCCCCCGGTGCGGTCGTGCTCGACGGACGCGTGCACCTGTTCTTCCAGACCTACGGCCGTGGTCGCGAGGACGCGATCTGCCACGCCGTGAGCGACGACGGCATCGCCTTCACGCCGAACCCCGAGAACCCGGTCTTCGCGCCGTCGGGCGACTGGACGTGCGGACGTGCGATCGACGCCGACCTCGTGGCGACCGACGAGCACCTCGTGCTCGCCTGGGTCACGCGCGACCCGGAGATGCGGATCCAGATGCTCGGCACCGCTCGCGCGCCCCTCGACAGCGCCTTCGGCAGGGCGGACTGGGAGCAGCTGTCGGTCGACGGTCCCGCGCTGGCACCGGAACTGCCGTGGGAGCAGGAGTGCATCGAAGCGCCGGCGCTGCGCTGGGACGGCACGACGTTCACGATGTTCTACGCGGGCGCGTACAACAACTGCCCGCAGCAGATCGGCTGGGCGACGAGCACGGACGCGCGGACGTGGACGCGGGGTGCCGACGAGCCGCTGATCCCGGCGGGTCCGGGCGGCGCCTGGAACCACAGCGAGTCCGGACATCCCGGGTTCCTCGCCGACGGCCCCGACGCCGGGGTCCTGTTCTTCCAGGCGAACGCGGACGACGGGCACACGTGGCGGATCGGCGCGACACGGGTGTCGTTCGACGGTGCGACTCCGCGCGTCGAGTTCCACGGGGAGGCCGCGCGATGACCGCCCCGATGCGCGTCGGCCTGGTCGGCGTGGGCACCATCAGCGCCCAGTACCTCGCCGACCTGCCGTCCCTGCCCGGACTCCGGCTCACCGCCGTCGCGGACGTCCTGGAGGACCGTGCGGCTGCCGTCGCCGCCGCTGCGGGCGTGCAGGCACTCGCGGTCGACGACCTCCTGACCTCGCCCGACGTCGACGTGGTGCTCAACCTGACGATCCCCGCCGCACACGCGTCCGTGGCCACACGCGCCGTCGCGGCCGGCAAGCACGTGTACGGCGAGAAGCCGCTCGCGCTCTCGACCGCCGAGGCCGCCCCGGTGCTCGAGGCCGCCGCGCGCGCGGGCGTCCGGGTGGGCAGCGCCCCGGACACCGTGCTCGGTACCGGCATCCAGACCGCACGGGCCGCGATCGACGACGGGCTCATCGGCACACCCGTCGGTGCCGCCGTCGCCTGGAGCGCGCCCGGGCACGAGCTGTGGCACCCCGCGCCGGGGTTCTACTACCAGCCGGGCGGGGGTCCGCTCTTCGACATGGGTCCCTACTCCCTGTCGAGCCTCGTGACCTTCCTCGGCCCCGTCGCCCGGGTGAGCGCGAGTGCGACGCGATCGGACCGCCGGCGCACGATCGGTACGGGCCCGGCGGCCGGGACGGGCATCGACGTGTCGGTCGACACCCACGTCGTCGCGATCCTCGAGCACGTCGACGGCAGCGTCTCGACCGTCACGATGTCGTTCGAGGTCTGGGCGACCCGCGCACCCCTGTTCGAGGTGTACGGCACCGCGGGCACGCTGGGTGTGCCCGACCCCAACCGCTTCTCGGACCCCGTGTCGGTGTTCGTCGCCGGGAGCGACGCGTGGCGGGAGCTCCCGGTCGCCGGCGGGTACGCCGACGCGGGCCGCGGTCACGGCCTCGCGGACATGGCCCACGCGATCGCCACCGGCCGGCCGCACCGGGCCTCCGGCGCGCTCGCGTTCCACGTGCTCGACGTGATGGAGTCGATCACCCGTGCCGCCGTCGAGCACCGCGTCATCGAGATCGCGTCGCGCGTCGAGCGACCGGAGCCCGTCCCGCTGGGAGCGCGTCCCGACACCTGGTGAGCGTCCGCGCGTCGCGCGGAGCGAACACGAACACCGAGATGAGCCACGAGGGAGCGAGCATGTCATTGACGTTCGGGATGATCGGGGCGTCGACGATCGGTCCATCCGGGTTGCTCGAGCCTGCCGCACGTCGTCCGGACGTGCGCGTCGCGCGGGTCGCGGCGCGTCGCCCCGGGGCAGCCGCGGAGTACGCGCGGACGTGGGACATCCCGCGCGCGTCGGAGCACTACGAGGACGTCCTCGCCGACGCCGACGTCGACGCGGTGTACATAGCGAACGCCGCGGCCGAACACGCACGGTGGACGATCGCGGCGCTCCGCGCGGGCAAACACGTGTTGTGCGAAAAACCGATCGGTGTGAGCGGCGCCGAGGGTCGCGCGATCGTCGCCGTCGCGGCGGACTCGGGGCGGCTCGTCATGGAGGGGTTCCACTACCGCTTCCACCCGCTGTTCGACGCACTCCGGACGCTGGTCGGGGACGGCCGGTACGGGCCGCTCTCGTCGATCAGCTCATCTGTCAACGGCACCCGCCCGTACGATCCGCAGTCGATCCTGCACGTCGCCGCGCTCGGAGGCGGTGCCCTCCTCCACAACGGCGTGTACGCCGTGCACTGGTCGCGACTCCTGTTCGACGCGGAGCCGAGCGAGGTGACCGCCCGTCAGCGGTGGAACCCGAGCGGCGCGGACTCGGACACGATCGCGACGCTGCGCTTCCCCACGGGCACCACCGCCAGCATCCACTGCTCGTTCGACCAGGACGATCCGGTGTCCCTCACGCTCCAACTCGCGGGGGCCGAGGTGACGGTGACGGGACCGATCGTGCCGCACCACGGAAACAGCCTCCGTGTCATCCCCCGACACGGCGCTCCGACGATGACGACGGTCGCCGGCGGCACGAGCTTCGACCACCAGCTCGACGCCTTCGTCCGTCGTGTCGGTGCCGGCGTCCCCGATCCGAGCACGGCGTACGGGCGCGGCGACGACATCGTCGCGAACCTCGATGTGGTGGATGCCATCCGCCGAGCCGCACGGTCCGGAGGGACGGAGCCGGTCGACGGTGACGCACTGGACGACGCCGTCCCGGAAGCTGGACGGCGGAACGCATCGCGCGCTAGTTTTTGAACATGTTCGAAAACGAGGACCGGGAGTCGAAGCGCAGCCGCACACGGGCGCACATCCGCGAGGTCGCGCTGCGGTCACTCCGCGAGCGTGGCTACGACGGTACGACCATGCGAGGCATCGCGACCGACGCCGGACTCTCCGTCGGGAACGCCTACTACCACTTCCCGACGAAAGACCACCTGGTCCAGGAGCTCTACGTCGACGTGCAGCAGGAGCACCGCGCGGTCGCGCTCCCGCAGCTCGCCGTGGAGGACGATCTGACGGCACGGGTGGGCATCGTCGTCCGGACCGGGCTCGCGAACCTCCGCGGCTACCACGCGATCGCCCCGCAGTTCCTCGCGGCCGCGATGGCGCCCGGCTCCCCGATCAACCCGCTGTCCACCGAGTCGTCCGCCGCGCGGGACCTCGTGCTCGGGCTGTTCCGCGAGGCCGTCGACGCTGCGCGGCAACAGCTCCCCCGCGACCTCGCGGGTGACCTGCCGATCGCGCTCTGGACCGGCTACCTGCTCCTCACGCTGTTCTGGACCTACGACACCTCCGCCGAGCAGGCCCGCACGGCACGTCTCGTCGACGCGATGCTCCGCGTCCTCCGGTTCGCACTCCCGATGCTCCGGATCCGCCCGTTCCGCTCGGCGGTCACCGAGATCGTCGGCATCGTCGCCGGGCGCCTCGCATGATGACCGACCGCCAGAACGGGACCCGGACGTGGGCCGACAGCTGGTGGCTCGAGATCCGGGCGTACGGGTGGCTCGTCGGGGTGACACTGCCGATCGTCCTGCTCCTGGGGTTGTCGGGGACCTCGCTCGTGTCGCTCACGGACGGCATCGGCGTCGGTGGCGGGCCCTGGTACGAGGTCGTGGGCCAGATGCTGCTCTGGGTCGTCTGGATGGACGGCCTCACTGCCGTGTTCGCCTTCGGCGCCGTCCTCGTCGCGTTGCCGTTCACGTGGTCACTGGGCCGGGTGATGCGCCCCGTCCGTTCGCGCGCGGTGCACGTCGTCGCGACCTCGGTGCTCGCGGGCACGCTCGCCGCGGTCCCGATCGCCGTCTGGCCGCCGTCGGCGATCCTGTTCGTACCCATCTCGGTCGCGGCCGGCGCCGCCGGGGCGATCGCTCGGCGCGGCGAGTTCCGCCGAGCCGACCGGCTCGCCGCGGAGCACGGGCGGTCGGACGGTGCGCCGGCCGGGGCGTGGCCGGCGCCGTCGCCCGTCCGTCCGACCGGGGACGGGAGCTGACCCGCCGGCCCGCACCACCGGCGGGGACAGCCGGGAACGCTCAAGCCCCCGGCAGGAACAGGCAGAACGGGTGGCCGTCGGGGTCGAGCATCACCCGGACGTCCTCGGTCGGCTGCCACGCGGCTTGCCGTGCGCCGAGCCCCTCGGCTCGCGCGACCGCGGCAGGCAGGTCCTCGACCAGGAAGTCGAGGTGGAGTTGCATGCCGGGCGCGTCCGATCGGCCGGGCCAGGTCGGCGGGACGTACTCGGGCTCGAGCTGCACCGAGAGGCCCGGGCCGTCGTCAGGACGGACCCGGGCCCAGCTGTCGTCGTCCTCGAACACCGTCCAACCCGTCAGGGCGCCGTAGAAGCGGGCGAGCTCCAGGGGGCGCGGCGAGTCGAGGACGGTGGCGACGAGGGTCGGCATCGCGGGGTCGGCGGCGGTCATGCCGGGGAGCGTACGCCCGGTGGTCGGGCGGTACCGCTCCCCGGCACGGGCCGTCATCGTCCGTTCGCGGCCTCGCGCTCGAGTGCCCAGGTGACGTCGACCCAGCGGGTCCTCGGTGTCGGGATCACCAGGAGCGGCACGGTGTCCACGCCGACGGTCTCGACCTGCGGTGCGGCGCTCACCGGGCGCTCCTGGCCGGTGCGGCGTCGACGACGCTCGTGGTCACCGCGGTCCAGCCGATGGGGGTGCCGTCGGGCACCTTCCAGGAGGCAGCCGCCCCGCCCGTGACGACCTCGCGTTCGCCGATGAGCAGGCCCGTGGACGGATCGATGATGAGCTCCTGCTGGTCGCCGTTGCCCTGTGCGTAGCCGATCGCGACGCCGGTCCGCCCCTCGAGGTTGGCCTGGCGGTCGGTCAGGACGACCCCGGGGATGCCCGCGGCCGCCTTGTACAGGGCTGCGCGGAGGTCCGCCGGTGCGAGTCCACTGCGGAGCGTGTCGGCGATCCACCCGAACGCGGCGAGGTCCGGGTCGTCCTGGCCCTTCGTGGCGTCGTAGGCGTGCCGGAGCAGCGCGGCGGGGTCCCGTGGAAGGGCCGCGAGGTCCGACGGCGACACCACGGCCGGGCTCCCGTAGAACCCACCACCGGCTGCGCGCAGGTACTCCCCCTTCGCCTTGTCGGACACGCGCGCGGCGCGCTCGGAGTCGGGCCCGAACGTCTGCACCACCCGCTCCGGGTCGCGGACCCAGACCCAGTCACCGGCCGTGTCGGCGGGGACGTACAACTGGCCGTCCTGCGACGACAGGTAGGTGCCGGAGCCGTGGTCGTCCTCGAACCCGGATGCGTAGACGGCCCGCGTCGCGACCTCGAGGTACTGACCGGGGTGCACGACCGGGTCCGTCGTGGCGGTCGTCGAGGCGGCGGCGTGGGTGAGGACCTCCGCCGCGGCCGGCGCGGCGCTGCCGTGCGGTCCGGTGCCGGCCACGCCGATCACGTTCCCGACGACGAGGGCCGCCGCGACGCCCGCGGCGACGACGGAACCGGCGCCGATCCACCCGGCACGGCGGCCGCGCCGACCGGATCCACGTCGGACCGGACCCCGTGTGGGCGTGCCCTGCTCGATGTGCGCGAGCAGTGCCTCCCGGCCGCGTGCCAACGTCTCCGGCTGGACCGGTTCCACGTCGTCACGAACGGACCGGAGCAGTGTCAACTCGTCCATGTTCCACCTCCTGAGCCGCGTCGCGGCCTGCAGCGGCACGCAGCGTGCGGCGTGCTCGGTTGAGTCGTGAGCGGACGGTCCCGACGGGAACGTCCAGCGCCAGGGCGACGCCCTCGTAGTCGAGGTCGGCCCAGGCGTAGAGCAGCAGCACGTCGCGGTCGCGGGCGGGCATCCGCTGGATCGCGGAGCGCAGTCGGCGGACCGCGAGTTCGGCCTCGAGCGCCTCGTGGTCGTGCTCGGTGACGAGCGCGGTCGGGTCGGCCCGGGCGCTCGCCCAGAGCCGCGCCTCGATCCGACGGTGCCGTTTCAGCAGCGTCGTGACGATGCCGTACAGCCAGGGCAGGGCGTCCGCGCGGTCGAGGTCGTACGCGGTCCGGCGCTCGAACGCGACGGTGAAGGTCTCGGACACCAGGTCCTCGGCCACGTCGGGTCCCGCGCGGCGCGCTGCGAACCGGTGGATCGCCGGGGCGTGCCGGTCGTACAGCTGGGCGAACTCGGCGGGCCGTTCCAGGGTCCGCCGGATGATGTCGCTGTCGGTGCTCACACCAGGTATTGCACGGACCGGGCGATCGGGTTCACGATCCGTTCCGGTCAGTCGCCGCTCGGCGTGTCGCGCCGTGCGGCACGGGTGCGCCGCGGCCGGGCGGAACGGGGCGGGATGGTGCGCATGTGATCGCGGACGCGGGCGAGGACGCGGGACAGCGCCTCGATGTCGTCGTGGCCGAGCGGCTCGAGGAACAGCTCGCGGAGGACCGCGACGTGGCCCGGGAACACGCGGGCGAGCACGGCGCGACCCGCGTCGGTGACCGTCACGGTGACGCCGCGCTCGTCCTCGGCCGAGGTGCTCCGGGCGACGAGCCCGGCCCGCTCGAGCAGCCCCACCTGGTAGGTGAGGCCGCTCCGGCTGTAGACGACGCCGTCGGCGAGTTCGGTCATCCGGCGGCTGCCGTCCGGAGCGTCGCCCAGCGTGGCGAGGAGCTGGAACTGCACGTAGCTGAGGTCGCCGGCCTCACGCAGCTGCTGCTCGACCGTGTGGCGCAGCAGACTGCTCACCTCGATGAGCGCGAAGTACGCGTCGAGTTCGACGGGGTCGAGCAGGGGTCGGGCTTCGTCGACGGGCATCCCTCCATCGTAGGTGCTTCGAATTCCCAGCACCCGAGGGGCAGCGGCGCGCCGGTGACCGCGCACATGCCGGGAGGCCCGGCGGACGTGACCGGTGAACCGGACGTCCGCCGGGCCTCCCGGCCGCGCGGCGTGCGCGTCAGCGCTTGAGGTTCGTCAGCTCCTCGAGCACGGAGTCGGACGTCGTGATGATGCGGGCGTTCGCCTGGAACCCACGCTGGGCGACGATGAGGTTCGTGAACTCCTGCGAGAGGTCCACGTTCGACATCTCGAGCGTGCCCGACGCGAGCGAGCCGAGGCTGCCGGACGTGGGGCTCCCGACCTGCGCCGAACCCGAGTTCGCCGTGGCGCGGTAGCCGGAGTCGCCGACCTTCTCGAGGCCACCCGGGTTCGCGAACGACGCCAGGGCGATGCGGCCGAGCGCCTCGGTCGAGCCGTTCGAGAACTGGCCGACGAGCGTGCCGTCCTGCGAGATGGAGAAGCCCTTGAGGGTGCCGGCCGCGTGGCCGTTCTGGCTGCTGATCGACGCGGTCGAGAGCGTGGCGAACCCGGTGAGCTGGGTCATGTCAGCGGTGATACCACCGATCTTCAGCGTCCCACCGCCGCTGATCTTGCCGTCGGCGCCGAACGTGATCGTGCCGGACGCGGCGTTGCCCTCACCGTCGGTGCCGCTGACGTTCCAGCCCGCGGCGGTCTTCGTGAACGCGAGCGTCATCGCGTGCTTGGTGCCGGACGCGTCGTACACGTCGCTGTCGCGGGTGATCACCTGTCCGGTCGCGGTGTCCGACGGCAGGTTGCCGTCGACCGTGGCCGAGGTCGTCACGGCAGCGGGTGCCGCTGCGGTCAGCGGCAGCGTGATGTCGCCGAGCTGGCCGCCGTCGTCGACGACGCCGTTGGTGGCCGAGTAGCCCTGGACGATCTTCCCGTCCGGCGTGGTCAGTCGGCCCTGCGCGTCGAAGTCGAACGACCCCGCTCGCGTGTAGACGGTGTCGTTGCCCTGCCGGGTGACGAAGAACCCGTCGCCGGAGATCATGAGGTCGGTGGCCTTGCCGGTCGCCTCGGCCGAGCCCTGCGCGAAGTTCGTCGAGACGCCGGCGACCTGCACGCCGAGGCCGATCTGGGCCGGGTTCGTGCCGCCGAGGCCGGACTGCGGGGAGCCCGCACCCTGGGTCATCTGCGACAGGGTGTCCTGGAACACGGTCGTCGACGACTTGAAGCCGGCCGTGTTGACGTTGGCGATGTTGTTGCCCGTGACGTCGAGCATCTCCTGGTGGGAGCGGAGTCCGGAGATCCCGGAGTACAGCGAGCGGAGCATGGTGCGTCCTTTCGGAGGGCGACGGGCCGGCTGGCTCGCCGTCGGTGACGGAAGTGGTGGTCTCCGCGGCGCGTCCGTGCTGTGCGGTGGTGGTCCGACCGGCCGTCCTGGCCGGGGTGGTCGTGCGGGCAGGGCCCGGGGAGGTGCGGGGCCCTCAGGACCCGCTGCTGGTCGTGGTCGTGACGCCGGAGACGCTGTCCAGAGCGACCTCCTTCCCGTTGACGGTCACCTGCGGGACGCTCCCGGCGTACGAGACGGCGGTGGCGGTGCCGGTCACGTCGGTGCCGGTCGTCGCGTCGGTGTAGGAGACCTGCTTGCCGACGAGGTTGGCGGCGGCGATCCGCATCTGGAGCGAGAAGTTCTCGTTCGCGGTCGACGTCTGGTTCGTCATCTGCTCCATCATCGCCATCTGCGTCTGCTGGCTGATCATGGCGTTCGTGTCCATCGGGCTCGACGGGTCCTGGTTCTGCAGCTGCGTGACGAGCAGCTTGAGGAACATCTGCGAGTCCATCGTCGACGAGGTCGTCGTCGGGTTCGCCGCGAGCGCTGATGCCTGGGCGGCCGTGTCCACGGTGCCGGTGATGCCGTCGAGTGCCATGTGCGGTCCTTCGTTCGTTCTCGGTGACTATCGGTCGTCGTTCGGGTCTCGTCAGCGCCGTCAGGCGAGGACGTCGAGCCCGGTGGTCGGGGTGGCCGTCCGTCCGGCGGCCGCAGCGGCGTCAGCGGACGCCGCCGTGGCGCCGGTGGGCCCGACCGGACCGCCCGACGCGGGCCTCGGGGCGGTCGAGGGTCGCCGGTCGCCGCCGCCCGTGTCCGACGGCTGGTTCTGCCCCGAGAGGTCGAGTGTCGTCGCCACCCCGGTCTGCCCGAGGTCACGTCGGAGCTCGGGCATGATCGACCGCACCGCGTCCCGGCCCGCGTCCGACGCGGCGAACAGCTCGACGCGCATCCCGTCGGCGGACACGTGCGCGCGGACGGTCACCGATCCGAGCGTCTCCGGGCTCACCGTGACGGTCACGACATGCTCGCCGTGTGGTGCTGCCGCGAGCGTGAACAGCGGTCGCGCGAGCTGCTGCGCCAACGGCGCGGGGGTCGGCGACGGCGCTGCGGCGGTCGCCGACACCGCGGGACCGGCCGGTCCGGCTCCCGGGGCCACCGCGGGTACGGCGAACGGGAGGGACGGGGCCGCGTCCGGCGCGCGCTGGTCGACGGCCGCGGGTCCGGTCGTCGTGCGCGCCGGCCCGGCCGGAGCCGGTCCCGCGGTGCGGGTCGGGAGGGACGGTGCGGCGTCCGCGGAGGCCATGCGGACCGCCGGTCGCTCGGTCGCCGTCGACGGCGGAGCGGTGATCGCCCCGCTGGCCGCCGCCGCGCTCGGCAGGGGTCCGGTCGTCGCGGTGCCGCTCGTCGCGGTGCCGGTCGTGGCGGGTCCGGTGACGCTCGCTCCGGTGCTCGAGGCGTCGGTGGCGCGCCCGGCGATGCCGACCCCGTCGGTGATGGCTTCGGAGGTCCTGGTCTCGACTGAGCCGGACCGGGAGGCGCCGGTGCCGGCGCCGGTGCCGGTGGCACTCCGGCCGAGCCGGCTGCGGCCGACGGAGTCGACTCCGACCGGCGACGTCGACGTGACGGAGGCGCCACCCGGGGCCGTGGTGCCTCCGGCGAGCGTGCCGGGGACGCCTGCGGTCGCGCTCGGGTCGGACGTCGCGTCGGCCGAGGTGTTCCCGGGAACGCCGTCGGGCACCGGGGCGGCGGCGAGTCCGGGCAGTCCCCCCATCGGGGTGAGCGTCGCCGGCACGGCGGATGTCGGGCCGGAGGCACCGGACCCGAGCGCCGCGCGGCGGCCGGTGGTCGGGTCCGCGCCGAGACCGACGCCCGTCGGCACGGCGCCCCCGGCGACGGTGGTGGCCGTGGCGGTCGTGGCACCGGGGACGTCGAGCGCAGCACCCGCGCCCGTCGGGACAGCGCCGGCCGAGCCGGACGCGGCTCCGGTGTCGGCCACGGCCGAGGGCGCACCGGCGGTCGCCGAGGACGCCCCGGTGACGGCAGCAGCCAGGCTCGCGAGCGCCGCGGCGCCGGCGACGTCCACGAGCCCGTCCCCGACGTCGGCGCCGGACTGGTCGCCCGCGTCCGTCCCGTTCGCGGGCGTCGATGCCGACCGGGCTCGTTCCGCATGGCGGTCGGCGCCGTCGTGGCGACCCCGTGGTCGTGCGGCGCGGTCCTCGTGGCTGCTCCCGGGCCTCCCGGTCGACGGAGCGGGCCGGTGATCGGGTCGGACGCCGGCCTCCTGGTCCAGCCGGTCGTCGGACCGGCCGTCCCGATCGCTGTCGGTGGCGACGGAGGCCAGGGTCGCGTCGAAGTCCCCGGAGCCGGTGGGCGACGTCGGACGTCCCGTACCGGACCGTGGCGCCGCGGGCGGCGGTGCCGCGGGCGTGGCGAGCACGGTCATGCGATGCTCCCGCCGCCGAGCAGCGACATGAGCGCCGCTGTCTGGAGGTCGGCCGACGAGGTCCCCGCGGTGCCGCCGAGCGACGAGAGCGACGACAGGCCCCCGAGCGAGGACAGCGAGGACAGTGAGGACAGCCCGCCGAGCGACGCCAGCGCGTCGAGCGACGACGCGCTCGAGCCCGCTCCCGTCGCGGATGACAGCGACGCCAGGAGGGACCGGGCGGACGCGACCGCGGACGCGTCGGAGGCGGCCGCGGACGGGGGCGAGGACGTGGCGGTCGACGGCACGATGCGTCGGATCGTCGCGATGTCGCTGTCCTTCAGCCAGTTGTCGACGATGCGGACGTCCTTGCCGGGGTGCGGCGCGTGGAGCACCTTCCCGTTGCCGACGTAGATGACGACGTGGCCCTCGCCCTTCGGGATGATGAGGTCCCCGGGCTGCGCCTGGGCCAGCGAGGGCACGGCGACGCCCATCTTCGCCTGGTCCGGCACGACGCGGGGCATGTGGACGCCGAGGTCCTTGAACACCGTCTGGACGAGTCCCGAGCAGTCCATACCGGACCGGGTGGTGCCACCGAACACGTACGGCACGCCGAGGTATTTCTCCGCGTCCGCCACGACCTCGGTTCCGGTGGCCCCGGACCCCGTCGCCAGCGTGCCGGCCTCGGCATCCGTCGACGTCGGCGCGGCAGCGTCGGTGGTGGCCGGAGCAGCGGTGGCACTGGCGCCGGTCGCCGTCGTCGGGTCGCTCGCGGCGCTCAGGGCGTCCGCGAACGCGGTCGAGGCATCGGTGGAACTCGTGGCGGTCGCGCTCGCGTCGACACCGCCGCGCAGGGTGGCGATCTGGGACTGGATCTCCTGGATCCGGGCGAACACCGCGTCGACGGTCATCGGGCACCTCCGGTGGGGTCGGTCGGGGCCGCGGGACGCTCGGTCTCCGGCGGCGTGGGTCGTGCCGTGCGGGCGGCGATCTCGTCGAGGACGAGCTGTTCGGCGCGCAGGTCCTCCTCGGCGACGCGCTCGGCGTGCCGTTGCTCGAGCTTCTCGAGTCCGATCGCGGCACGGCGTGCGTCGTGGTGGGCACTGCGGGCCCGGTCGGCGGCGGCACGGCGGGTGGCCTCGACCCCCGCGAGCTCCTCGAGCATCCCGCGGGTCGCGGCGCGGGCGGCGGCGACCGCGCTGAGCACCGCGGCGTCGGTGACCTCGGCCTGCGGGTCGTCGAGCGTGCGGCGGGCGGCCATCCGTGCGTCGGCGGCGTCGCGGAGCCGCTCGTTGGCGGCAGCCAGCTCGGCGGCGGCCTGGTCCTGTTGCGCGTGCCGGAGGCGGAGCAGTCCGGCCAGGGCGAAGCGGCGGGGCATCAGACGCCCCCGAACCGCGCGACCAGGGCGGCGAGCCGTCGCCAGGAGTCCTCGGCCTCGGCGCGCTCGTCCATGCCCTGCCGGAGGAACGCGTCGATCGCGCCCTGGTGGTCCACCGCGGCGTCGACGAGGGGGTTGCTCCCCCGCTGGTACGCCCCGACGTCGAGCAGGTCCTGCGCGGCCTTCCGCGCGGCCATGACCGATCGGAGCGTGGTGGCGAGGGAGCGGCGGTCCGCGGGCGTCACCTTGCCGGCGACGCGGGACACCGACCCGAGGGGGTCGACGGACGGGAAGTGTCCCGTGACCGCCAGGCGCCGGTCGAGCACGACGTGCCCGTCGAGGATGCTCCGCGCCGCGTCGGCGATCGGCTCGTTGTGGTCGTCGCCGTCGACGAGCACCGTGTACAGGCCGGTGACGCTGCCGACGCGGTCCGTTCCGGCACGCTCGAGCAGGCCTGCGAGGAGCGAGAAGGTCGACGGCGGGTACCCGCGGGTCGCGGGCGGCTCGCCCACGGACAGGCCGATCTCCCGCTGCGCCATCGCGACGCGGGTGAGCGAGTCCATCATGAGGACGACGTCCTGTCCGGCGTCGCGGAACGACTCGGCGATGCGGGTCGCCAGGAACGCCGCCCGGAGCCGCATGAGCGCCGGCTCGTCGGAGGTGGCGACGACGACGACCGAACGAGCGAGCCCGGCTGGCCCGAGGTCGTCCTCGAGGAACTCCCGGACCTCGCGACCGCGTTCACCGACGAGGGCGATGACGCTCACGGCCGCGTCGCTCCCCCGCGCGATCATCGACAGCAGGGACGACTTGCCGACACCCGAGCCGGCGAACAGCCCCAGGCGCTGCCCTCGGCCGACGGTGGTGAGGGTGTCGAGCACGCGGACGCCGAGCTGGAGCGGGGTCGCGATCCGTGCGCGGTGCATGGCGGAGGGCGTGTCGTGGTCGAGGGGCACCAGGTCGTCGGCGTCGAGCGGCCCGGCACCGTCGATCGGCCGCCCGAGCCCGTCGAGCACACGCCCGAACAGACCGGCACCGGTGGGCACGAGCACGGGACGCCCGGTCGGCCGTGCCGGGGTGCCCGCCGTCACGCCGGTGAGTCGGTGGAGCGGCATGCAGCGGATGCCGCTCGCGTCGGTGGCCACGACCTCGACGGCGACCGGTGGTTCGCCGTCCCGGCCGACGGCGACGACCTCGCCGATCGCGCAGTCGAGCCCCGCGATCGTGAGTCCGAGTCCGACGGCGCTCGTGACGACGCCGACCCGCTGCGGACGTGCCGCCGCGACGGCGCGGTCGAGTGCCGCCGGACGGATCCGCAGCGGCGTTCCCACGCTCACGAGGCGGTCCCGTCGTCCGGCGCGAGGTCGAGCGCGGCACGCACGCGGGCGAACGCCGTGGTGATGCGCGCGTCGAGGATCCCGGAGGGCAGGTCGACCACGGCGTCGCCGTCGCGCAACGCCGGGTCCGCGACGATGGGGACCGGCAGAGCGGCCCCTGCGACGGCGGCGGCGTCCGCCGGGCTGAGGCGCACCGCCAGCGCGACGTCGGTGTCGAGGGACGCGAGCACGCGTCGGACGGTCGCGAGCGCGCCGGACGGGTGCTGCGCCTCCCGGCCGTCGGTGGGCACCGCCCGGGAGGCCCGGATCTCGTGTCCGACGACGGCTTCGGCGAGCTCCACGGCGGTGGTGACCACGGTCTCCTCGGCCTCGTGCAGCACCGGGACCACGCGTGCCACGAGCGCGCGCGTCGCGGTCTCGAGCGCGGCCACGGCGGCGGCCGTCCGCGCCTCGAGCGCTGCGGTGCGGGCCACGTGCTCGGCCTCGAGCTCAGCCCGCCGCGCCGACGCCTCGGCCTCGGCGGCGCGCAGGCCCGCCGCGTAGCCCGCGGCGTGACCGCGCACGTCGGCCTGCGCCTTCCGACGCTCCTCGGCCGGGGCCGCGATCGAGGGATAGGCGATCCGGGTGAACGTGGCAGCGCTCGTGTCGACGTCACTCAACGAAGTCGTCCTCCTCGGCGCGGTGCACCGTGATGACGCCCTGGGCCTCGAGCTCGCGGATGGAACGGACCACCTCGGCACGTGCTTCCTCGACCTGCGACATGCGGACCGGCCCCATCGACTGCACCTCGTCGTCGAGCAGGTCACGGTTGCGCTCGGACACGTTCGCGCGGATGGTCTCGACGACCGCCTGCTGCGCGCCCTTCATCGCCGTCGCGAGCACCTTCGAGTCGATGCCGCGGAGCACCTGCTGGATGTCCCGCGCCTCGAGCTTGACGATGTCGGCGAACGTGAGCATGCGCGACCGGATGTCCTCGGCGAGCTCCGGGTCGCGCGACTCGAGGCTGTCGAGCAGGGCCCGCTCGGTCGACACGTCCGACCGGTTGATGATCTCGACGAGGGGCGCGATGCCGCCGACGACCTCGACGCTCTCGCGGGGAGCGACGACGGCGCCGGCGCGACCGCGGAGCGTGGCGGCCACGATCCCGACGGCCTCCGGGGTCGCCGTGCCCATGGTCGCGAACGCCTGCGCGACGTCGGTCCGCGCGGCCTCGTCGATGCCGGCGAGCACCGCGGACGCCTGCCCGGCGCTGAGGTGCGCGAGCACGAGCGCGATCGTCTGCGGCAGCTCGCCGTCGAGCAGCGTGACGACCTGCCCGGGCTCGGCCTCGTCGAGGAACTCGAACGACGCCCCGGCCATCGTGGACGCCAGGCGTTCCATGACACCCGCGGCCCGCTCGGAGCCGAACGACGCCTCGAGCAGTCCGAGCGCGGCGTCCTTGCCCCCGCGGCGGGTGACTCGGCCGGTCGTGCTGATGCGGTGGAACTCGGCGATCGCGCGGTCCGCCACCGTCTGGTCGACGCGGCGCATCCGGACGATCTCGGCCGTGATCTCCTCGGCTTCGAGCTCCGAGAACTGCTTCATGACCTTCGCGGCGCTGGCCGTGTCCATCTGCATGAGGATGACCGCGACCTTCTGCGCGCCGGTGAGCTGTTGCGTCCCGGCCGTCGGGGCCCCGCTGCTCGGGGTCGTCAGCGGCGTGCTCACACCGAGGTCCTGTCGTCGAGCAGCCCGCGGAGCAGGTCGGCGGTCTTCTCGGGATCACGCTCGGCGAGGGCGGCGATGTCCGCCCGCCGGCGCTCCGCCGTGACGTCCTCGCTCGAGAGCACCTCGGTCGGGGCGTCTCCGGTGGGCGCCTCACCGAGCGTCGGCAGCGCGATGGTCGGTGCGTCCGCCGCGGCGAGCGACGCACGCGGGTCCGCACCGTCGAGCGCGATCGGCAGCTCGTACGCGTCGGAGAACGCGTCGAGCTCGCCGAGGTCGACGTCCTCGCGTTCGGCGCGCCGACCCCGGCGGGCCATCATGACGAGCACGGCGACGATCGCGAGCACGACACCGCCCACGATGGCCGCGGTGCGGATGGTGGACCACATCGCGGTCGCGGCGGCCTGGGCGTCGGCGGCCTTGAGCGCGGCGGCGGCCTGCTTGGCCGCGTCGTTGTTGAAGTCGACGACCGCGACCTTCACCTGGTCGCCGCGGGTCTGGTCGACACCGGCGGCGTTGGCCACGAGGTCGTCGATGCTCTGCAGGTTGACGCCCTTGGCGGCCTTGCTGTCGAGCGCGACCGAGATCGTCTGCCGGTTGAGCGCACCGGCCGGGATCGTGGTGGTCTCGGTCGTCTTGTCGACGGCGTTGTCCTTGGTCGACGACTCGTTCGTGTAACCGTTGCCCGAGCCGCTGGACCCACTCGATCCGCTCGTGCCGCTCGTCGAACTGCCGCTCGGCACGGCGATGTTGTCCGGGCCGAGGACACCGGTCGCTCCGGATCCGCCGGCGCCGGAGCCGTCGTAGCTCTCGGTCGAGCTGGACTCGTTGAGCGCGACGGGGCCGCTCGTGGGCTGGGCGAACGACTCGGTGGTGCGCGTCCCGGAGTTCGGGTCCATGGTCGCCGCGACGACGACCGAGGAGTTGCCGGCGCCGACCACCTTGTCGAGCAGTGCCTGGACCTGCTGGCCGACGCGGGTGTCGTAGTCGCTCGCCTGGTCGTCGGACCCGCCGGTGGTGCCGGTGCCGACGGCCGAGAGCACGTCGCCCTTCGCGTCGACGACCGAGACGTCGGTCGGCTGCATGCCCTCGACGGCGGCACTCGTCAGGTGGACGATCGCCTGGACCTGCTCGGTGCTCAGCGTCTGGCCGGCCTTCGGCTCGACGAACACCGACGCGGTCGGGTCCTTGGTCTCCGAGACGAACACGCTCTTCTCGGGGATCGCGAGCTGCACGGACGCCGTCTGCACGCCGTCCATGGCGCTGATCGTCTTGGCGAGCTCGCCCTCGATCGCGCGCTTGTACGTGACGTTCTGCTGGAACTCCGACGCCGTGACGCCCATCTTGTCGAGCAGTGCGTACCCACCCTCGTTCGACGACGGCAGCCCGTTCGAGGCCGCCTTGAGGCGTTCCTGGTACACGTCGCCCTGGGGCACGAGGATGGTCGCCCCGCCGTCGGTGAGCTGGTACGGCACGTTGTCCGTCGTCAGCTGGTCGGTGATCGAGCTCGCGTCGGTGGCGGCGAGGCCGGTGAACAGCGGCGCGTACGAGGGCTTCGAGAGCCAGCTCGTCAGGGCGATCGCGCCGAGCACGACGGCCGCGATCCCGATGACCGCGATGGTGCGCTGCGCGACACTGAAGCCCTTGAGGGTCGCGCCGAGACGCGCGAACGCGTTGCGGAGTGCGAGCGGCATCAGGCCTGCATCCTCATGATCTCGTTGAAGGCGTCGACGCCCTTGTTCCGCACGGCGGAGACGAGTTCGAGCGTCACCTGCGCGCGGGTGGCGGCGATGGTCGCGTCGTGGATGTCGTCGAGGTTCCCGGTCACGGCCTTGACGGCGAGCGTGTTCGACTGGCTCTCGAGCGACTGGAGGCCGTCCACCGCGTTGCCGAGACTCGTGGCGAACGACCCGTCGGTGCCGGTCGTGGGCTCGGCGGTGGTGGCGGGCGTGGTGGCCTGCGAGGTGCCGAACACGCCGGAGAGCGCGTTCGTGGTGACCCCGTTGACGGCGTCGATGGGCATCAGTTCTTCCCGATCTGGAGTGCCGCCTCGTAGGCGGTCTTGGCACGGTCGACCACGGCGGCGTTCGCCTGGTAGCCGCGCTGGGCCATGATGAGGTCCGCCATCTGCGTCCCGAGGTCGATGTCCGGCATCCGGACGTACCCCTCCTTGTTCGCGAGCGGGTTGTCCGGGTCGTAGGTCACGCGGCCGGCGGCACTGCCGAACGCTGCGCCCTCGACGTAGGCGCCGGAGACGCCGTCGCCCTCCTGGACCTCGACGTACCGGGCCTGGAACGCCGAGTCGTCCATGGACTTGACCGTGTTGACGTTCGCGATGTTGTCCGAGATCGCGTCGAGCCACTTCCGGTGCACCGTGAGGCCGGTGCTCGCGATGCCGATCGCGTCGAACGTGGTCACGAGTCGGTCCGCATCGCCGCGCGGACCGCCGTGAGCTCCGCGTTCATCGCCTGTGACGCGAACTGGTACCGCAGGGTCGTGTCGACGTTCGACAGCGTCTCCTCGTCGAGGTCGACGTTGTTGCCGTTCGTGTTCGTCGGCTCGAGGCTCCGCGCGATGGTCGGCGTCGTGCTGCCGTTCCCGTCCGCGACGGACTGGGCGAGCGCGTCCTCGAACTGCACCTTCTCGGCGTGGTAGTTCGGCGTGTTGATGTTCGCGACGTTGTTCGCGATCACCTTCTGCCGGAGCGAGAGACCGTCGAGCGCGCTCTGCAGCGCCGAGGTCGACACGGAGTCGAGCATGACCAGCCGTTCCACGAGGACGGCGACCACGAGGGGTCGCCGGTGGCGGAGGCCGATCCGTGGCCGAGGACGAGCGATCCGTGCTCGAGAGGGGCTATCGGCGCACCGCCCGGCCCACGTAAGCGGTCGCCCCGAACGGGGGTCGGTCAGCCTGTGACGTCGAGGTACCGAGCCGGTTCCGGCGCCCGCGACGACGCGACGGACCGCAGCGCGCCCAGGTGCGCGGCGACGTCCCTCCTGGCCGCGTCGACGCGCGCGACGGCGTCCCGCTGCGCTGCGAGCAGCCGGGAGGCCCGACCCACGAGCTCGCGCGGGATCCGTCCCAGTCCGGTCGGCGGGGTCCACGCCGGGACCGCGACGCCGACGGCGTCGGCGCGGGCGACCGCGACCTCGAGGTCGGTGAGGACGCGGTCCCACGCCGAGTGCGCGTCCACGGTCGCTGCGTCGCCGCGATCCTGACCGGACTGCTCGCCGGGCGTCGACCACTCAGGCGACACCGAGTGCTCCCCCGGTCCCGGTCGCCGTCGCCGACGCGGGCAACGCCGCGGCGGCGTCGTGCCACGCGGCACGGAGCGGCTCGAGCAGACGGATGCACTGCCGTGTCGCGTCGACGTCGTGGTGCACGTTCGCGGTGATCAGCGCGGTCGACGCGTAGTTGTAGATGGCGAGCAGCCCCTCCCCGCCGTCCCACACGTCGATGCGGAGCGACGTGGACAGCTCCCCCACGATCGCCTGCGCGTGCATGAGCTGCTCCCGAGCGGTCGACCAGTCGGCGGTGGTCTGCGCCTGCTCGGCGCGGTGCAGGTCGAGGAGCAGCCGGTCGTAGAGCATCGTGACGAGCTGGGCCGGGGTCGCGGACAGCACCGACTGGGTCGCGTACTGCGCGCGGCGACGGTCGTCAGCGGCGGTGCCCTCGGCGGCGGCGCGACGGAACGCGGCGGCGGAGGCGAGGTCGAAGGCGTTCATCGGGTCACTTGCTCGACGACGAGTACGAGGGCAGCGACGAGATCTGGCTCGTGAGCCAGGTCGACTGCGACTTCAGGGTGGACAGGTTCGTCTCGAGGTTCGTGTACTCCTCCTGCAGCGTCGCACGGCGGTCCGCGAGCCGCGTGTCCCAGTCGCTGATCTGCTGGTTGAGGTCCGTGACCACGGACTGCTGCCCCGTGATCGCGGTCGTGATCGAACCGCTGTACTTGTCGGACGCACCGTTCGCGACGTTCGCGACGTTCTGCGCCAGGCCCGAGAGGATCTTCTGCGTGCCGGCGGGGTCCGTCGCGAGCGCGGCCCGGAACGCGTCGGAGTCGAAGGTGAAGTCGCCGTCCTTCGTGATCTCGATGCCGATCGAGGACGGGGACTGGCCGTTCACCGGTGTCGACATCGCGCTCGTGATCTGCTGCACGGCGTCCCGCGTTGTCGCGTCGCCGAGGAGCACGCCCGCGGTCGTGGACTGCGAGCCGTCGGTGGCGCTCGTCGACGTCGACACGCTCGTGTTCGACGAGTAGTAGCTCGTGATCGCGTTGAGCGCGTCGACCAGGCCGGACGCGACGGCGGTGGCCTTCGTCGTGTCCTGGGCGACGGTGACCGTGACCGGCGACGCGGACACCGCCGACACGTTCACGGTGAGTCCGGGCACGAGGTCGGTGAACGTGTTCGTCGAGCTCGTGATCGTCTGCGCGGCCGCGGTGCCCGCCCACAGCGTGACCGAGGCGTCGGACGCCTGCTGCACGACGGCGGCACCGGACTCGGTGAGGACGTTCGTCGCGGTCCCCGCGTCGACGTCGCTGCCCGAGCCGCGGTAGAGGGTGAACGCGCCCGCCGACCCCGAGGCCGTCGCGGTGAGCTGGAGCCGGTACTGCTTCGTGCCGTCGGCCGTCGTCCCCGCGGCGACCTTCGTCGCGGTGACGCCGGCGCCCGCCTTGTTGATCGCGCTGACGACGTCGTCGAGCGAGCCGGAGGCGGGGCTGATCTCGGTCTTCGCACCGCTCGCGGAGACGAGTGTGAGCGTCGGCGCGCTGCTCGACCACGTCGTCATCGCGGCGGTGACACCGACCTGCGCTGCGGCGGTGCTCCCGACCGTGAAGCTGACGCTCCCGGCGGCCGCGGTGCTCGACACGCTCGCGGTGACCGCGGAGGACGAGCTCGACGCGGTGAGGAGGTTGAGGGAGGTGCTCGTGGCGGCGGCCGTGGCCTTCGTCGCCATCGTCGCGAACAGGCCGTTGATCGTCTGCAGCGACGAGATGAACGCGCTCGTCGACGTGACCTTGTCCTGGAGCAGCGACTGCGGCAGCTGCTCGATCGACATGAGCGAGTTGATGATGCTCGTGGTGTCGAGGCCACTGGCGAGGCCGTCGATGCCGAGCGTGCCCGATGCCGACGTCGAGGTGGTCGTCAAGGCGGAGGTGGTGGACACCGTGGGGCTCCTTCCGGTCGTTCGACGGCAGCGACGCCGCCGCACGGATCACCCGAACGGATCCGTACGGCGGCGGCCGCCAGGGGTGTTACTTGAGCAGCGAGAGGACGCCCTGCGTGCTCTGGTTCGCCTGCGCGAGCATCGCCGTGCCGGCCTGGCTCAGGATGTTGTCGCGCGTGTAGTTGACCATCTCCTCCGCCATGTCGACGTCGGTGATCCGCGACTGCGCCGCGGTGAGGTTCTCCTTCGCCACGTTCGTCACGTTGATGGCGTGATCGAAGCGGTTCTGGACGGCACCGAGGTTCGAGCGGGCGGTCGACACGGCCGTGATCTGCGCGTCGATGGCACGGATCGCCGCCTGAGCGTGGTCCGCGGTGTCGAACTGCAGGCCCGTCGTGGACGAACCGGCGGCGCCCGTCAGGGTGCCGGTGGTGTCCGCCGTCCCGAGCGGGCTGGCGGTGTCGACCGCACTGCCGTCGTTCGCGCGGACGTTGAAGCCGGTGGTCGCGCCGTTCACGTCCTTCACCGCGGTGGCGGTGAAGTTCTTCGAGAACGTGGCGTCACCGTTCAGCGAGGACACGAGATCGTCGACCGACGTGAACGTGCCGTCGGCGTTCGAGCCCGTGAGGGTGCCCGTCGTGACCTTGAGGTCCGACGAGGTGCCCTTGCCGGCCTCGAACGAGAGCGACTTGCCCTGGAAGGCGGTGTTGATGTTCGTGCCGCTCTTGATCGTGAACGCGGTGCCGTCGGACTGCGTCGCGCCGAGCGCGTCGACGACCTTGTTCACGTTGGCGCCGGACAGGTCGACCGAGATCTGGCTGTTGGCGTCACCGTTCGCGCCGACCTGGAACTTCAGCGTGCTGTTGCTGTTGAGCAGCGACGTGCCGTTGAAGTTCGTGGACGAGGCGATGCGGCTGAGCTCCGACTGGAGCGACGAGACCTCGGTCGTGATCGCGGTGCGCGAGTCGGCGTTGTTCGAGTCGTTGCCGGCCTGCACGGCGAGGTCACGCATGCGCTGGAGGATCGAGTGGACCTCGGTGAGGCCACCTTCAGCGGTCTGCACGACGGAGATGCCGTCCTGGGCGTTGCGGGCCGCGACCGTGAGGCCACCGACCTGCGACTTCAAGCCCTCGGAGATCGACAGACCGGCGGCGTCGTCGGCGGCCTTGTTGATCCGCAGACCGCTCGAGAGCTTCTCGAGCGAGTTCGACAGGTCGTTCTGGGTCGCGTTGAGGTTCCGGTACGTGTCGAGTGCCGAGAGGTTGGTGTTGATGGACATACCCATGGTGATTTCCTCCGTGAAACGTGGGTGTGGTGCGCCGGCCCGTCCATGGGCTGGCATCGAGGACTCTCGGCCGTGCGGCCGGAGCCGTTAGGAGACGGTGCGGACCGATTTCCGCGTGCCGTGCTCCCGACGTTCTCAGCTCGCCGCGGCGGCAGTTCCGGCGAGGGGCTCGATCACGGCGCGGGCCATGCCGACCGCCGCGTTCGAGGCGACCCGTGCGAGGTAGGCGCTGCGTCGCGCGGCCGTCGTGCGGGAGCGCGGCTCGACGACGACGTCGTCGCTGTCGCCGTAGTGGGCGGTCAGGCCGTCGTGGAGCAGGCGCATCGCCTCGGACCGCTGCTGCGACACCGCCGAGTGGGTGATCCCGAGCTCCTCGGCGACCTCGGTGACGGTGCGGTCGCCGAAGTACACGGCCTCGACGATGAACCGCATGCGCTCCGGCAGAGCGGCGACGGCGGCGCGGAGGTAGCGGGTGCGCTCGGTGGCGAGGAGGTCGTCACCGGGCAGCGGGACCTCGGCCGCGAGCGAGTCGTGCACGGTCTCGTCGATCGTGGTGACCGTCCGGCCCGCGTCGGCGAGGGCGTCCGCCGCGGACTGGCGGTCGACCCCCATGGCGTCCGCGAGCTCCTGGACCGACACCGCGCGTCCGAGCTGCGCCGTCAGGGTGTCCTGCACGGCGAGCGTCTCCTTGATGCGCTTGCGCGTCCCACGGCTGGCCCAGTCGCCGGCGCGCATGTCGTCGGCGAACGCCCCGGTGATGCGCGTGCGGGCGTACGCACCGAACGGCACCCCGAGCGAGGGGTCGTACGCGTCCGCGGCGGTGACGAGCGCCAGGGCACCGACGGAGGCCATGTCGTCGCGCGACAGGTGGGTCGCACGGGCGCAGACCTCGGCGACGAGGTACCCCACCAGCGGGAGGTTCTCCACCACGAGTGCGTTCCGTGCCGTGCGGTCCATCCGGTGTCTCCCCCTCGATGATCGGTGCGGTCGCCCGCGGTGCAGTCATGAACCTATCGACGAGCTGAGGGGGACAGGAGACCTCCACCGGCCCCAGTCCGGGGGTTTCCTGGGCGCCCTGGGTCGGCATTTCGGGGGACAAGGCGGTTCCCGTCCCCCCGAAGTGGAGGCGCGGTGCCACTGGTGCCCCTCCGGGGGTTCGGCTAGTGCGCCCAGGTCGCTCCCACCGTCGCTCCTAACGGCGGTGGACGTGCGGACCGATAGTGCTCGTCGACGCAGCGAGCCGATCACCGGGAGGAGACCTTGGGCATGAACGAACTGTCCGCCGTGCTGTGGCGGGAACGCGAGCTCCTCGAGCTCCTCACCTTCAAGCTCGAGGAGGAGCAGCTGCTCCTGACCGCCGGACGCTCGCGGTGGGTCGACCACGCGAGCCGTGAGGTCGAACAGGTCCTCGAGCGGCTGCGCGCCGTCGGCCTCGAGCGCAGCGTCGAGAGCGCCGCCGTCGCCGAGCATCTCGGCGCGCCGACCGACGCACCCCTCCGCGAGATCGTGTCGGCCGCCGCGCCGGAGGGGCCGTGGGGCGAGATCCTCGCTGCGCACCTCCGCGCGATGATCGAGCTGACCGCGCAGGTCGCCGCGCTGCGGGACGAGAACGAGCGGTTCCTCCGAGCGGCGGCGCGCGCCACGCAGGAGACCCTGGCCGGTGCGGTCGGCGAGGTCGCGACGTACGACGGCCGCGGGTCCGCCGACGCCGGCGCCGCCGGTGCGCACTTCTTCGACGGGAGCCTGTAGTCATGGTCAGCACCTTCGGATCGCTCGCAACCGCCTACTCCGGGCTCTCCGCGGCGCGTGCCGGACTCGACGTCGTGGGTCAGAACATCGCGAACGCGGGGACGACCGGGTACACCCGGCAGCGGATCACGCAGACGTCCATCCCGCCGGTCGCCGCGACCGGGCTCCTCACCGGTACGGTCGCGACCGCCGGCCAGGGCGTCTCCGTCGACGGCATCGCCCGACTCGCGACCATGACGCTCGACACGCAGGTCCGTGCCTCCGCGTCCGCCTCCGGGTACGCGTCGGCTCGCTCATCCGCACTGTCCGACCTCGAGACGTCGTTGAACGAACCCGGGGCGAACGGACTGTCCAGCCAGCTGGACACGATGTGGTCGGCCTGGTCCGACCTCCAGAACAACCCCGGGGACACCGCGTCCGGCGGCGTCGTGCTCAGCTCGGCCACGCAGGTGGCGAGCACGCTGCGGACCGGATCCCAGGCGATCGACGCGCAGTGGGCCTCCGCGCGGTCCGACGTCGGCGACGCGGTCGGGCAGCTCAACACCGCGGCGACCCAGGTCGCGGCGCTCAACGACCGCATCCGCACCACGGCCGCAGGGGGCGGCTCGACGAACGAGTTGATGGACCAACGCGACGTGCTCACCGAACAGATGGCGTCCCTGTCCGGCGCCACGGTGCGGGACAACGGCGACGGCACGGTCGACGTGGTCATCGGCGGGAACGCGATCGTCGACGGCACGTCCGCCCACGCCGTGGCCGTCACCGGCTCCGACACGCTGCGCGGCGCCGCCGCCTCCCCGGTGACCCTGTCGTGGGTCGGCGGGTCCGGCTCGGCCGTCACACTGGACGGCGGCAGCATCGCCGGCACGCTCAGCGTCCTCGCGCCCGCGAACGCCGACGGCACCGGGGGCGCCCTCGCCGAGGCCTCCGCGGGGTACGACCGTGTCGCGACCGCGCTCGCCACGCAGGTGAACGCCGTGCACGAGACCGGGTACACCCCCGCGGGTGCCACCGGCACGGACTTCTTCGCGATCGCGGCCGGTGTCCCGGCCGCGCAGGGCCTCACCGTCGTCCCGACCGACGCCGCCGGCATCGCCGTCCGGACCGGGGACGGCTCGTACAGCGGCAGCATCGCGGACACCATCGGCCAGATCGGCTCCGCCGCGGACGCCCCCGACCGGACCTGGTCGGACGTCGTCACCGGCATCGGCACGACGTCGAGGACGGCCGCGACCCAGACCACCCTCACCGGACTCGCCGCGACGAGCGCCAAGACGCAGCAGCAGTCCGGGGCCGGCGTCGACCTCGACGAGGAGAACGTGAACCTGCTCACCTACCAGCACGCCTACCAGGGGGCCGCGCGCGTGCTCACCGCGGTCGACCAGATGCTCGACACCCTCATCAACCACGTCGGCGTCGTCGGGATCAGCTGATCGTCATGCTCACTCGTGTCACGACCCAGATGTCCATGGCGGCGGCGCAACAGCGTCTCCAGACCGGTGCCGCGCGGCTCGCGCAGCTGCAGGACCAGGCGTCGAGCCTGAAGAACATCACCGTCCCGTCGGACGACCCCAGCGGTACCGGCAAGTCGATCACCGTGCGGAGCGCCCAGGCCCAGAACGCGCAGTACTCCCGCAACGCCGACGACGGCGCCGGGTGGCTGGCCACGACCGACTCCGCGCTCGCGAGCGTGTACTCGGTCATGAACAAGGTCCGGGACCTCACCGTGCAGGGATCCAACAGCGGCACCCTGAACGACACCGACCGGAACGCGATCGTCACCGAGCTCCAGGGACTCAAGCAGGACCTGCTCCAGGACGCCAACACGCAGTACGGCGGTCGGGCCGTCTTCGCCGGCAACACGGACGCGTCCGCCGCGTACGGCAGCGACTTCACCTACAACGGGTCGACCGACGGCACCGACGTCGGCGTGCAGCGCCGGATCGCGTCGGGGACGACCGTGCGCGTCGACACCGACGGTAGCGCCGTCTTCGGGACCGGGAGTGACTCGGTGTTCAGCCTCATCGACGACATCAGCAGCGACCTGCAGTCCGGTGCCGACGTCAGCGCGCGGATCAGTCAGGTCGACAGCCGCATCGCCGCCGTCCGTGGCGTCCAGGGCGACGTCGGCACCCGACACTCCTCGGTCATCGCCGCGCAGTCGACGCTCGCGTCCCGGTCCACCGACCTCGAGGGACAGCGCTCCCAGATCGAGGACAAGGACGTGGCCAAGGCGATCCTCGACCTGCAGCTCCAGCAGACCAACTACCAGGCAGCCCTCGCCGTCACCGCGAAGACGCTGCAGCCGACCCTGATGGACTACCTCTCATGAACATCCCGCTGACGTTCACCGTCCCACCGTTCGGTCTCGAACCCCTGACGTCGTTCACCCTGCAGGAGGTCACCGGTGCCGAGGGGCTCTTCGCCCTCGCCGGGCACGGCACCACCGCTGCCGGCACCGAGGACCCACGCCTGTTCGTCCTCGACGCCGCCGTGCACCTGCCCGACTACACGCCCGTCATCACCGAGGAGCAGACCGCGCTCCTCGACCTCCGCGACGCGGGCGAGGCGATGCTCCTCGTCGTCGCGAACCCCGCCGAGAGCGGCACGACGGTGAACCTGCTCGCGCCGGTCATCGTCAACGCCCGGACCGGCATCGGCGCGCAGCTCATCCTCGAGGGGCAGGACCACCCCCTCCGAGCGGTGCTCGCGCGCCGCTGACGCCGCCCCGCCGCTCCCGCTGGTTTCCCGACAGGTCGGCGGTCGTCCGACACGCACACCGTCACCGAAGACGCGTGCATCTGGTTCCCGCGCATACGACGACATCACCGATGACGGACGACAGCGGGACCGTCACCAGGTGACGCACCACTCGCTTCCGACGGTGACGACACTCCTCCCCAGGTGATCCACGAGCAGGCCCGTCCCCAGTCCAGTGCTCCCGGTGCGTGGGCGCGCCCCTGCTCCACGAGCATCACTGCATGCCGTCGACTCGTCACGCCCGCTCTGGTCGCGCCGCCGACAGCCGCCGGTGCCGCCACCGACCGGGAGGCCCACCTCGTCCCCGCCGGACCGGCAACCGCCGGGCGCGCACGGTCGGTACGGGCCCCGTTCACGGATCCCCGGAGCGCACGACCGGCGTCCACGCCGCCAGCACGCGTCCACGACGCCGACGCCGCCCGCGGGCCGAGCTGCCGACGCTCCCCCGCGCGGGCTTACCCCTCCGCCCCATCGCCGCCCCGACGCGCAGTCTGAAGCGGAAGAAGCGCGCAGGCAGGGCGGGCGGAACGCACCGGCCCCGGCACCCGCGAAACCGCCGAGCGTAGGGTGCACGAATGGCCAAACGAGGCACCCCGGGCGATCGAAACGCCATCGTCCCCCTTCCCGTCACGGTCCCGACCGACAACACCTCGGTCGAGGCGCAGACCGACGTACCCGGCCCGAGCGGCCTGGCGTCCACTCGCTGGTCGGCGACGCTCGACCGCGTGCTCAGCGTGCAACGCCCGGTGGTGGTCGCACACGTCGACCGGATCCGTCGGCGCCGCCCGGACGCCACACCGGCCGAGGTCATCGCGATCCTCGAGCGCCAGTACCTCACCGCCGTGTCGACGGGCGGCGCCGCGGTCGGAGCGAGCGCGGTGATCCCCGGGGTCGGGTTCGCGACGAGCCTCGGCCTCACGGGCGCGGAGACGGCGGCGTTCCTCGAGGCGAGCGCCCTGTTCGCCCAGTCGGTCACCGAGGTGCACGGCATCGCGGTGACCGACCCCGAACGAGCGCGGACGCTCGTGATGGCGATGATCCTCGGCGCGCCCGGAACCTCGCTCGTCAAGCAGCTCGCGGCCCAGGCCGGGGGTGGCCCGACGCGGACGGCGTTCTGGGGCGAACTCGTCACGTCGAGCCTGCCCCGCTCGGTCGTCAGCGGCATCGGCGGGCGGCTCCGTGACTCGTTCGTCAAGCGCTTCCTGGCGCGGCAGGGGGCGAGCGTGCTCGGCCGCGCGGTGCCGTTCGGGATCGGCGCTGTCATCGGCGGCGTCGGGAACCACGCGCTCGGCCGCAAGGTGATCGACGGCTCGCGGACGGCGTTCGGCCCGCCGCCGGCACACTTCCCGCTCCCGGTGTCGCCGCGCCCCGAGCGGGCTCGACGCGGGCGCGACGTCGCCCCGGGCGTCGAGGCCGGGACCTCGCGGCGCCGGCAGCGCGCCCTGCCCTGGCGTCGTCCGGCCGACACGGACGACCTCTGGGCCGACCCGGACACGGGCACGGACACGCCCGCGTCGTAGCGAGCGGGCCGGGCGCGCCACGGCCGCACCGACGGTGGACTCAGCCCCGCCGGACCGGCGTCCGGACGACCTGTCCGGCGTGCGCGAAGCCCCCGCCGAACCCGAACAGCAGCGCGGGCACGCCCTCGGGCAGTTTCCCGGCCGCCCACGCCTTCGACAACCCGAGCGGCACGCTCGCGGCCGAGGTGTTCCCGGACTCCTGCACGTCGGTGATCACGAACTTCGTGTCGCCCCCGAGCGCCTTGGCGAGCGGCTCGATGATCCGGAGGTTCGCCTGGTGGAACGCGAGCACCTGGATCTCGTCCATCGTCATCCCGGCCTTCTCGACGATGCGGCGCGCGTGCCCCTCCGCCTCGGTGATCGCCCAGCGGTAGATCGAGCGGCCTTCCTGCGAGAACCGTTGCGGGTCCCCGTCGACGAGCACGGCCTCGAGCAGGTGCGGGACGCTCCCCCAGGACACCGGGCCGATCTCGGCGGTGTCGCTGCGTTGGACGACGGCGGCTCCGGCTGCGTCGCCGATGAGGACGCACGTCGACCGGTCGGTCCAGTCGACGAGGCCGGAGATCTTCTCGGACGCGATCACGAGCGAGGTCGTGGCGCTGCCGAGCCGGATGGACTGGTCGGCGAGGGCGAGCGCGTACTCGAAGCCGGAGCAGGCGGTGTTGATGTCGATGGGCGCCGGGCCGGCAGTGAGCCCGAGCGCGACGGCGACGCGTCCGGCGGTGTACGGCGCGCGGTCGGTGGCGGAGGTCGACGCGACGAACACCTGGTCGATCTCGGCGGGGTCGATGCCCGCGTCGGCGATGGCGGCACGGCCGGCCTCGATCGCCATGCTCGTGACGGTGTCGGCCTCGGAGGCGATGTGCCGCGTGCGGATCCCGGTTCGGGTCCGGATCCACTCGTCGTTCGTGTCGACGATCGCCGCGAGGTCGTCGTTCGTCATGATCCGGGCGGGCTGGTGGTGCCCGAGGCCGATGATGCGGCTGCCGGGCGTGTTCGCGTCGTTCACCGGATCGACGCTAGTCGACGCGCGCCCGGCGACCGTGCAGTGCGCACGACAACGAACCCGACCCCGTCTTGGGGCCCTCGTGCACGTTCACGAGCGGGCGTCGCGCGTCGCCTTCGCGTTGGCCTTCTTGATCGCGTCGACGAGTTCGTCCTTGGTCATCGACGATCGCCCGCTGACGTCGAGCCGCTTCGCCACGTCCATGAGGTGCTGCTTGGACGCGTTCGCGTCGACGCCCTGCTGGGTCTCACCGTCGTCACGACTCCCGGCTGCACCGGAGTCGGACGGACCGTTCTCCGCCTTGCGCTCCCAGTGGTCGCCGATCTTCTCGTACTCGTGCTTGACGGCGGCGAACGCGGTCCGGTGGGCGCGCTCCCCGGGGCCGTAGGTCTCGTTCGCCGAGTCGAGCGTCTTCGCGTAGATCTCCTGCGCGTGCTCATCCGAGCGCTGCAGGGTGCTCGGGATCTCGTCCTTCGCGGGCATGGTCACTCCTCTCGCTGGTCCAGTCGTACCCCACGCGGCCGGGTGTCGGACGGGAGGCGCGGCACCGGTTTCGATGTCGCGCCTCCCGTCCGTCCCGTGGCCGCGGATCAGAGGATCGGCGTGCCGCCCGTGACGGCGATACGGGCACCGGAGACGTAGCTGCCGTCGTCACTGGCGAGGAGCACGTACACCGGGGCGAGTTCCGCGGGCTGGCCGGCGCGACCGAGCGGCGCCTGCGACCCGAACGACTCGACCTGCTCCTCGGGCATCGTCGACGGGATGAGCGGCGTCCAGATCGGCCCGGGCGCGACGCTGTTCACGCGGATGCCGCGCGACCCGACGAGCTGCGCGAGCGCAGCCGAGAAGTTCGCGATGCCGGCCTTCGTCACGTCGTAGGGCAGGAGCGTCGGCACGGGGTTGTCCGAGTTGACCGAGCTCGTGCCGATGATCGACGCGCCCGCCTCCATGTGCGGCAGGGCGGCCTTCGCGAGGTGGAAGTAGGCGCTGAGGTTCGTGGCGATGGTGTGGTCCCACTCCTCGTCGGGGATCTCCTCGAGCGTCTCGTGCGTCATCTGGAACGCGGCGTTGTTGACGAGTACGTCGAGCCCGCCGAACTCCTCGACCGCCGTCGCGATCACGGAGCGGCAGTACGCCGGGTCGGACAGGTCACCGGGGAACAGGACGGCCTTCCGGCCGGCGTCCTCGATCCAGTGCTTCGTGTCCTGGGCGTCCTCCTCCTCTTCCGGGAGGTAGCTGATGAGCACGTCGGCACCCTCGCGGGCGAACGCGATGGCCACGGCCTTGCCGATGCCGCTGTCGCCGCCCGTGATGACGGCACGCTTGCCGGTCATCTTGCCTGAGCCCTTGTACGACTGCTCGCCGTGGTCCGCCTTGGGGCCGAGCTCGGCTTCACTGCCGGGGGTGTCCTGCTGCTGCGGGGGCTGCTGCTGGTCGCTCATGTGGTCCTCTCCTGTCGTTGCTCCGTCGGCGTCCGTTGGCGATGCGTGGCGGACGCACGGCACCCAGGCTGGTCCGCTGCTCCTGGACCCGCGCTCAGCGGGAGGCGTAGACCCGGAGGCATGGAATACACACACCTCGGACGCACCGGCCTGTCCGTCTCCCGCGCCGTGCTCGGCACCATGAACTTCGGACCACAGACGAGCGAGGAGGACTCGTTCGCGATCATGGACCGCGCCCACGACCTCGGCGTCAACTTCTTCGACACCGCCAACGTGTACGGCTGGCAGAAGGGCGAGGGCGTCACCGAGCAGATCGTCGGCCGCTGGTTCGCGCAGGGCGGCGGCCGCCGCGAACGCACGGTCATCGCGACCAAGCTGTACGGCGACATGGGCGACTGGCCGAACGAGTCGAAGCTCTCGGCCCTGGCGATCCGTCGTCAGCTCGACGACTCGCTCCGCCGGCTGCAGACGGACCACGTCGACCTGTACCAGTTCCACCACATCGACCGGGAGACGCCCTGGGAGGAGATCTGGCAGGCGATGGAGGTCGCCGTCCAGCAGGGCAAGGTCCTGTACGCCGGGTCGAGCAACTTCGCCGGGTGGCACATCGCCCAGGCGCAGGAGGCCGCCGCGCGCCGGAACTTCGTCGGCCTCGTGAGCGAGCAGTCGATCTACAACCTGCTCGTCCGCGACGTCGAGCGCGAGACCCTGCCCGCCGCGCGCGCGTACGGCCTCGGCATGATCCCGTGGTCGCCGCTCCAGGGCGGTCTCCTCGGTGGCGTCATCGAGAAGACCGAGGAGGGCTCGCGCCGGCTCGAGGGTCGCGCGAAGGAGGCCCTCGAGGCGAACCGACCCGCGATCGAGCAGTACGAGGCGTTCGCGAAGGAGATCGGCCACGCGCCGGGCGAGCTCGCGCTCGCGTGGCTGCTCCACCAGCCGGGCGTGACCGCGCCGATCACCGGCCCGCGGACGATGCAGCAGCTCGAGTCGGCGGTCGCATCCGTGGACATCCACCTCGACCAGGCAGCGCTCGACCGCCTCGACGAGATCTTCCCGGGGCACAAGACGTCCCCGGAGGACTACGCCTGGTGACGACGGACGCGCCGGTCACCCATCCGGTGGCCGAGAACTCGGAGAGGACGACGACATGGTGAACGACCGCGGCGGGATGAACGAGGGTGCCGCGAGCGTGGGTGCGAGCCTGCAGCACGAGGCATCCGAGTCGGGCGACCGGCACATGGACCAGCACCCGGAGCAGATGGGTCGCGCCGAGGACGGCTCGTCCGGCCTCGACCGGGAGGACCGGGGCGAGCAGGAGCAGAGCGCCCTGGCCGCACTCGGTGACGACGCGCGCGGCGGCGACGCGATGGTCGGCGCGGCCGATGCGGCCGGCGACGCGTCCTCGGGCACCCAGCAGGACGACCAGGAGGCACCGGGCGGCGACCGCGCGGACGGCGCCGACCTGCCGTGATGTCCTGACGCCGGGACCCCGGACCCCGGGACCCCGGACCCGGTCCCCGGGACGATCGAGGTCGCACGAGATGCCGCTCTGACACACGACAGGGCGGCATCGTCCGCGATCTCGCGGTCCCCGGGCCGGGGGCCGGGACCCGAGGTCAGAGCCGGTCGACCTCGCGGTCGCTCAGCCCGAGCCAGCGCAGGTAGCCGCGGACGGACAGGAACCGCTCCTCCACGTGCTCGACGACCGCGACGGCCGTGGCGGCCTCCGATCGGGCGTTCCGGTCGAAGTGCTCGGCGTCGGCAGCCTCAGCGCGTTCGCGGGCGAAACGGTCCGCCAGCGCCGCCCCGGTCGCGGCGTAGTCCGCGCCGATGCGGTCGAGGTCCGCGCCCCAGAGCCGGGCGAGCAACGCGCTGACGACGCCGGTGCGGTCCTTGCCCGCGGAGCAACAGACCAGCACGTCGCCCTCGGTCTCGGCCAGGGCGCGGAACACGAGGAGCATCGTCGCTCGGTGCCGCACGAGCCAGTCCACGTACTGGTCGCGGAGCTCGAGGGCGTCGGGGGCCGACTCCTCACCGGCCGCGGGGTCGAACAGCGGCACGTTCCGGTAGCCCGCGGCCGCGCGGAGCGGGTGCGCGAGCGCGGCGACCTCGTCGCCGCGGCGCAGGTCCACGACCGTCTCGAGCACGACGGGGTAGGCGGTGGCCGGCACGTCCTCGGTGTTCGAGCGGTAGACGGTGCGGGTCCGCCCCGCCTGGAACCCGGGTCCGCCGACCTCACGGAAGTTGGCGAGCGTGGGCGGTGTCGTCGTGGTCACCGCGTCAGTCTGCCACCGGACACGACGACGCCCCCGGCGCGGAGCCGGGGGCGTCGTGCGTGTCGCGTGGGTCAGCGGACGGAGACCGGGGTGCGGTCGGCCTCCTCGTAGAGCACGTAGCCCTCCTCGCCGTGGACGGCGGTGTCGATGCCCGCGACCTCGTCCTCGGCGCGGACGCGGAACCCGATGGTCTTCTCGACGATCCAGCCGATGACGAAGGCGAGGACGAACGAGTAGACGAGCACGACGCCGGCCGCGGTGGCCTGCTTGCCGAGCTGCACGAACGAGCCGGAGTAGATGAGGCCGGTGGTGTTCGCGAAGAACCCGAGCCACAGCGTGCCGACGATGCCGCCGACCAGGTGGACGCCGACGACGTCGAGCGAGTCGTCGAAGCCGAGGCGGTACTTCCAGTCGATCGCGAAGCAGCAGATGATGCCCGAGACGAACCCGAGGACGACGCCCCAGCCGGGCGTCAGCGCGGCACAGGCGGGCGTGATCGCGACGAGACCGGTGACGGCGCCCGACGCCGCGCCGACCGAGGTGGCCTTGCCGTCGCGGATCTTCTCGATCATGAGCCAGCCGAGCACGGCGGCGGCGGGTGCGGCGAGCGTGTTGATCCACGCGAGCGAGGCGATGCCGTCCGCGGCGCCCTCGGACCCGGCGTTGAACCCGAACCAGCCGAACCAGAGGATGCCGGCGCCGAGCAGGACGAACGGGGGGTTGTGCGGCTTGTGGGCACCCTTGGCGAACCCGACGCGGCGGCCGAGCACGATCGCGAGGGCGAGGCCCGCGGCACCGGCGTCGATGTGGACCGCCGTGCCACCGGCGAAGTCGATGACACCCCACGTGGCGAACATGCCGGACTTGAGGTTGAACACCCAGCTGGCGACCGGGAAGTAGACGAGGGTCACCCAGATGCCGGAGAAGATCATCCACGCGCCGAACTTGGCGCGGTCGGCGATGGCGCCGGAGATGAGCGCGACCGTGATGATCGCGAACGTGGCCTGGAACCCGACGAACGCGAGGTCGGGGTACGTGGCGTGGAGCGTCGACGCCTGCGACTGCTCGAACGCCTGGCCGAGGCCGAGCTGGTTGAGGTCGATGCTGAAGAACCCGACCTTGCCGACGACGTGGGTGCCGGGGCCGGTGTTCGCGAACGAGATCGCGTAGCCGTACAGCACCCACAGGACGCTCACGAGACCGATCGCGCCGAAGGACATCATCATCATGCTGATGACGCTCTTCGCCTTGACCAGGCCGCCGTAGAAGAACGCGAGGCCCGGCGTCATGAACAACACCAGCGCCGCCATGATCAAGATGAAGGCCGTTTGACCTTGGTTGAGCATCTGTTCACCTCTCTGTTGCTGTGGACCGCGTCGGCGGCGCTGTCCGCGTCTGACGGGCCCGCCTCGGGTGGGACCAGTGTGGCGACGAGAGGTTTCACTCCGGAGCACGGCGTGTTTCACGGATGTAACACGACGCGCCGCCGTGTGAACGTTGTGTTTCGGCAGGCTGGCGCGGCGCTCGACAGCAGCCGAGGACCTCCCCCGAACAGGTGCCGACGCGCAGCCGACGCGCCGGAGCGGCGTTCAGGCGCGCGTCAGCGCGACCACGCGCGACGCGGCACGGAGGTACTTCTTGCGGTACCCACCCGAGAGCATGGACTCCGGGAACACCTGGTCGAGCGGAGTGCCGGACGCCACGAGCCGCACCTGGGCGTCGTACAGGCGGTCCACGAGCGCGACCCACCGGAGCGCGTCGGTCTGGTCGGTGAACGGCACGACGTCGACGAGGCCGGCCGCGTCGAGCCCCTCGACCATCGCGACGTACCGCGAGGGGTGCACCGTCCCGAGGTGCGCGACGAGGTCGGCGAACCGGTCCTCGGTGACGCGCGCCTGGCCTCCCGGCAGGGCGCGGAGGACCGCGGCGACGTCGTCGACGGTCGCGGCGGTCTCGTCGATGGAGCGGCGGCGGAAGTCGAGCCCGTCGATGCGGAGCGTGGTGAACCGGTCCGCCATCGCCTGGATCTCCCGGAGGAAGTCCTGCGCCGCGAACCGGCCCTCGCCCAGGGCCCCGGGCGGCGTGTTCGACGTCGCCGCGATGCGGGTGCCGCGCTCGGCGAGTTCCCGGATCAGCCGGGTCATCATCATGGTGTCGCCCGGGTCGTCGAGCTCGAACTCGTCGATGCACACGAGCGCCGTGCCCGTGAGGAGGTCCACGGTGCCCTGGAACCCGAGCGCACCGACGAGTGCCGTGTACTCGATGAACGTCCCGAACGTCCGGCGGCCGGTCTCCGCGTGGTACGCCGCCGCCAGCAGGTGGGTCTTGCCGACACCGAAGCCGCCGTCGAGGTACACGCCCGACGTCGTCGGCTCGGGTGCGGGACGCCGACGGCCGAACAGTCCGCGGCGGGCGGACACGGGCCGGTCGGCGACGAACCGCTCGACGGCGTCGCGGACCTCGGCCTGCGACGGGAAGTCGGGGTCGGGTCGGTACGAGGCGAACGACGCGTCGGCGAACTGCGGCGGCGGGACGAGCGCCGCGGCCATCTGCTCCGGCGTGACGACGGGGTCCCGGTCCGCCAGACGCGGCAGGGTCCCGACGGCGTCGTTCGGCATGCTGGGCGGACCTTCCGTCGAGGGATCGGGAACAGCGTCACCCGTCGTCACGTTGATCGACCACGGACGGTGCGGACGCGTAGCGTTGTCCGGGCGCCGCCCGTCGATGCTATCCGCGTCCGATGTCCACCCGCACGATCCGAACCGGCCCCGAGGGGCCCAGGAGGTACCCATGACCGCCCCGGTCGACCCGTCCGAGCAGTTCGCCGCGTACGCCCACCCCGAGCGACTCGTGTCGACCGCGTGGCTCGCCGAACGGCTGACGGCCGCGGAACCCGGTCAGCACGACCTCGTCGTCGTCGAGTCCGACGAGGACGTGCTCCTGTACGAGACCGGCCACATCCCCGGCAGCGTCAAGATCGACTGGCACACCGACCTGAACGACCCGGTGCAGCGCGACTACATCGACGGCGAGGCGTTCGCGCGCCTGGTCGGCGGCAAGGGGATCGCGCGCGACACGACGGTCGTCATCCACGGTGACAAGAACAACTGGTGGGCCGCGTACGCGTTGTGGGTCTTCACCCTCTTCGGGCACGAGGACGTCCGTCTGCTCGACGGCGGGCGGGCGAAGTGGGTGGCCGAGGGTCGCCCCATGACGACGGACCGGACCGAGGTGACGCCGGTCGAGTACCCCGTGGTCGAGCGGCGGGACAGCGCCGTCCGCGCCTTCAAGGAGGACGTCCTCGCGCACCTCGGCGAGCCCCTGATCGACGTCCGGAGCCCCGCCGAGTACTCGGGTGAGCGCACCACGGCACCGGACTACCCGGAGGAGGGCGCGCTGCGCGCCGGCCACATCCCGACCGCCACGAACATCCCGTGGGCGACCGCGGCGGCGCCGGACGGCACGTTCCGTCCTCGAGCCGAGCTGGACGCCGTGTACCGCGACGGTGCGGGCATCGGCGACGACGACGCTGTGATCGCCTACTGCCGCATCGGCGAGCGGTCGAGCCACACCTGGTTCGTGCTCACGCACCTGCTCGGGATCCAGGACGTCAAGAACTACGACGGCTCGTGGACCGAGTGGGGCAGCGCGGTGCGCGTGCCGATCGCGACGGGCACCGAGCCGGGCGACATCCCGGCGGGACGGACCCGATGACCGACACGCTGCCCGCGTCGCTCGCCACGATCCGCGACGACTTCCTCGCGCTGGGGCTCCAGGACCGCCTGCAGCTGCTGCTCGAGTTCTCGGACGAACTCCCGGCGCTGCCGCAGGAGTACGCCGAGCACCCGGACCTGCTCGAGCGCGTCGAGGAGTGCCAGTCCCCCGTGTTCATCTTCGTCACGGTCGATGACGGCGTGGTCACGATGCACGCCACGGCTCCGCGCGAGGCCCCGACCACCCGCGGCTTCGCGTCGATCCTCGCGCAGGGACTCAGCGGACTGACCTCGGACGAGGTCCTGGCGGTGCCGGCGGACTACCCGCTGACGCTCGGACTCAGCGAGGCCGTGAGCCCGCTGCGGATCCGCGGCATGGTCGGCATGCTCGGCCGGGTGCAGCGGCAGGTCCGGGCGGCCGTCGCCGCGTAGGTCACGGTGCGTCCGAGGGAGACCGTGCCGACGCCGAGACCGACCGTGAGGACACTCCTCGCGAGGCGCGCCGACGACGCCGTTCCGGTCATCGCACGCGTCCTCTCTGCCGAGCAGACCGACGGACGGCGTGCCGCCCCTCCCGGTCCCGGCTCCGGAGCCTAGTCTGCAGAGGTGTCCGATACCCCTGCACCGACCGCGGAACCCGAGGCGTTCGCGCGCCTGCGGGCGTTCGTGGCCCAGGGCTCGACCCGGTCGGAGACGACCGTGACCGAGATCCCGTCGCCGAGCCGGGTGGCGCCGCACTCCTTCGCGTTGGCCGCCGACGTCTCGGGGATCGCTCACGGGGTCGACTCCGACCTCGGCACCGGTCGGTTCATCGCCATGTACGACCCGGCGGAGCCCGAGGGCTGGTACGGCCCGTTCCGCGTCGTCACGTTCGCCCAGGCGCCCCTCGAGCCCGAGATCGGGGTGGACGAGTTCGTCGCCGACGTCACGTGGAGCTGGCTCGTCGACGCCCTCGCGGCGCACGGTGCCGCGTACGACCACGCCTCCGGCACGGCGACCAAGATCATCTCGCGCGGCTACGGCGAGCTGAGCGCCCAGGGCGACGGCGCCCAGCTTGAGCTCCGTGCCTCGTGGAGCCCCACCGATGACGACCTCACGGCGCACGTGCGGGCCTGGGAGGACATCGTCGCGATGCTCGCCGGACTCCCACCGTCGTCGGACGGCGTCACCCTCCTCGCCCCGAGGCGGCTCGCCCGTGACTGACCAGCGCACGACGCCCGACGGAACGGACCCCGGCGTCGAGGACTCCCACGCGACCGTCCGCGTCATCGAGGACCTCGCGGCGTACCGGCAGGCCGTCGCGCACATCGCAGCCGGTCACGGTCCGGTCGCGGTCGACGCCGAGCGCGCGAGCGGCTACCGGTACTCCCAGCGCGCCTACCTGATCCAGGTCTACCGCCGCGGTGCCGGGGTGTTCCTGCTCGATCCGATCGCGATCAGGGCCGAGGACGCCGACGCGTTCGCCGCGCTCCAAGCGGTCATCGGGGACGAGGAGTGGGTGTTCCACGCCGCGAGCCAGGACCTGCCGTGCCTCCGCGAGGTCGGGCTCGTGCCGCGGCGCATCTTCGACACCGAGCTCGGAGCGCGGCTCGCGGGGCTCAGCCGCGTCGGCCTCGGCGCGGTCGTCGAGGAGCTCCTCGGGATCCACCTCGCCAAGGAGCACTCCGCCGCCGACTGGTCCACACGTCCGCTCCCCCAGGCGTGGCTCGTGTACGCGGCCCTCGACGTCGAGCTCCTCGTCGACCTCCGCGACGAGATGGCCGAGCGCCTCGAACGGTCCGGCAAGGCCCGCATCGCCGAACAGGAGTTCGCGGCGGTCCTGACGCGCGTGCCGAAGCCCGCGCGCGCGGAGCCCTGGCGCCGGCTCTCGGGGCTGCACACGCTCCGCGGACAGCGGTCCCTCGCGATCGCACGGGCGCTCTGGCAGGCGCGTGACGCCTACGCCCAGGCGGCGGACGTCGCGCCCGGGCGCACGATCCCGGATTCGGCGATCATCGCCGCCGCGGCCGCGAACCCGTCGTCGAAGCGCGAGCTGGGTGCCGTCAAGACGTTCTCCGGACGCGCGAGCCGCAGCGAACTCGACCGGTGGTGGGCCGCCGTCGAGGAGGGCCGGGCGACCACGGACCTCCCGTCGGTGCGTGGAACGGGTGAGCCGTCCCTCCCGCCGCCGCGTGCGTGGTCGGACCGCAATCCCGCGGCCGATCGCCGGTACAAGGCGGCGCGACCGGCGGTCGTGGCGCGCGCCGAGGAGCTCGCGCTCCCGGTCGAGAACCTGCTCACTCCGGACACCCTCCGGACGCTCGCGTGGGAGCCCCCCTCGCCCGTGACCCCCGAGACCGTCGCCGACGCGCTGGCCGCGCTGGACGCCCGCCCGTGGCAGATCGAGGAGACCGCGGACCGCATCGCCGCCGCGTTTGTGGCAGCCGGACAGGCCGACGAGCCGGGCGGCGAGTCCGCCTCGTAGGAACCGGCCAACCGACTCGCTCCGGGGTCGCGCCCGGCATAGCGTCGGCGATGATCGAGGAAGATCAGGAGGCTCATGTGACCAAGGCATCAGACGTCGTCTTCGTGGACGGTGTCCGGACCCCGTTCGGACGCGCCGGCGAGAAGGGGGTGTTCTGGAACACCCGGGCGGACGACCTCGCGACGCACGCGATGCGTGGTCTGCTCGACCGGAACCCGTCGCTGGACGGCGCCGCCGTGGACGACGTCGCGGTCGCCGCGACGACCCAGCAGGGCGACCAGGGACTGACGCTCGGCCGCACGGTCGGCATGCTCGCGGGCCTCCCGAAGTCGGTTCCCGGGTACGCGATCGACCGGATGTGCGCCGGCGCGATGACGAGCGTGACGACCCTGGCCGGGGCGATCGCGTTCGGCGCCGCCGACGTCGCGATCGCCGGCGGGGTCGAGCACATGGGTCGGCACCCGATGGGTTTCGGGGTCGACCCGAACCCCCGGTTCCTCGCCGAGCGCATGGTCGCGGGCGACGCACTCGTCATGGGCAACACCGCGGAACGACTGCACGACCGGTTCCCCGCGATCACGAAGGACCGCACCGACGCCTACGCCGTCCGCTCCCAGCAGCGGTACCAGGCGGCGTGGGAGGCCGGGAAGCTCCAGCCGGACCTCGTCCCCGTCGCGGTCGCGACCGGATCGGGCTGGGACGTCGTCGACCGCGACGAACCGCCGCGGCCCGGCACCACTCTGGAGGCCCTGGCCGCGCTGGGGACACCGTTCCGGCCCCACGGACGGGTCACCGCCGGCAACGCCGCCGGCCTCAATGACGGCGCCACCATGAGCCTCCTCGCCTCGGAGGACGGCGCGAAGCAGCACGGACTCCCGACGAAGATGCGCATGGTGTCGTTCGCGTTCGCCGGCGTCGACCCCGAGGTCATGGGCGTCGGACCCGTCCCGGCGACGGACAAGGCGCTCCGGAAGGCCGGGCTGTCGATCGACGACATCGGGCTGTTCGAGATCAACGAGGCGTTCGCCGTGCAGGTCCTGGCGTTCCTCGACAACTACGGCATCCCGGAGGACAGCGAGAAGGTGAACCCGTGGGGCGGGGCCATCGCGGTCGGCCACCCCCTCGCGTCGAGCGGTGTCCGGCTCATGACCCAGCTCGCCGCCCAGTTCGCCGAGCACCCCGAGGTCCGGTACGGGATCACGACGATGTGCATCGGACTCGGGCAGGGCGGCACGGTGGTCTGGGAGAACCCGGGCTTCTCGCGCAGCGCGGCACGGAAGGCGGCCTGACATGACCACGACCGGCACGAACGCCACCGCGGCACCGGACCAGGCCGTGCTCGACCGACTCGAGGCGCTCGCGGCCGACGAGGTCGTCACGAACGCCCACGTCAACCACGTGGCGCTGCCCTCCGGAGGCCGTCTGGCGCTCATCACACTCGACAACGGCAAGGACCACAAACGCCCCAACACGCTCGGCCCGCGGTCGCTCCGGGCGCTCGGCGAGGCGCTCGACCAGGTGCGCGCGGACGCCGCCGCCGGCACGATCCGCGCCGCGGCCATCACGGGCAAGCAGTACTGCCTCGCCGCCGGCGCCGACCTCTCCCAGGCCTCCCGCGTGCCGGACCGCGAGACCGCGCACGCGCTCGCCCGGCTCGGACACGACACCCTCCGGCGGCTCGGCGACCTCGGCGTGCCGTCGTTCGCCTTCGTCAACGGGATGGCCCTCGGCGGCGGACTCGAGGTCGCGCTGCACTGCACCTACCGCGTGTTCTCGTCCGCGGCGCAGGGCATCGGGCTGCCCGAGGTGTTCCTCGGGATCATCCCCGGCTGGGGCGGCGCGACGCTGCTCCCGCGGCTCATCGGGCCCGAGCGCGCGCTCCGCGTCATCGTGGAGAACCCGCTGAAGAACAACCGGCTCATGGACGGGCCCACCGCCGTCGAACTCGGCATCGGCGATGCGCTCGTGCCCTCGGCGATGTTCCTCACCGATGCGCTGCGCTGGGCCGACGGCGTGCTGTCCGGTCGGGTGACGGTGCAGCGCCCGAACGAGCCGGGCACCCTCGCCAAGGCCACCTGGGGCACGGTCGTCAAGGTCGCCCGAGGGCAGGTCACGGGCCGGATCGGCACCGTGCCGCGCTCGCCCCGGGTCGCTCTCGACCTCGTCGCCGCCGCCCGTTCCGGCAGCCTCGACGACCGGTTCGCGGCCGAGGACGACGCCCTCGCGGAACTCATCAGCGGCGACCAGTTCGCCGCGTCGATGTACGCGTTCGACCTCGTGCAGAAGCGCGCCAAGCGTCCGGTCGGCGCACCCGAGGCCGCTCCGCGGACGATCACGAAGGTCGGCGTGCTCGGTGCCGGACTCATGGCGTCGCAGTTCGCGCTGTTGTTCGCCCGCCGTCTCGGTGTGCCCGTGGTCATCACCGACCTCGACCAGGGCCGCGTCGATGCCGGGGTGGCCCGGATCCGCAGCGAGGTCGACGCGCTGCTCGGCAAGGGACGGATCTCGCCCGACGACGCCAACCGGATCGTGGGCCTCGTCTCCGGCACGGTGTCCCTCGAGCCGTTCGCCGACGCAGACTGGGTCATCGAGGCCGTGTTCGAGGAACTCGGCGTCAAACAGGACGTCCTCCGCCGGGTCGAGCAGATCGTCGCCCCGGACGCGATCCTCGCCACGAACACGTCGTCGCTCTCGGTCGAGGCCATGGCCGACGCGCTCGAGCACCCGGACCGCCTCGTCGGCTTCCACTTCTTCAACCCGGTCGCGGTCATGCCGCTCGTCGAGGTGGTCCGCGCACCGCGGACGTCGGACGAGGCCGTCTCGACCGCACTCGCCGTCGCGCGGACGCTGAAGAAGACCGCGATCATCACGGCGGACGCCCCCGGCTTCGTCGTGAACCGTGTGCTCGCCCGGGTCCTCGGCGAGGCGATGCGCGGCGTCGAGCAGGGCACCCCGTTCGAGGTCGTGGCCGAGGGCGCCGCGCCGCTCGGCCTCCCGATGTCGCCGTTCGAGCTGCTCGAACTCGTCGGTCTGCCCGTCGGCGCCCACGTGCTCGACTCCCACCACCAGGCGTTCCCCGACCGCTACTGGCCGGGCGACGGACTCCGGCGGCTCGCCGAGCACGGTGCCATCACGACGCGCGACAAGAAGGGCGCCGTGACCGGGTACGACCGGGTGGCGGTGGAACTCGTCGCGCCCGCGAGGAAGGACGCGACACCGTCGTCCGCGGCCGAGATCCAGCGACGCTTCGAGGACGGCCTCGCGGACGAGCTCCACCGCATGCTCGACGAGGGCGTCGTCTCCGCCGTCGAGGACATCGACCTCGGGCTGATCCTCGGCGCCGGGTACCCGTTCCACTCGGGCGGCATCAGCCCGTACCTCGACCGGGTCGGCGCGTCCGAGCGGGTGTTCGGCGGCACGTTCCACGACCCGCGGATCGTGGGTCCGGCCTCCCGCTGAGCGCCGCTCCGGCCGCGTCGCACCGGGGCATCCCGTTCGGAAACAGGGATGCCCCGGCGCGACCGGCACCCCGGCGGTGCGACGGCGGTCGGGGACCCCGCCGCCGTCAGCGCTGCGCCGAGCCCGACGACTCGCGAGCGGGGGCGGGTTTCGCCTTCGGCAGCTTCGTGCCCACGACCTGGTCGATCACGTCGCGCGCGATCGCCTGTGCCGACAGTCCGACCTGCTCGAGGATCTGGGACCGCGACGCGTGGTCGATGAACGCGTCGGGCAGCCCGAGCTCGTTCACCGCGGTGTCGACCCCGGCCGCGCGGAGGTCCTGCCGCAGGCGCGTCCCGATGCCCCCGACGCGGACGCCGTCCTCGAGCGTGATGACGAGCCGGTGGTCGCGCGCGAGGTCGACGAGCGAGGTCGCGATGGGCACGACCCATCGCGGGTCGACCACCGTGGCGCCGATGCCCTGCGCTTCGAGGAGCGCGGCGACGTCGAGCGCGATCGGTGCCATCGCCCCGACCGCGACGATGAGGACGTCCTCGGCGTCCGACGAGTCCGAGGCCGACCGGAGCACGTCCACGCCGTCCGCGAGGCGGTGCACCGCGGGGATGTCCGGCCCGACCGCGCCCTTCGGGAACCGCACGACGGTCGGGGCGTCGTCGACGGCGACGGCCTCGCGGAACTCCTCGCGGAGGGTGCTGGCGTCACGGGGCGCAGCGATGCGGATGCCCGGGACGACCTGCAGGATCGCGAGGTCCCACATACCGTGGTGGCTCGGCCCGTCCGGACCGGTGACGCCGGCGCGGTCGAGCACGAAGGTCACGCCGGCGCGGTGCAGGGCGACGTCCATGAGGACCTGGTCGAACGCGCGGTTCACGAACGTCGCGTAGAGCGCCACGACCGGGTGCAGTCCGCCGAACGCGAGCCCCGCTGCCGTGGTGACGGCGTGCTGCTCGGCGATCCCCACGTCGTACACGCGCTCCGGGTGCCGCTCCTGGAACCGGTGCAGTCCCGTCGGCCGGAGCATCGCCGCGGTGATCGCGACGATGCGCTCGTCGTCGTCGCCGGCCTGCGCGAGTGCCTCCGCGAACACGTCCGTCCAGGCGGGTCCGGCGCTCGCGCTCTCGAGTGACTCGCCCGTCTCGGGGTCGATGTGCCCGACGGCGTGGAACTGGTCGGCGACGTCGCGGAGCGCGGGCTCGAAGCCGTGCCCCTTCTCCGTGATCGCGTGCACGATGACCGGCGTCCCGTAGTCCTTCGCCTGCCGGAACGCGGCTTCGAGCGCGCGCTCGTCGTGGCCGTCGACCGGTCCGATGTACTTGATGTCGAGGTTCGAGTACAGCGCCTCGTTGTTCGTGAACCGCGACAGGAACCCGTGCATGCCGCCCCGGAGTCCCCGGTACACGGCACGTCCGGGATGCCCGAAGTGGCTCGCGAAGCGTTGGGTGCGCTCGTACATCTCGCGGTACTCACGCCGCGTCCGCACCTGGTTGAGGAACCGTGCCATGCCGCCGATCGTCGGCGCGTAGGAGCGGCCGTTGTCGTTGACGACGATGACGAGACGGCGGTCGTTGTCGTCCGAGATGTTGTTGAGGGCCTCCCACGTCATGCCGCCGGTGAGCGCGCCGTCACCGACCACGGCCACGACGGTGCGATCGCTCTGCCCGGTGAGCTGGAACCCCCGCGAGATGCCGTCCGCCCACGACAGCGACGACGACGCGTGCGAGGACTCGACGATGTCGTGCTCGGACTCGGATCGCTGCGGGTACCCGGCGAGACCGCCCTGTGTCCGCAGGCCGCTGAAGTCCTGTCGCCCCGTGATGAGCTTGTGGACGTACGACTGGTGCCCGGTGTCGAACACCATGGGGTCGTGCGGCGAGTCGAACACCCGGTGCATGGCGAGGGTGAGTTCCACCACGCCGAGGTTCGGCCCGAGGTGCCCGCCCGTCTTCGCCACCTCGGCCACGAGGAACGTGCGGATCTCCGCTGCGAGCTCGACCATCTGGGTGTCGGACAGACGCTTCAGGTCGCGTGGCGACCGGATGCCGGACAACAGGCTCACGGACGCTCCTTTCGTGGGCGAACGCTCAGTGTATTCGCGCCACCGCAGAACGGTCTGGTTGCTGGCGGCGCGGGGCTCGTCGCGCAGATGGTGACCTGGACGGACGGGAGGGACGGTGCCAGTCGCACCCTCCCTCCCGTCCGTCCACCGGTCACCTAGACGAGCGAGCGGAGCACGTACTGCAGGATGCCGCCGTTGCGGTAGTAGTCGGCCTCGCCGGGGGTGTCGATGCGCACCACCGCGTCGAACTCGACGGGCTGGGCACCCGCGGGCGAGTGCTCACTCGGCGTCGCGGTGACGTGCACCGTGCGCGGGGTCGTCCCGTCGTTGAGCTGCTCGAGCCCCGAGATCGACACGACCTCGGTGCCGTCGAGTCCGAGCGAGTCCGCGGTCTCGCCCGCCGGGAACTGCAGCGGCACGACACCCATGCCGATGAGGTTCGAGCGGTGGATGCGCTCGAAGCTCTCCGCGATCACCGCACGGACGCCGAGCAGGTTCGTGCCCTTCGCCGCCCAGTCGCGGGAGGACCCGGATCCGTACTCCTTGCCGCCGAGGATCACGAGCGGGACACCCTGCGCCTGGTAGTGCTGCGACGCGTCGTAGATGAACGCCTGTGCACCCTCCGGGGTCGTGAAGTCCCGCGTGTACCCGCCCTCGACGCCGTCCAGCAGCAGGTTCTTGAGGCGGATGTTCGCGAACGTCCCGCGGATCATGACCTCGTGGTTGCCGCGGCGCGACCCGTACGAGTTGAAGTCCTTCCGGTCCACCCCGTGCTCGGCCAGGTAGTGCCCGGCGGGGCTGTCCGCCTTGATGGACCCGGCGGGCGAGATGTGGTCGGTCGTGACGGAGTCGCCGAGCTTCGCGAGCACCCGGGCGCCGCTGATGTCCGACACCGGGGTGGTCTCGATCGTCAGGCCCTCGAAGTACGGGGGCTTCCGGACGTAGGTCGACTCGGCGTCCCACTCGAACGTGTCACCGGTCGGCGTCGGCAGGGACTTCCAGCGGTCGTCGCCCTCGAACACCGAGGCGTACTCGTGCGTGAACATCCCGGTGTCGATCGAGTGGTCGATGACCTCCTGCACCTCGGCCGCGTCGGGCCAGATGTCCTTGAGGTACACCGGCTCCCCCGACTGGTCCGTGCCGAGCGCGTCCGCGTCGAAGTCGAAGTGCATGGACCCGGCCAGCGCGTACGCGATCACGAGGGGCGGGGACGCCAGGTAGTTCATCTTGACGTCGGGGTTGATGCGCCCCTCGAAGTTCCGGTTGCCGGAGAGCACCGCGGTCACGGCGAGGTCGTTGTCCTGCACCGCCTGCGAGATCTCGTCGGGCAGCGGGCCGGAGTTGCCGATGCACGTGGTGCAGCCGTAGCCGACCGTGTAGAACCCGAGGTCCTCGAGGTACCCGGTGAGCCCGGCCTTCTCGTAGTAGTCCGTGACGACCTTCGACCCGGGCGCGAGCGTGGTCTTGACCCACGGCTTCGACTTCAGGCCCTTCTTCGCGGCGTTCCGGGCGAGGAGCCCGGCCGCGAGCATGACCGACGGGTTCGACGTGTTCGTGCACGACGTGATCGCGGCGATGGCGACCGCGCCGTGGTCGATCGTGAACGCGTCGCCGCCGTCGAGCGCCACCCGGACCGGCTTCGACGCCGTGTTCGGCGCGCTGGCGGCGTGGAGCGGGACCTCCGACGGCTGGGCGTCCGCGTCGTCCTGGACGGCGTGCTCGTCGCCGGGCGCGACGGCCACCGGGTCCGACGCGGGGAACGAGTCGGCGACGGCCTTGTCCTCTTCCGACGGCGTCATCGTGGCGTAGTTCGCCAGGTCGACCTCGAACTGGTCCTTGGCGACCGAGAGCTCGATCCGGTCCTGGGGGCGCTTCGGTCCGGAGATCGACGGCACGACCGTCGAGAGGTCGAGCTCGAGGTACTCGGAGTACGCCGGCTCCACCGAGGGGTCGTGCCAGAGGCCCTGCGCCTTGGAGTAGGCCTCGACGAGGGCGATCTGCGACTCCTCGCGCCCGGTGAGGCGCAGGTACTCGAGCGTGACGTCGTCGACCGGGAAGATCGCGGCGGTCGACCCGAACTCGGGGCTCATGTTGCCGATCGTCGCGCGGTTCGCGAGCGGCACCTGGGCGACGCCCTCGCCGTAGAACTCGACGAACTTGCCGACCACGCCGTGCTTCCGGAGCATCTGGGTGATCGTCAGGACGACGTCGGTCGCGGTGACGCCGGCCGGGATCGCACCGGACAGCTTGAACCCGACGACCTTCGGGATGAGCATCGACACCGGCTGACCGAGCATCGCCGCCTCGGCCTCGATGCCGCCGACGCCCCACCCGAGGACGCCGAGCCCGTTCACCATGGTGGTGTGCGAGTCGGTGCCGACGAGGGTGTCCGGGTAGGCCGTCAGCTCGCCGTCGATCTCGCGCGTGTAGGTGACACGGGCGAGGTACTCGATGTTCACCTGGTGGACGATGCCGGTGCCCGGCGGGACGACCTTGAAGTCCTCGAACGCGGTCTGCCCCCAGCGGAGGAACTGGTACCGCTCGCCGTTCCGCTCGTACTCGATGTCCGTGTTGACCTGCAGCGCGTCAGCACGCCCGAAGAGGTCGGCGATCACCGAGTGGTCGATGACGAGCTCGGCCGGTGCCAGGGGGTTGATCTTCGTCGGGTCCCCGCCGATCTCCGCCATCGCCTCACGCATGGTGGCCAGGTCGACGATGCACGGCACGCCGGTGAAGTCCTGCATCACCACGCGCGCGGGCGTGAACTGGATCTCGGTGTCGGGCTCCGCGGTCGGCACCCAGGAGCCGAGCGCGCGGATCTGCGCCTCGGTGACGTTCGCGCCGTCCTCGGTGCGGAGCAGGTTCTCGAGCAGGACCTTCAGGCTGTACGGGAGTCGCTCGTGCCCGGGCACGGTGTCGATGCGGTGGAACGCGTGGTCGACACCCCCGACCGTGAGGACGTCCTTCGAACCGAAGCTGTTCAACGCAGCCATCGTGCCGCCTCCCTTGCTGGTCGGGTCCGCTCCGTCGCGGGCCCGAGATGTCTCGATGTCGAGACAGATGCTACACGCGGTCGGGGCCTCCGGCGGCGTCGACGTCCCCGGTGCCGCCGTCGGCGACCTGCCCGAACACGGAGCGGACGAGCAGCCACGTCACCCAGAGCATCGCCGCGTAGAGCGGTACCCCGGTCACGAGCTTGATGCCGGCCAGGAGCTCCACCTGCGCGGCGAGGTAGAGCGGGACCTCGATCGCGAGCCGCACCGCGAACAGCCCCGCCCAGAGCCAGGTCGCCACGGTGAGCACACGGCGCTTGCCGGGGTCGCTGCGCCAGTGGTCGCCCTCCGGCAGCAGGAGCCCCACGACGATCCCGATGAGCGGCCGTCGGGCCACGAGGGTGGCGAGCAACACGGCCAGGGACACCGCGTTCACGACGATGCCCGGCACGAAGTTGCTCTCGGCGCGCCCGGTGAACAGCGACAGGCCGGCGGAGATCGCGACGCCGAGGATCCCGGAGAGCGCGGTGACGAGCGGCTGACGCTGCACGAGCCGCAGCCCGACGAACACGAGCCCGACGAGCACGGGGACCACGACACTCGGCACGAGCTGGTGCGTGACGGCGAACACGATCAGGAACGCGAACCCCGGGAGGATCGACTCGGCCAGTCCGCGCACCCCGCCGACCGCCGCGACGAGCGCCCGGCCCGATGGCGCCTCGCCCGGAGCGACCCGCGCGATGCCGGCCCGCGCGACCGCGTCACGCAGCTGCGCCGACAACGACAGCGCGTCGGCGTGGTCTGTGGCGTGGTCCTCGGGGAGCGGGGCGCTCGGGTCCGACGTCATCAGATCGTCGCGGTCGGCATCGTCTTCGGCATGTGGAGCGGGATGAGGTCGCGGGGCGGCATGGGACTCGTCCCGCGGACGACGACCACGCTCCGGAACAGGTCCTCGATCTCGGTCGCGGCCTCGGGGTCCTCCGCCGCCTTGCCGGCGATCACACCGCGGAGGAACCAGCGGGGCCCGTCGACCCCGACGAAGCGCGCGGTCCGCAGGCCGTCGGTGACGCCGTCCTCGCCGACCACCGGGACGTCCGCGCGGAGCTCCGGGCCGAGCGGCCCGTCCACCTCGGTCGCCACGCCACCCTGCCGGCCGATCTGCTCGGCGATCTGCGCGCGGATCTCGTGCCAGAGCCCCGTCGTCCGGGGCGCGGCGAACGGCTGCACCTGGAGCGTCGACTCCTCGAAGTCGAGACCGACCGCGACGACCCGCTGCGAGCCCTCCTCGACCTCGAGGCGGAGGTGGAGGCCCTCGCGCGGCAGGATCTTCACCCCGCCGAGGTCGACGTACGGACGCACGGGATTCGCCTCGGTCTCGTCGAGCGGCCCGTTCTCCTCGCGGTCTGCGGGAGCCGACTTCGCCGTCGGCTCGACCGTCACGACCTCGTCGAGCGCCTCGTCGGCCTCGTCCGCGATGTCCACCTCGGGCGTGGTCGAGGCGAGCTCGACCTCCTCGGCGGGCTCGGTGCCCTTCTTGCCCCTGCCGATCCTCATGCGCCGGCTCCTTCCTGGTCGTCCGTTCCGGGTCGCGTGCCGTCCGCCGCGCCCTCCGTCGTGGGGGCGGCCGCCACGCTCACGTCCACCGCCGTACCGTACCCGGACGACCCGAATCCGCCGTGTCCGCGGACGCTGTCCGGGAGCTCGTCGACGGCGACGAACCGCACGGCGGGCACGGGCATCACGACGAGCTGGGCGATGCGGTCCCCCACCGCCACCGAGTACGACTCGCGCTGGTCCGTGTTGAGCAGGGCGACCTTGAGCTCCCCGCGGTACCCGGCGTCGATCGTGCCGGGCGCGTTGACGATTGTGATCCCGTGCTTGGCGGCCAGACCGCTCCGCGGCACCACGAACCCGGCGTACCCGTCGGGCAGGGCGATCCGCACGCCGGTGCCGACGAGTCGACGCTCACCGGGGGCGAGCACCACCGCCTCGGTGGAGACGAGGTCGGCTCCGGCGTCTCCCGGATGGGCGAACCGAGGGGCGTCCGCCCCGGTCCATGGCACGTCGAGGGGCTCGGTCACGTGACGAGGGTAGTGCACACGGCGTGGTCGAATAGGGGGGTGACCGTGTACCGCGAACGACTCTGGGCTCCCCCGACCCTCTACCTCGCGACCGCGCTGGTGATCCCCGCCAGCCTGCTCGTGTTCCTGCCCATCAACACCACCGTCGGCGTCGTCGTCGCGATCGGCATGGAGCTCGCGGTCCTCGTCATGCTCTGGCTGCTCGCACCGATCGTCGAGGTGACCGAGGACGAGTTCCGGGCCGGCCGCGCGCACCTGCCGCGGAGCGCGGTCGGCGCGGTGCAGGGGTACGACGGCAGCGCGGCGACCCGCGAGCGCGGGCCGACGTTGGACGCGCGCGCGTGGACGCTCTTCCGCGGCTACGTCCACGGGGTGGTCAAGGTCGAGGTCGCCGACGCGCAGGACCCGACCCCGTACTGGTTGGTGTCCGTGCGGCACCCCGACCAGGTCGTCGCGGCCCTCGGACGCTGACCCGTCGGGAGGACGACGAACGGCGCCGGTCGGGAGGACGACGAACGGCGCCGGATCCCGATCGGGATCCGGCGCCGTTCGACGTGCGGGATGTGGACTACGCCGAGGCGCACTCCATGCAGACCGCACCGAGCTTCGTCTCGTGGTCGAGCTGCGAGCGGTGCTTCACGAGGAAGCACTCGACGCAGGTGAACTCGTCCACCTGCGGCGGCAGCACCACGACGTCGAGGTCGACGTCGGAGAGGTCCTGTCCGGCGAGTTCGAAGCTGCCGGGGTTGTCGGCGTCGTCGACGTCCACGACACCCGACATCTTGTCGGGGACGCGCTCCTTCAGTGCCTCGATCGACTCGGAGTCGTCGTCGGTCTTCCGAGGGGCGTCGTAGTCGGTGGCCATGCCCATCCGTTCTCGTTGAGAGGGGTCGTCGCCGGGATCGGCGGCGACAGTTTGCATCAAGTACCGATGATTCGCAAACCGTGCGATCCGGTGCTCCAGCAGGCGGTGCAACCCGTCGGGCCGGCTGCGCATTCCCGCTTCCAGCCCGTCTTCACGCCATCGTCGGCACCGGCGTCAGCGGCCGGCCACGGACAGCAGGCCGACGACGTTTCCGCGCGGCACGCCCACGACGTCCCGGTCGCGGGGTCGGGCGGGTGGCACACTTCCGGACTGTACGCATGCACGGGAAGGCGGACAGATGCAAGACGTGAGAGTCATCGGTGTGGAACCGGGCGCGATCCTCCTCGCGACCGATTCCGGGAGCGAGTACCGGCTCGCGGTCACCCCCTCGCTGTCCGGCCAGGTCCGCCAGGCGAGCCCCGCCGAGGGCGAGCCGCACCGCCGGATCCCGCCCAAGGAGATCCAGGCGCGCATCCGCGCCGGACTGAGCAGCGAGCAGGTCGCCGAGCTCATGGGCGTCGCGGTCGAGGACGTCCGTCGGTTCGAGGGGCCGGTGATGGCCGAGCGGTCGTTCGTGCTCGACGCCGCCCGCCGCGTCTCCGTCACGGGCGAAGCGGGAGCACCCGAGGTATTCGGTGACGCCATCACCGCGCGGCTCGAGGCCGGCGACGCCACCGACGTCCGCTGGTCCAGCCGGAAGGACGTCGAGCACGGCTGGCAGGTGCAGGTCCACTACATCGCGGACGAGGTCGAGCACGACGCGCAGTGGCGCTTCGACCCGAAGACCTCGACGCTGACGCCCGACAACGGCGACGCGCACCGCCTGTCGCGCGAGGACGACGACGAGGGCCTCACCCCTCGGCTCCGCGCCGTCGATCCGGAGCCCGAGGACAGCGCGTCCACCCGGTTCGACTCCGGCGCGTTCCGGGTCGAGACCGACCAGCGTCCGGCACCGGACCGGGAGGCCGCCGACCGTCCGCCACTCCGCGCACCGCTGCCGCGCATCGGCGCGCCGGCCGTCGAGGAACGGGGCCCGGGGAACGAGACCGCCGACCTGCTCGAGGCGCTGCGGCGCCGGCGCGGTGAGCGCGAGGCCGCCACGTTCGGCGACCACTCGGACGACCGCCGCGGGGACGACCGGCAGCGCCGGTCGGTGACCGTCGTGGACATCCCGCTCGACACCCTCGCTCCCGGCGAGGTCGGCGACGCCGACGGGGTCGACGACCCGGTGGGCGACGGCGGCCGCCCGTCGTCCGCGCCCCGGGCGGACGAGTCCGGCTCCACCGCGGAGCAGCCCGACGGAGGCCGACCGGACCGGAAGAAGCGGAGCCGACGGGCGATGCCGAGCTGGGACGAGATCGTGTTCGGCACGCGGCCGGACGACGACCTGGCCTGATCCGGCACCCCGACCTCAGGTGGCGAACGCCCCCGCGAGGAGCAGCGGGACGTAGGTCTCGTCGTCCGACATCGATCCGTGCTGGCCGAGCATCCGCCGGGGGTGTTCGCCGGCCTCGCGGTCGTCGTTGAACGCCCACTGACCGCGAGCGGCGACCACGACGTCGCCGAGTCGCGCCCGGACCGGGTCGGTGACCGCCCCGAACCACCCGGCGGCGATCGCCTCGTCGCGGCTCGCCACCCACGCGCGCTTGCCGACGCGCTCCCGCCACGCCCGCACGGTGGCGTCGACGTCGGTCCCCGGCGCCAGGGTGAGCTGTCGGCAGCGCGGATCCCCCGCGAACCCGACGACCGGTTCGAGCAGGTCGGGAGCGATGGCGACGTTCGCCTCGTCGGGGACGTCGAGCACGCCGTGGTCCGCGGTGACGACGAGGCCGACATCGGCCGGGAGCGCCGCCGCGAGCCGGGCCAGTTCTGCGTCGAGGGCCTCGAGCGCACTCGTCCACCGGTCCGACTGCCAGCCGCGCTTGTGGGCGATCGAGTCGAGCTCCGGCACGTACAGGTAGACGAGCGTGGCCGGCCCGTCGGCGACCGCCTCGAGCGCGGCGTCCACCCGGGCGGGGATGGTGTCGGCGTCGACGTAGTCCGCGCCCGCCAGGACGTTCGCGGTGAACCCCGACGTCCGGTATCGCGCCGGCCCGACCGACCGCACCACGAGCCCGTCGGCCACGGCCCGCTCGAACAGCGTCGGGACGAGCAGCCACCCCGCGGGGACCTCGGTGTCCCAGCCGCTGAGCAGGTTGACCACGCGGCCCGAGCCCGGGTCGAACCCGCTGTACCCGACGACGCCGTGCGTCCCGGGCGTCGCACCCGTGCTGAGCGTCGTCAGCGCGGCGGCGGTCGTCGTGGGGAACCCGCTCCGCAGGCGGCGCTTCTCGGCGGCGAGGAACCGCGCGTGACCGGCGCGCGCCCGCACGGCGTTCGCACCGAGTCCGTCGACGAGCACGACGATCGCGGACCGGGCGGGACGGAGCCGGATCCGGGCCTCCCGACCGAGCCCCGCGAGCGCTGGTCCAGGGTGGCCGAGTGCGGTCAGGCAGGCCGGCACCACGTCGGCGAGGTTCGCGGTGTCCTGCGTCGCCGTCGGTACCATCGGAGTCATCCGGCCCAGTCAACCAGACAGCGCCGCGACAGAGAGGGCCCATGGCACGCACGGACGCAGTCGGCCTCCCCGACGGTGAGCGCATCGAGGACGTCGACGTCTCCGAGGAGATGCAGGGCTCGTTCCTCGAGTACGCGTACTCGGTCATCTACTCCCGCGCGCTGCCCGACGCCCGTGACGGCCTGAAGCCCGTCCAACGCCGGATCCTGTACCAGATGTCGGAGATGGGCCTCCGCCCGGACCGCGGACACGTCAAGTGCGCGCGCGTGACCGGCGAGGTCATGGGCAAGCTGCACCCGCACGGCGACGGCGCGATCTACGACGCCCTCGTGCGGATGGCACAGGACTTCACGATGCGCGTCCCGCTCGTCGACGGCCACGGCAACTTCGGCTCGCTCGACGACGGACCCGCCGCCGCCCGCTACACCGAGGCACGACTCGCCGAGCCGTCGATGGCGATGACCGACGGCCTCGGTGAGGACGTCGTCGACTTCGTCCCGAACTACGACAACCAGCTCATGCAGCCCGAGGTGCTGCCCGCGGCGTTCCCGAACCTGCTCGTGAACGGCGCGTCCGGGATCGCGGTCGGCATGGCCACGAACATGGCGCCGCACAACCTCGGCGAGGTCGTCGAGGCCGCGAAGCACCTGCTCCGTCACCCCGACGCGACCCTCGACGAGCTCATGGAGTTCGTGCCCGGCCCCGACCTGCCGTCGGGCGGCACGATCGTCGGCCTCGCCGGGGTCCGGGACGCCTACGCCACCGGCCGCGGCTCCTTCCGCACCCGCGCCAAGGTGAGCGTCGAGAGCATCACCCCACGCAAGACCGGGCTCGTCGTCACCGAGCTGCCGTACCTCGTCGGTCCCGAGCGGGTGATCGAGAAGATCAAGGACGGCGTCCAGTCCAAGAAGCTCTCGGGGATCTCGGACGTCACCGACCTGACCGACCGGAACCACGGACTCCGGCTCGTCATCGGGATCAAGACCGGGTTCAACCCGTCCGCCGTGCTCGAGCAGCTGTACAAGCACACCCCGCTCGAGGACGGCTTCGGCATCAACAACGTCGCCCTCGTCGACGGCACCCCGCAGACGCTCGGGCTCAAGGAGCTCCTCGAGGTCTACGTCGCACACCGCCTCGACGTCGTGACCCGCCGGTCCCGCTACCGCCTCGCGCGGCGTCGCGAGCGTCTCCACCTCATCGAGGGCCTGCTCATCGCGATCCTCGACATCGACGAGGTCATCGAGGTCATCCGGACCTCGGACGACTCCGAGGCCGCACGCACGCGGCTCCAAGAGGTCTTCGACCTGTCCGAGGTGCAGGCCGAGTACATCCTCGAGCTGCGCCTGCGGCGCCTCACCAAGTTCTCGCGCCTCGAGCTCGAGCGGGAACGCGACGAGCTGCTCACCGACATCGCCGCCCTGGAGGAACTGCTCGGCTCCGACGCCCGGCTCCGGACCCAGGTGGCCACGGAACTCACCGAGGTCGCGGACCGCTTCGCGACCCCGCGCCGCACCCTGCTCACCGAAGCCGACGCGCCCGTGCGCGGCGGACGCAAGGCCGCCGTCGAGCTCGAGATCGTGGACGCACCGTGCCGCGTGCTCCTGTCCACCACCGGACGGCTCGTGCGCGTCGACCAGACCGAGGGCTCCGACCGCGTCGCGCGCACCCCGGCGCGATCGAAGCACGACGCCGTGCGGTCCACCGTCGCCACCACGGTGCGGTCCTCCGTCGGCGCACTCACGGACCGTGGCCGCGTCGTGCGGTTCTCGCCCGTCGACGTCCCCGCCGTCCCGCCGGCCTCGGTCCGCCTGGACGCCGGCGTGCGTGTCCGCGACTACCTGGGCCTGCCGTCGGGTGAGACCGTCGTCGCGCTCCTCGACCCCGAGTCACCGAACGCGCTCGCGATCGGCACACGGCAGGGCGTCGTCAAGCGCGTCGTGCCGAACGCGTGGCCGGACAAGCCCGACGTCGTGGCGATCGCCCTCAAGGACGGCGACGCCGTGGTCGGCGCCACACAGGGACCCGAACAGGACGACGTCGTGTTCGTGACCTCGAACGCGCAGCTCCTGCGGTTCCCCGCCGCCGTGGTCCGCCCGCAGGGGCTCCCCGCGGGCGGCGTCGCCGGCGTCCAGCTCGCCGCGGGTGCCACGGTCATCGCCTTCACGACCGTCGACCCAGCGGCCGACGTCGTCGTCGCGACCGTGCCCACGTCGTCCGCGACGCTCGCCGGCACGGACCCCGGCCGCGCCAAGGTCTCCGCTCTGTCCGAGTTCCCCGCCAAGGGGCGCGGCACCATGGGGGTCCGGGCGCACGCGTTCCTCAAGGGCGAGGACGGCCTCGCCGTCGCGTGGGCCGGCGTCGCTCCCCCGCACGCGCTCGGTCCGGACGGCGCGGCCCGGACACTGCCCGACTGGTTGTCCAAGCGCGACGGGTCCGGGTCACCGCTCGAGGCCGTCGTGACCACGATCGGTGCGAGCCCCGCCGTCCCCATCGGGGCGGAGTCCGACCCCGCGTAGCGGGCCCGGAAGGCGACCCCGCGGAGCGGCCGGAAGGCGACCCCGCGGGGCGGCCGGGGCCTGGGCCGGTCAGGCGTCGATGCGGTCCCGGTCGAGCCCCTGGCCGGCCAGGATGAACTCCTTGCGTGGCGCCACGTCGTTGCCCATGAGCAGCTCGAACACCCGAGCGGCGTTCTCGGCGTCCGAGACGTTGACGCGCCGGAGGGTCCGGTGCGCCCGGTCCATCGTGGTCTCGGCGAGCTGGTCGGCGTCCATCTCGCCGAGGCCCTTGTAGCGCTGGATCGGCTCCTGGTACTTCTTGCCCGACTTCTCGAGCTTCCGGAGCACGCCCTGCAGCTCCTGCTCCGAGTACGTGTACAGCGTGTCGTTCGGCTTGCCCCGGTTCACCACCACGACGCGGTGCAACGGCGGGACGGCGGCGAACACCCGGCCGGCCTCGATCATCGGGCGCATGTACCGGAAGAACAGCGTCAGCAGCAGCGTGCGGATGTGCGCACCATCGACATCGGCGTCGCTCATGACGATGACCTTGCCGTAACGGGCCTGGTCGAGCTCGAACGAGCGTCCGGATCCGGCTCCGACCACCTGGATGATCGACGCGCACTCGGCGTTCGAGAGCATGTCGCTCACCGAGGCCTTCTGCACGTTGAGGATCTTGCCGCGGATCGGAAGCAGCGCCTGGTACTCGCTGTTCCGGGCGAGCTTGGCGGTGCCGAGCGCGGAGTCGCCCTCGACGATGAAGAGTTCGCTCGCGGCGACGTCGTTCGACCGGCAGTCAGCGAGCTTCGTGGGCAGGGACGAGCTCTCGAGCGCGTTCTTGCGGCGCTGGGTCTCCTTGTGCGCGCGAGCGGAGATCCGGGACTTCATCTCCGAGACGACCTTCTCGAGCAGCGCCTGCGACTGTGCCTTCTCGGTCCGCTGCGTCGACGTCAGGATCTCGGTCATCCGGGCGGCCACGACGTTCGCGACGATCTGCCGGACCGCCGGCGTGCCGAGGATCTCCTTCGTCTGCCCCTCGAACTGTGGCTCGGGCAGCCGCACCGTCAGCACCGCGGTGAGTCCGGCGAGCACGTCGTCCTTGTCGAGCTTGTCCTGCCCCACCTTGAGCCTGCGGGCGTTCGCGTCCACCTGCGCGCGGATCGCCTTCATCAGACCGTTCTCGAAGCCCGTCTGGTGCGTCCCGCCCTTCGGCGTCGCGATGATGTTGACGAAGCTCCGGGTCACGGTCTCGTAGCCGCTCCCCCAGCGCAGCGCGACGTCGACCTCGCAGGTGCGCTCGACCTCGGTCGCGACCATCGCCCCGGCGTCGTTGAGCACCGGCACGGTCTCGGTGAAGGTACCGGTCCCCGTGACGCGCCACGTGTCGGTCACGGCCGTGTCCGGAGCGAGGTGTTCGGCGAACTCGCTGATGCCACCGTCGAACCGGAACCGCTCGACGACCGGTCCCTCGAGCCGCTCGGCGCCCTGCCCCTCGGCGAGCCGGGACGCCGCGGCGATCGCGTGCGGGCGTTCGTCGGTGATGGTGATGCCGAGACCCGGCACGAGGAACGCCGTCTGCCGCGCCCGGTTCGTCAGGTCGCCGAGCTGGAACACCGCGTCGGCGGTGAAGATCTGCCGGTCGGCCCAGTACCGGACGCGCGTGCCGGTGACGCCGCGCTTCACCTTGCCGATCAATCGGAGCTCGCTGCCCGAGGTGAACGGGGTGAACGGTGCGTCCGGGCCGATGCCCGCAGCGTCGTCGAACACGCCGGGCTCACCGCGGTGGAACGACATCGCGTACGTCTTGCCGCCGCGGTCGACCTCGACGTCGAGGCGTTCCGACAGTGCGTTCACGACGGATGCGCCGACCCCGTGCAGACCGCCGGACGCGGCGTACGAGCCGGACCCGAACTTGCCGCCCGCGTGGAGCTTGGTGAACACGACCTCGACGCCCGTCAGCCCCGTCTTCGGCTCGACGTCGACGGGCACGCCACGCGCGACGTCCCCGACCTCGACGCTGCCGTCCGCGTGCAGCCGCACCGTGATCTCGTCGCCGTGGCCCGCGAGGGCCTCGTCGACGGAGTTGTCGATGATCTCCCACAGGCAGTGCATGAGCCCTCGTGAGTCCGTCGAACCGATGTACATCCCGGGACGCTTGCGGACCGCCTCGAGCCCTTCGAGCACGGAGAGATGGCGGGCGTTGTAGTCGGAACTCACCTGCCGAGGCTACCCGCGACCGGTGACGCTCCTGGCGCACCACCCCGGACGTGAGCGCACGACGCTCGGCCGACCCGCGCCTCCCGGCGGTGTCCGCGACGCGCAGGTGACCGTCGACGGAATCCGCGGTCAGCGAAACAGCGCGACCACAATGCGGGGATCCCAGGGAGCGCGTGCTGAAATGGACGCACCAACCCCGGCACCGCCTCCGATCAACGAGGAGCACACCATGTCCCAGACCGTGCAGGACCTCTCCATCGACGACCTCGGCAGCAACCAGCTCACGGCGGCCGACCGCTGCGACAGCTGCGGCGCGCAGGCCTACATCCGAGCCACGATGGCGAGCGGCGAGCTCCTCTTCTGCGCCCACCACGGTGCCGAGTTCAAGGACAAGCTCGCCGCGACCGCCCTCGAGTGGCACGACGAGACCAGCCGTCTCTACGAGAGCAAGTAGCGCCCGGCCCCGCCACGGCGATCGCCGCGGTCGGTCCGACGAACAGAGGCCGGATCCCCATCGGGGATCCGGCCTCTCGCGTACCCGGCCTGTGTGCCGCTCGCGACCGCGTCAGGCGATGCGCTTGAACGCCTTGTCGACGTAGCGCGTGATCACCGCGCGGGCCTCGCGAGCGTAGCGGTCCACGGCGGCGGTGCGGGCCGGATCCGGCGCGTATTCGCGACCCAGACGACCGGTGGCGGCGGCCAACACCGCATCGGTCAGGTGCGGGTTCAGTGGCAGGAGCGGCCCCTGGGTGTGGGTGCCGAACGCCGCGGCGGTCGCCGAGCCCTCGGTGCCGGTGCCGTCCTGGTTGCCGCCGCCCGACACGACGTCCGCGAACACCGCCGTGGGATCGATGTTCTCGATGCGGGTCGCGTGGTCCTCGAACCCCGCCACGCGTTGGTCTCCGCCGGGCAGGGTCGCACGCACGTCGAGCAGGAAGTAGTTGACCCGGCGCTCGGCGCCCCGCACGGCGCGGGCGTCGAACACCCCGAGGCCGGTCACCGGCGTCCCCTCGGTGGGGACGACCTCGCGGGTCGCCAGGTCGTAGCCGCCACCGACCGCCACGAGCGGCACGCCGGCGGCGACGGCGTCCTGGAGGAACGGTGCGAGCCGGGCGGGGTCCCCGCCGAGCGAGCGCATCGCGCTGAGCGGGCCGTTGCCGACCACGACGACGTCGGCGTCCGTCGGGAGGCTGTCCCCGACGTCGTGGCGCACGACCTCGGTCGGGATCCCGGCGGCGTCCGCGCGGGCGACGAGGGCGGTCACGTTCCCCCGGTCGCCCGAGACGCCCATCTGCCGCGGGTAGAGGTGCAGGATCGTGAGGCAATCGGCCGTCATGCCGTCCTCTCCAGGTCGGGATGACCGAGGGCCTTGCGGGCCAGCATCATGATCTCGTAGTTGACGATGAAGTGCTTCGTACCGGACGTCGTCGCTCCGAGTCCGGACATCAGTCGGATCGCGGCCTCGACATCAGGCTCCACACGGCCGATCCGCACCCCGGCGAACTCGAGGGCGAGGGCGATCTGCCACGCTTTGTCACCCGACACGACGTCCACGTGGTCGAGATGCGAGAAGTCGATGTCGTAGATCCAGGAGATGTCCGGCGTGCCCTCGTCGATCGCCATGAGCACCTGCTCGGGCGGCGTCGACAGGGCGTCGAGGTTGAGCTGCAGGCTCGCGGCGTTCTTGAACATGGTGAACTCGGCGTGCTCTCCCGCGATCGGGATGCGCTCACCACGCCCGTAGGCCGGCTTCATCGCGGTGAAGGCCCGGGTCACCGCTTCCGCGCGGAACTGCTCGCCGAGGGCGGCCGAAGCGGTCGCGGTGGCAGCAGCGGCGTCCACCGCGTAGTGCAGCCCCCGGGCCGGCAGCCGCACCGGGATGTCGGCCCCACCGAAGCGGACCACCGCTGCGTCCCCGGTGGACTCGACGACCTCGGCGTCCGCGGCGGTCGTGCCCGACGCGTCCCGGGCGAAGTCGTCCGCGTTCTGCAATCCGTTCGGGGCCGCAGCGA